>JAGAYI010000023.1 GCA_017940545.1 Prevotella sp.
GCAACGGCTCTGCCTACACGGAGAGCAGTCCGGGTAAACTGACCTCTACGGTCATCGGAAAGCTGAAGGCAGGCGACAACCTCTACCTGATGGGCGGACAGTATGACTTCCAGAACACATTGAGCATCAACCGCTCGGGCAGCGAGGGCAACATGATTACCATTCAGCCCTATAACAGCGAAAAGCCAGTCCTGGATTTTCGTCAGCAGCAGAACAAGAAAAATGGTGTAACGGTGGGCGGCAGCTATCTGCACATCAAGGGGTTAACCATTCGCTACGCGGGCTTCAAGGGCATCTGGTTGGAGGATGCCAAATACTGCATACTGGAGGGGCTCGACGTGTATGGCTGCTGCAATGCCGGCATACAACTGCGTAGCGGTGGTCATAACATGGTGATCAACTGCGATGCGCACGACAACTTCGACTACCAGGACGAGGGCGGCAATGCCGACGGCTTTGCCGACAAGCAGGGCGATGCCTGTCCGGGCAACATCTACATAGGTTGTCGGTCGTGGAACAACTCTGACGACGGCTGGGACAGTTTCCAGCGTGTTACTGACGGCACGCCGACGGTCTATATCAACTGCATAGCGTGGAACAACGGGCCGGCCACGTTCGACCTGTCGAGCCATCCGCGGGCAACGGGGGTGGATAAGGACCTGGCCTGCTTTGCCGGTAAGGACCTGGCCAACTTTGCCAATGGCGGCAACCCCAACGGCTTCAAGGTGGGTGGCGACGGCACGAAGCACAACGTGGAGCTGTACCGCTGCCTGGCCGTGGGGCACCGGAAGAAGGGCTTTGACCAGAACAATAATGCCGGCGACATGAAGGTGATTAACTGCACGGCCTATAAAAACAACACCAACTATGGATTCGGCAACCCGCATGCATATACGATGACCATCAAGAACTGTGTGAGCGTGTCACCTACGGGAGGCAGTGGCAGCAACTATCATTTCTCAAAATATTCAGGTGCCACCATTACTTCTGATCATAACACGTGGAACTCGGGCTACAGCTGTACGGAGGCTGACTTCGAGGGGTTGGACGTGACGGAAATCATCTTCGCCGAGCGTAATGCTGACGGCACGCTGCCAGCGACACAGCAGTTCCACCTGAAGGCGTCGGCTACGAACCTCATTGACAAGGGCGTCAGCTACACCGGCTTCAGCGGCGAGAAGATGGCCGACTACGTTTCGTACAAGGGCACCGCGCCCGACTTGGGCTGCTATGAGTACGACAGTTCGTCGGCCATTGAGGGTCTGACCATCAGCGAGGGTACGCCGCGTGCCGACATGCCTTGCTTCAATCTCAGCGGTCAGCGTGTTGATGGCTCCTACAAAGGCATCGTCGTTCAGAGTGGCCGGAAGTATTTGCAGAAGTAAGGATGGACTGGGAACAGTACCGGAAACACAAGGACTTTGCAGGTGAGAAGAAACCGTCGATGCTACGGCGGCGCATAGGGCATGACTATACGTCAAGGTGCATTTACCTTATAACAATGACGGTGGAAGGCCGGCGCCAGCTATTGGGACGGTTGGTGGGCAACGTGCAGGCACCTGCAGGAAGCGTTGATGCCCCAAGGGTTGAACTGACGGCTCTTGGAGAGAGGGTGCGGACGTGTTGGGCCGAAATAGGCGTGCACTACCCTCAGGTCAGAAGCATTGGTCTTCAGATAATGCCAGACCACCTGCATGGCATTCTTTTTGTGCGAGAACAGATGGACTGCCAATTGGGGCAGGTCATAAAGGGCTTTAAGACTGGCTGTAACAGGGCTTACAGGGAACTGGGGCTTGCTGTTTCCTCTGCTGCGACAGTGTCGCAGCACAGCCAACAGCAGGGCGGGCAACAGAAACGGGACCGCAGCCTCGACGACCGTGAACATGGACAGCTGTGGGCTATTGGCTTTAACGATCATATACTTTCAGGACGTGGGGAACTGGCGAATTGGCAACGCTACCTGCACGAGAATCCCTACAGACTGGCAATGAAGAGGGCTTACCCTGACTATTTTCGTGTTCAGTTTAATGTAAATGTCGGGCAGCAAACGTATGCAGCTATTGGCAACCGTTTCCTGTTGCAACACCCACATAAGGTACAGGTGCAGCTGTCGAGGAGGCTGACAGAACAGCAAATACAGGATGAGGTGCAACGCTGTCTGGTGTTGGCAAAGAGTGGGGCTGTACTCGCATCCCCGGCTATATCAACAGGAGAACAATCTGTAATGAGGGCTGTGCTGAATGCACATTTCCCACTTATCTTCCTTACACCTTGGGGCTTTAATGCTTTCTCAAAACCGGGACATCAGTACTATGAGGCCTGTGCGGAGGGCAGGCTGCTGTTGCTGGCACCCTGGCCACACCAAAACGAGCGGATAGCACTGACACGCCAGATGTGTATGGACCTTAACGGCATGACAAAAGCTTTGTGTTCGTATTAACAACGAAAAAGGAAGCCCGCGGGCTTCCTTTTTCGTTGTTATTTCTTGAGGAACTTCTTTCCGTTTTGTATGACGATGCCTCGGTAGCTGCTATCTACCCGTTGTCCCTGCAGGTTATACATATAACCGTCGGCAGCAGTCGAGAACGTTACAGGAGTCTCAATGCCTGTGGGGTCGATGATGGAACCCTTGATGATGACCTGGGCAAGACCGATGTCCTTCTTGTTGATAGAGCCGTCAGTATTCGATGCCCCTACGTTATACAGGTTGATAACCAGTTCGCATGTACCATCGGTAGCCGTGCTGCTGATTTCCTTGCTATAGTAGGAGTAATAGTTGTTTGCGGCATTGTTGCGGTTAGGCGATACGCCACTAAAGATGGTGCTCTTGCCACCGGCATCCTTCCATGAAATATCCATTGTTCCGTTGTCGGTGCCTGCCTTTGTTGCATACAGCTCAATGCTGGAAGCCTTGAACTTGTTGCCGCTCTTGGTGGTGAACGAGAAGGTGACGGCATTGTCGCTGGCAGCAGCCGTCTGTATGGTCTGAGCCTGATAGAGCGCGAAACGTATGCTGCTGTAGGTTCCGTGCGTGCGTAAATCAAGGTTAGAGCCGCACGTCACGCTGGTAGAGGCAATGTAGTCGGCTATGGCGGTAGCCACCTCGGCGTTCGTGTCGTTCGACATGGACCAGAAGATGCTGCCTTTGGTGCCATCGGGTTCCGGGGTGCTCTCGCCGAAGGGTAGTGTGGCACCGGCATTTCCCTGCACTAATGAAGGCACCTCAGCATAGGGAGCTACCTGGTAGTCGTATGGCACGGTGACGGTAGAGCCTACGTTAGCTGGCAGGTTGCTGGCAGCGGCAATGTAGTTGTTGGTCGTCCAGGTTACTGCCGTTGCGCTGCTCTGGCTGTAGTAGTGACTCACGCCCGGCGCGAAGTAGTTGCCCTCAATGAGGAACTCCGAGTTCTTGCGTGGGTTGATGCAGTTGTTGGCACCCGTGCAGCTGAAGTAGTTGTTCAGCATGTGAATCTTTCCTGCGCGGGCCATCGGCATGCGCTGCTTGCAGCCCGTTCCCCACCAGTTGAAGGCGAAGGTGGTATTTAGGTAACCTTGTGCCTCGCTGTCGCTGCTGCCCACGAGGTTGGTGTTCTGGTGCATGTAGGAGCGTTCGGTATAGTGGAACGTACACCAGCTGACGGTGATGAAGTCGGCTGAATTGGTAATGTCGAAGTTGCCGTCCTCGCCGTCCTGAAAGTCGCAATGGTCTATCCAGCAGTGCTTGGCTCCTGTGCAGGAGATGAGGTCGCTGCCGCCCACGTCGATGGCGCCGGGGCCCACGAAGCTGATGTTGCGGATGATGATGTTCTCAGCATTGCTGGAAAGTGAGAGAATGCCCGCATTGCGGTAGCCCTCGTCGTCGTCGTCCGTCAGGTTGATAATGATTTGGCGCGTATTGTATTCTGCTGCTTCGCTTACTTTCTTGCCGTTCGTCAGCGTGCCACCCCCTCCGCTGGTGCTCATGCCGGAAACGCCAGCTTTGGTCAGCTCATCCTTTATCTGGTCAGTCACAAACCATTCGGTGCAGATACGTGCATTGTTGATGCCCAGCAGCGTCTTGTTCTTTGTGCTGATGCCGACGCTGGTAGCCACGATGAAGTCGCCGTCGGAACCGTCGAAGATGATGACGTCGTTCTGGCTGATGGCATTCTGAATGGTACTCTTCATGTTCTGGCCGGTTGACTTCAGAACAATGACCTTGCCCGTAAAGTCGTCGGGGATGGGGTAGGTGTAGCACCCGCCGCCCGTCATGTTGTAAGATGTGCCGGCATCGGTACGCGACGTAACGGTACAGAAGCCGAACGGCTCATTGAGGTCGTAGCCGTCGGCCCAGACAGACAGTGAGCAAAAGGCTGCAACGAGGGGAAGTAATATTCGTTTCATATTGTTTTTATATAAGTTGTAGGTGTAACAATAGCGATGGTGAAATGTGTCATTACAAGGTGTCGGTGGTATAGCCCAGTGCCTCCATCTCCAATGAAGCCCAGATGAAGGGTCCCACGCCCTTGGCGTCGTTGTCGCGTATGGGTTCGCTGAGGTAGTATTCGTAAGAGCCGTCGCGCCTGAGGTTCTCCTTCACGTTGGGTGCAGCCTTGAGCACCTTCTTGCTGAGCCCCGGGCCAAGACCTGCCACGGCGCAGCACTGCGTCAGGGAGATGGTTTTGTCGTTGTTCAGGCGGATGAAGTGCTTGATGATACCCTCGTAGGCACAGATGCCGGCCTGACGGTATTCGTCGCCGACGTAGCCCTTGCGGGCGGCCTTCAGCAACACGTAAGCAAACATTGATGAGCAGGTGGATTCCAGGTAGTTACCTTCGCGGGTTGGAGAATCCATGACCTGATACCACAGTCCCGTCTTCTTGTCCTGCCACTTAATGATGGCATCAAGGTCGCGTTTCAGCAAGTCGATGAGTTCGGCACGGCGGGCGTAGTTTTCGGGCAGCGCGTCGAGTAGTTCAATGAGAGCCATGGAGTACCACCCCTGGGCGCGTCCCCAGCAGTGCTGCGAGAGTCCTGTCTTCTTGTCGGCCCAGAACATGTCGCGCGTCTCGTCGTAGGCATGGCGGTTCAGACCGGTTGCCGGGTCGTAGGTGCGCTGGTAGGTAATGCTGATTTGGTTGACGGCGTCGTCGTAGATTTTCTGAATATTCGGAGTAATCTGAGTATTCGGAGTAATCTGAGTAATCTGAGTAATCGGAGTAATCTGATTATTCTGATTATTCTGACCTTCCACCAACGGTGCTGTCAGCACGCGGAAGGGCAGCCCCATGAAGATGCCGTCGAGCCACACCTGATAGGAATAAATGGCCTTGTGCCAATAGACCTTGTCCTTCTTGGTGCGGGGCTGCTTCTCTAACTGGCGCATCATGAGCTGTATGGCCTTCAGGTTCTTCTCCTCGGGATAGAGCTGCTGCATGCGTGCCACGAAGTGGCCGGTGCGAATGTTGTCGAGGTTATAGTCCTCGAGCTTGTAGTTGCGAATGTTACCGTCGGCATAGATCATGGTGTCACAATACTCCTTACAATAATTAAGTATGGCGTTTCCGCCATACTTAAGATAGGTGTCGAGCATTGCTTCGAGTTCAATTCCCATGACGTAGCTCCACCGAGGTTTCTTGGCGAAGTCAAGCAGAAAGGACTTGGGCGTTCGCTGCATTTCCGAGTAGGTGAGCCACTCGCTGTAGTGCTTATATGGTTTCTCCAAGAGCACGATGTTTCCGTTGATGAAGAGGTTTTCGAACTTCACGTTACGCGTCTCGCCCTTGATGGTGTTGCCCGACTGCACGCCGTTGAACTTACAGTCCTTGACGTAGATGTCGTGAACATAGACGGCCGTGTCGAGTCCGATGATCTGCACGCCATACATAGACTTTTCGCAGGTGACGTTCTCCATGTAGATGTTGCGGACCGTGGGCGGATAGTTGCGGCAGCATATCTCGTTAGGCTCGTAGTCGAGGTTGATTTTCAGCACCGACTCCTTGCATTGTCCTACCTTAATATTACGCGCGTAGATATTTTCGATGACACCGCCGCGGCAGGGGTTTGTCTTGATGCGTACCACACGCTCCAGTTCAGGCGAGTCCATCACGTTGTCGTGGGCAAAGACGTTGCGGCAGCCGCCGGAAATTTCAGAACCGATGACCACGCCGCCGTGTCCGTTGTGCATGATGCAGTTGCGTATGATGATATTCTCAGAGGGCTTTCCCCACAGGCGTCCGTCGTTGTTACGTCCGCTCTTGATGGCTATGCAGTCGTCGCCGGTGTTGAAGAAGCAGTTTTCAATCAGCACGCCGTCGCACGACTCGGGGTCGCAGCCGTCGCCGTTAGGACCATCGTTGGTGATCTTCACGCCGCGCACCGTGACGTTCTTGCAGAACAGGGGGTGAATGACCCAGAAGGGAGAGCGCAGCAGGGTGACATTCTCAATGAGGATGTTGTCGCACTGGTTCAGGTTAATGAGCTGCGGGCGCAGGCCGTCGTTCTTGTCGAAACGGCGCTCGTCCATGTTGACACCGTCCTCTGCCTGCTTGAGCAGACGGGCACGGGAACCTCCGCGCTGGCTGATCATGCCCTCACGATAGCCGAAAGAGGCCTTTCCGCACATGGGCCACCAGGTCTCGTTGGAGCCGCCGCCGTCGATGGTTCCTTCGCCGGTGATGGCCACGTTCTGCTGCTTGTAGGCATAGATGCAGGGACTGAGGTTCCAGCAGTCGATGCCCTCCCAGCGTGTAGGCACGATGGGGTAGAGGTCAGGCTGGAAGACAAACTGCAGCACGGCGTCTTTCTCGACCACAAGGTTGACGTTAGACAGCAGGGTGATGGCACCCGTGTTGAACGTTCCTGCCGGCACGATGACGCGTCCGCCGCCTTTCTTCGAACAGGCTGCAATAGCTTTGTTGATGGCTTTCTGGTTTTTTACTGCCGAAGCCTTGGTACTGGCTCCATACTTGGTGATGACGAAGTCGCGGGCGGCAAATTCCGGCGCCTTGATGCTTTGCTCAATCTGCTTGTAGGTGGTGTTCCACGCATCGTCGGCCATGGCCACGGCAGGAAGCAGCAGGCACAGGAGCAATAATTGGAGTTGCTTCATTGTTTAAGTTTTAGTAGATTAGAAAATATTTATGGGCACAAAGATACAAAAATATATCTGAATGCCCAAAGATAATAAGGAAATAATTGATGTAAAGGATTACGTTGAAGGCCGAAAACTCAACGCTGCAATGCCTCGAAGAGCTGGTCGAGTGCCTTGTCGGCATCGCCTTGCGCCTCGTGTAGCAAGGTGACAAACTTGGAGCCGATGATGGCACCGGCGGCATTGTCCTGTGCGGCCTTGAGGGTCTGCGCATTGCTGATGCCGAAGCCAATCATGCGTGGATTGCGGAGGTTCATCTGGTTGATGCGGCGGAAATATTCCTGTTTGGCATCGTCGAAAGACTTCTGGGCTCCCGTGATGGCAGCAGAAGACACCATATAGATGAAACCGTCGGTATGTTCGTCGATGAAACGGATGCGCTCCTCGCTGGTTTCGGGGGTGATGAGCATGATGACACGCAGGTCGTAGCGGTCGGCCACGGGCTTGATGACTTCCTGATAGTCCTTAAAGGGCAGGTCGGGAATAATCATGCCGCTGACGCCACTCTCTACGCACGACTGGCAGAAGGCCTCGATGCCGTACTGCATGATAGGGTTCAGGTAGCCCATGAGGATGAGGGGTATGCTGACCTGGTCCTTGACAGCACTCAGCTGTTCGAAGAGCTTGCGCAGGGTCATGCCGTTCTTGAGGGCCGTGGTGGCAGCATCCTGAATGACGGGACCGTCGGCCATGGGGTCGCTGAACGGAATGCCCACCTCAATCATGGAGATGCCGCGGCGCTGAAGGGTGAGAATGACTTGGGCCGTTCCGTCGAGGGTAGGGGCACCGGCGCAGAAATAAAGGGAGAGCAGCTTACGGGAGCCGCGATTATTGAAAAGGGAATTGATTTTGTTCATATTCTTGTTTGGGGTATAGGGGTTATAAGAGTGACAGTGATTGAAGACTTTTCATGAAAGTCGTGAGAAGATGGATGTCCTTGAGGGCCGGAGCATGCTCGAAACGCGAGTTGAGGTCGATGCCTGCCAAATAAGGATGACGGAAGTCGCTGATGTGCTGAGCGTCGTCGGGGCCTATGCCGCCACTGAGCAGGAAGGGCACCGGCCCTTGGTAGGCATTCAGCATTGACCAGTCGTACTGCGTACCGTTGCCGCCGGCTGAAGGCCCCTTGGCGTCGAACAGGAAGTAGTCAGCAAGTCCGGAATACAGGGAAGTGGCTTCCAGGTCGGCAGACGTGGAGATGCAGAAGGCCTTGATGACGGTAATGCTGACGGCAGCGCGAAGCGACTGGACGTATTCCGGTGTCTCGTGGCCATGCAGTTGTACGCCGTACAGACCGTAGTCAGCCACATGCTGAATGACATCAGTCAACGGGGCATCGACAAAGACACCGATGCGCCGGACCCGCTGGGGCAAGTAAGCTGGCAGTGCAGCAACGTAGCGGCTGGACTTAGGCCAGAAAATGAAACCCATCCACCCGGCGGAGCGTGGCATACCGTAGCCTGCCTGCAGCTCTTCGACAGCTGAGATATTGCCGGGCTCGCGCATGCCGCAAACCTTTAGTATCATGGTTTAATGTTCTTGTTCTTAATTATTTATCATTTTATATCGCAGCGATGAAGTTGGCCAATGCTGCTCCGGGATCTTCCTGCTTCATGAAAGTCTCGCCGATGAGGAAACCCTGATAGCCAACTTCGCGGAGCTGACGTACCGTATCGGGATTGCTGATGCCGCTTTCGCTGATTTTGACAGCATTGATGGGCAGCAGGTCGGCCAGCCGGAAGGAGGTTTCCACGTCAGTCGTGAAGGTGCCGAGACTACGGTTATTAATGCCATAGAGGTCGGGTTCCAGTTCAGCATAGTCCAATTCGTCTTCGTCGTGCATCTCCAAGAGCACTTCAAGCCCGATGGCATGAGCAGCCTGCAGGAGTCGTTTGCACTCGTAGAAGTTCAGGCAGGCAGCAATGAGCAGCACGGTGGACGCACCTGCCAGGCGTGCCTGTAGCAGCTGGTGCTCATCGATGATGAAGTTTTTGTACAGCACCGGAATGCGAACACCCGACATGCGTGCCTCTTTGATGTATTCATCGTCGCCGCCAAAGTAGCGGTTGTCGGTAAGAACACTGATGGCTGCCGCACCGTTCTGCTGGTAGGCAAAGGGAATGTCGGAGGGTTTGGCGTCTTCGTTAATCCAGCCAAGGGATGGTGACTTACGCTTGAACTCGGCAATGATGCCGGTGGTTGACTTTCTGAGGGCGTCGGCAATAGGTGGACGCTTGTAGAAGGTCTGCTCTTCAATGATGCGCTGCAGTTTCTTGGTAGGCTGCATCTCCTTCATAATCTGGACTTCGCGCCGTTTCCAGGCTACGATTTCTTCTAAAATGTCTGCCATGGTCTGATGAATTTTAGTTGATTACGCCTGCAAAGATACAAAATATTTTCCATAACTTAACTGTTCAGCTCGACAAATTTCCTGAATGTTTGTAATGCTGCGCCGCTGTCAATACTCCGGCGGGCAATGTCCACACACTCTTCAATGCTCTTCTGTCCGTGTTCCAACACCTGGATGCCGAAGGCTGCATTGGCCAGAACCACTTGCTTCTGACCAGGCAGGCAACGGTTTTCGAGTACGGAGTCAAAGATTCGGGCCGCCTCGTCCTCGGTAGCTCCTGCTACCAGTTCTTCAGGTTTGATGATGTCGAAACCCAGGTCGTGCGGTTGGAAGATACGTTCGTACTGATTGGTAGTCACCTTAAATGCCCCCGTGAGTGAAATCTCGTCGTAGCCGTCGATGGAGTTGACGATGCCATAGTCGATGCCAAGCCGCTGATAAACATTGTTATACAGGCGCATTTGGTCGAGGTTGGCCACGCCAAGCAGCTGACAGCTGGGCTGGCTGGGGTTGACCAACGGGCCAAGCAGGTTGAAGATGGTAGGGAACTGCAGGGCCTTACGGATGGGGCCGACGAACTTCATGGCACGTGCAAACAGCTGGGCATGCAGATAGACAATGCCGCACTCGTTGATGCTGCGATTCAGGCGGTCAATGTCGTCGGTGAACTTGATGCCATGGTGGGCAATGACGTTCGAGGCTCCGCTTGTTGACGTGGCAGCATAGTTGCCATGCTTGGCCACCTTGTAGCCTGCACCGGCAATGACGAAGCAACTGGTGGTAGAGATATTAAAGGTGTTCTTGCGGTCGCCGCCTGTGCCGACGACGTCGATGTAACGGTCGCATTGCAAGGGGACAGGCACGCCGGTTTCCAGTATGCCGTCGCGGAAGCCGAGCAGTTCATCGACCGTCACGCCTCGCATTTGCAGAGCTGTCAGTAAAGCAGTAATCTGTTCGTTAGGGTATTCTGATTGCGTGATGCCAATCAAAATCTGCTTCATTTCTTCGCGCGAGAGTTCCTCGTGGTTGAGCATCCTGTTGAGGATGTCTTTCATTGTTTGCTTTTCCATTGTATTGATGGGATATGATTTTTGATACGAATTATTGATAGGATCAGGCTGTTAGCCAGTTCTGTATGATCTGTTTTCCGTCGGGTGTCAGTACGCTTTCCGGATGGAACTGAATACCGTGAATGTCGTACTCCTTGTGGCGCAGGGCCATCACCTGACCTTCAGGACTGACGGCCGTCACCTCAAGACAGACCGGGAAGTTGGTGTTGCTCACTACCCAGGAATGGTAGCGGCCAATGGTGATGTCGGCAGGCAGACCGTTGAACAGCGTGTCGGATGTGGTGACATGGCAAGGCGTTGCCACCCCATGAAACACATCGCTGAGGTTCTCCAGCTTAGCACCAAACACTTCGCCTATGGCCTGGTGGCCGAGACAAACACCCAGAATAGGCTTGCGGCCGGCATAACGGCGGATGACGTCAAGAAGCAGTCCGGCTTCAGAAGGAATGCCAGGGCCGGGTGACAGGATGATTTTGTCGTATGCCTCGATGTCGCCGAGGTCGAACTGGTCGTTGCGAAGCACCGTCACGTCGGCACCCAACTCTTTTACCAAATGACTCAGGTTGTACGTGAATGAGTCGTAATTGTCAATGATTACTATTTTCATAACCTTACATCTTTTCTGCCATGATGATTGCCCGGCGCAGGGCACCGAGTTTGTTGTTTACTTCCTGCAACTCGTATTCCTCGTTGCTCTTGGCCACGATGCCACCGCCGGCTTGAAACCACAGTTCGCCATTGCGTGACACAAAGGTACGGATGGTTATGGCCTGATTCAGGCTGCCGTCGAAACCGATGTAGCCAATGCAACCGCCGTATGCTCCGCGATTGTGCGGCTCGTATTCAGAAATAAGCTGCATGGCACGCACCTTCGGTGCACCGGAAAGAGTGCCTGCCGGGAACGTGTCGATAAACGTCTTGATGGGGTCGGCACCCGACGACTTTCCGCCAGTGCGTTCACATTCTGCAGATCCGTCTAACTCTCCGCTGACGCGGCTCACCAGATGGATGACATGGGAATAATACTGAATATCCTTGTAGTATTCTACGCGAACGTTGTGGCAGTTGCGGCTCAGGTCGTTACGTGCCAGGTCAACGAGCATGACGTGTTCGGCATTCTCTTTAGGGTCATTGCGCAGGAACTCAGCGCCTTGCTTGTCTTTCTCTACATCGCCAGTACGCTTGGTGGTTCCCGCAATAGGGTCGATGTAGGCACGTCCCCCCTCAATTCGGCAATGCGTCTCGGGAGAAGAACCGAAGATACGGAAGCCGCCGAAGTCGAAATAGAACAGATAGGGCGAGGGGTTGATGCTGCGCAGAGCGCGGTAAAGGCGGAAATCGTCGCCCTCGTATTGCTGTATGAACCGGCGTGACAGCACGATTTGGAACACGTCGCCACGCAAGCAATGCTGTATGCCCCGGCGGATGTTCGCCTTGTGTTCCTCGTCGGTCAGCGTCGAACGTACATCGCCAACGGGATGAAAGTCATAAGCCTGCACGTTGCTGCGATTCATGGCTTTGAAGATTTCAGAGAGCCCGGAGTCACCGGTGTCTTTAGCGTCCTCGGAGAGGCCGATTACCGTCAACTGGTTGTTAAAGTGGTCGAATACGATGATGTCCTTATACATAATATATAATAAGTCGGGCGCATCGTTCTTCTCCAGAGTCTCGTCCTTCACGTTGATATTTTCGAAGTAGCGAACGGCATTGAAACTGGTGTAGCCATAAAGACCGCATAGGTGGGCATGGTCGCCCTTAACGTGTATGTAGTCAATCAAGGCATGTATGGCTTCTGCTGAACCGAAGTCAGCATCAAGTGGGCGCTTCATGACAGAACCGTCGGGGTAGGTGACTGTAGCAACATTGTGGCCAATGGCAACCGATGCTACAGGGTTAATGCCTATGAAGGAACGCGAGTTGTCCTTGTCGTGGTAGTCGGAACTCTCCATGAGGGCACTCTGTGGGTAGATGTCACGCAGTCGCATATAAACGGATACTGGTGTATAAAGGTCGGCCAGAATCGTGCGACTGGTTGTTTGAAAGTTAAAAGTTTCCATATTCTCCTGCCATTTCTTTGTGAGACAAATAAGTTTCCACGTCCTTGTCGCCACGTCCGCTGACCGTCAGAACGACCACATCGTCGGGCTTGAACTGCATTTTCTGTAGGGCCGCTATGGCATGGGCTGATTCCAGTGCGGGAATGATTCCCTCCATGCGAGTCAGTTCGTAGGCAGCCCTGACGGCTTCGTCGTCGTTAATGGAATATACCGTTGCGCGGTGTTGTGTGGCCAGGTTGGCATGCATGGGTCCGATGCCGGGATAGTCCAGACCGGCAGAGATGCTTTCAGCCTCAATGATTTGTCCATCAGGCGTCTGCATGACCAACGTTTTGGAACCATGCAAGATGCCCAGATGCCCGGCATGGATTGTTGCTGCCGTATGTCCGGTATCGGCGCCCTGACCACCAGCCTCAGCCAGCACTATTCTGACGCGTTCGTCGTCGATATAGTGGTAAATGGTTCCGGCCGCATTGCTGCCGCCTCCCACACAAGCCATCAGTATGTCGGGATAGTCACGACCAATCTTTTCCTGCAGTTGTTCTTTGATCTCCTTCGAAATGATGCTCTGAAGGCGGGCCACCATGTCAGGGTAGGGGTGGGGCCCTACCGTAGAACCTATAATATAAAAGGTGTCAGCGGGATGACAACACCAGTCGCGGATGGCTTCGTTGGTGGCATCTTTCAGTGTCCAGTTGCCCGTCTTCACCGGTCGTACCTCTGCTCCCAACATCTTCATCCGCTCCACGTTCACATGCTGACGCTCCACGTCGAGAGCTCCTTGATAGACGACGCAAGGCATGTCCATCAGAGCACATACTGTGGCGGTGGCCACGCCATGCTGACCAGCTCCTGTCTCGGCTATGATACGCTTCTTGCCCATCTTCTTGGCCAGCAGAATCTGTCCGATGGTGTTGTTGATTTTGTGTGCGCCGGTGTGGTTCAGGTCTTCACGTTTCAGGTAAAGGCGGCAACCATATTTCTCACTCATGCGTCGGGCCAGGTAGAGTGGACTGGGGCGCCCCACATAGTCGCGTAACAGCGACATGTACTCTTCCTGAAACTCGCGACTCTCAAGAATGGGCAGATACTCCTCTTGCAGTTTCTGCACTGTAGCATAGAGAATCTCGGGAACATAAGCCCCGCCAAACTCTCCATAAAATCCTTTTTCGTCAACTAAATAGCTTTTCTTCATACTTGTTGTTATTTTAATCTGTTTTATTACCCTCTTTTAATACTTACTAAAAAAGGCTCGTCGCGTTAACGACGAGCCTTTTTTATCTGATGTAGATACATATATATATATGGCTACGTACCCCGCGACTATTTGAATCTCGAGTTACGCCACCACCATGCATTCATCAATTTTGTCATATATATATAAGTTTTTATGTTTTCGGTTGCAAAAGTATATATTATTCTTTTAATCCACAAATATTTTGCTTGTTTTTTTACAAATTTGTAAGTAAAAAGTAAATTTTATCGACAAAATTTGTTTTTTAACCTTTAATGTTGTATATTTGCCAACGATAAGACAACATTTCGTTTAAAATGCATCTTATCATTCGTGTTTGTGAGGTTGGTAGCGTCCTGCACCAACCTCTTCTGTTATGTAAAAAAGCCTGACCTCACGGCCAGACTTTTTCCTAACTTATATAATAATACACGTACGGTCCATTCGCGAAGAAACCGCGTTTTACCATTCCCCGTGAGGAGATGATGTTAATCGTAATCACTATTGTTGTTTGTTAGCCTCAATCTTCCTTACATCGAGGAACTTCGGCATCTTAACATATAAGGCAGGTCTTCTGACTTTGTTCCAACTACAGACTCCTTCCCATTTTTCCCTTGCATTGAGGGCCAAACAGTGGATTTTGCCTTGTCTGTAGTGTATAAAGGAACTTACAGCTGCGGGACAGTCGGAGATTTACACTCACATTCCCCTTTAATCGCTGTTATGCGAACCTTAATGTGTCCGTACTTGCTGACATGACGTCAGGTCGCTTAGACTGTGCAAAGGTAATCAATTCCTATCACCCGATGAAAAATGGTCAAAAGAAAATGATAAAAGATGCATTGATTTAACATCCTTTATCATTTTCAGAGTCCATTCAGGCTGTTTCGCCGTCATGGTTTTTGAGAGTTATTGGATTTCCCAACCGATGGCCGATGCGCCCAGTACGGCAGCACTGGCACCGTCAAGTCCGCTTACCAAAAACTGTGCTTTGTTCTTGAAGATGGGAAGCACATGGTTGTTGTACGCCTTCTTGATGGGTTCCATAATCAGGTCGCCGGCTTTCACCATGCCTCCGAAGAAGATGAACGCTTCGGGTGAACTGAAGGCAGCGAAGTCTGCACATGCCTCACCGAGCATCTTACCCGTAAACTCGTAAATCTCCTTGGCAACCTCGTCGCCTTTGCCGGCAGCAATAGAAACATCAAGTGACGTTATGTCCTCGGGGTTCATTTCGCGTAACAGTGAAGGACGGTCGGTCTTTGCCAGAATCTCGCGTGCTGTACGAGCCACACCAGTGGCAGAGCAGTATGCCTCCAGACAACCGGTGCGTCCACATCCGCAAGAACGACCTTCGGCACCGCGAACCATCGTGACGTGTCCCAGTTCACCGGCGAAACCGTCGTGGCCGTAGAGTAGTTGGCCGTTGACCACAATACCAGAACCTACACCGGTTCCCAGCGTAATGACAATAAAGTTCTTCATGCCTCGAGCTACACCATAGACCATTTCGCCGATAGCGGCAGCGTTAGCATCGTTTGTAAGTGCTACGGGAATGCCTAAAGCATCGCTGAAGAGTTTGGCAAGAGGTACTATGCCGTCATGAGCCCAAGCCAGGTTCGGAGCATACTCAATGGTACCGTTATAATAATTGCCGTTGGGGGCGCCTATGCCCATGGCTTTGATTTTCTCAATGCCACCCACTTGGTCAATGATGACCTGTAAGGCATCAACAGAAGCCTTGACATAGTCTTCAACCTTCTCGAAACCTCCGGTCTTAATGGCTGTTGTCGCCTTGATTTCACCACGGGCATCTACGATGCCGAAAACGGAGTTTGTTCCTCCTAAGTCCAAGCCGATAACGTAGGGCTTGATTCCTTGTTGTTCGTTCATGTTATATTTAAGTTTATGTGAAATAGTTATTGTGTGGCAAAGGTACGAAGAAATTTGAGATTAGGAAGTTGTCGCGAATAGTTTTTTTCATCAGTAGAATGTTAAATAAGCCTAATAGGTTGGATCGATTTGCTTTTTTGCTTACTAATTTGTACCTTTGCACTCAATATGCCGTTTCCTATATATAATATAGTAGATTTAATATTCAAAGGTATGCTCATTGGTATGATAGCTTCAGCACCGATGGGTCCTGTGGGGGTGCTTTGTGTGCAGCGAACGCTGAACAAAGGCCGTTGGTATGGCTTTGTGACAGGCATTGGTGCTGCTGTGAGCGACATTATCTATGCAGGTATTACCGGTTTTGGCATGTCGTTCGTAACAGATTTTATCAACGATGCCCAAAATAAGTTCTACCTCCAGATTATCGGCAGCATATTGCTTCTCGCGTTTGGTATAGCCACATGGCGGAGTGACCCCTCAAAGAATATCCGTCACTCGGGTACTCAGCGCGGTACGCTGTGGCACAACACCTGGACGGCGTTCCTCGTGACGTTCAGCAACCCGTTGATTATCTTCCTGTTTATGGGACTGTTTGCCCAGTTCGCGTTTGTGTTCCCAGACCATCCGTTTGAAATGGTCATAGGGTTCTTGAGCATTGTGGCAGGAGCACTACTGTGGTGGTTTGGCTTGTCGTGGCTCGTTGATAAGGTACGTGCTATTTTTGACGACAACGGCATCAAGATAATTAATCAGATTATTGGTGCGGTAGTGGTTATTTTCTCGTTGGTCTTTCTGTTTGGCACAACCACCAGCCTGTTTCGCTTCTTTTAGTTAAAAGGTAAAAAAGTAAAGATAAAGAATGTATATTGCACAGGAATTAAGGAAAAAGAATATTGCCGAGTACCTGCTGTATATGTGGCAGATAGAGGATACCATTCGTGCCTTCGACTGCTCTTTGCCGCGCATCCGGCGTGAATATATAGACCGTTTCGGTTACAATGAAGAGCAAAAAGAAGAAGAACTCGACTGGTTTGGTAACCTAATCAGAATGATGAATACAGAGGGCTGTCGTGAAAAGGGCCATTTGCAAATCAATCAGGTTACACTCCAGCAGTTGGAAGAGTTGCATAGCCAGTTGTTGGCATCAACGAAGTTCCCCTTTTATAATGCAGAGTATTATAAAGTGTTGCCTTATATCGTAGAGCTGCGCAACCGTGGTGCCCATAAGGAGGAAAACGAAATAGAAACATGTTTTAACTCGCTTTATGGTGTCATGATGCTGCGTTTGCAGAAAAAGGACATTACACCTAACACACAACATGCCGTCAAGGAAATCACCACCCTGATAGGAATGTTGAACGACTATTATTTAAAAGACAAAGAAACCCCCTTGCAATTCGAATAATTATGAATATCTTAGTAACAGGCTGTCGAGGCCAATTAGGAAATGAAATGCAATTGCTGGAGAAGGAACATCCCCAGCATACTTATTTTAATACTGACGTGGAAGAGTTGGACATCAGCAACCAGTTGGCCGTGGGGCATTTTGTGGCAGTCAATAAAATTGACGGAATCGTGAATTGTGCCGCTTATACCGCTGTTGACAAGGCTGAGAGTGACAAGGAATTAGCTACGACGCTCAATACCATTGCGCCGGCCTATTTGGCTGCCGCGGTGGAGAAACGTGGTGGTTGGATGATTCAGATATCTACTGATTACGTGTTTGACGGCACCAAGCACACGCCATACGTGGAGACAGACACTCCCTGTCCGAACAGTGTTTATGGGTCAACAAAACTGGCTGGCGAACTGGGCGTATCGAAGTTCTGCAGGCAGGCTATGATCATCCGTACGGCATGGCTGTATTCGACCTTCGGTAACAACTTCGTGAAGACCATGATACGTTTAGGTAGAGAGAAAACGGAACTGGGTGTTATCTTTGACCAGATAGGCACACCGACCTATGCACGTGATTTGGCCCGTGTCATCTTCACCGCCATAGAGCAGGGCGTAAAGCCTGGTGTCTATCATTTCTCCAACGAGGGAGTTATCTCATGGTATGACTTTACAAAGGCCATCCATCGTCTGGCAGGCATCTCCACCTGTCAGGTGCGTCCGTTACACACCAGCGAATACCCCACGCCAGCCAACCGTCCGCATTACTCGGTACTTGACAAGACCAAGCTGAAGCAGACCTATGACATAGAGGTGCCGTACTGGGAAGAGAGCCTCGCAGAGTGTGTAAAGAAACTATGCTCCCTAAGTTCTTTGTGAGCCAAGCGACAAAGCCGAGCGAGGAAACCATAGGGGTCTGAACAAGCGCAGTTCCCCAAGTACAAATAATTAACAGGTCTGATAACCGCTTGTTCAGACCCCATACCCCAAGCTTAGGAGGCTCAGAATGAATCAAGAGATAGAAAGAAGAAGAACCTTTGCAATTATTTCGCACCCTGACGCTGGTAAGACCACGCTGACCGAGAAGTTCCTGCTTTTCGGCGGACAGATACAGGTGGCCGGTGCAGTAAAGAACAACAAAATTAAAAAGACGGCTACCAGCGACTGGATGGATATAGAGAAACAACGTGGTATCTCGGTCAGCACTTCCGTGATGGAGTTCGACTACACCCCCGACGGTTCGGACATTGAATATAAGGTGAACATCCTCGACACCCCCGGCCACCAGGATTTTGCCGAAGACACCTACCGTACGCTGACGGCTGTTGATTCTGCCATCATTGTAGTCGATGGTGCCAAGGGTGTGGAGACACAAACCCGTAAGCTCATGTCTGTTTGCCGCATGAGAAATACTCCCGTCATCATCTTTATTAATAAGATGGATCGTGAAGGTCGTGACCCGTTTGACCTTTTGGACGAGTTGGAGCAGGAACTGGAAATTAAGGTACGTCCCCTCAGCTGGCCTATCAACCAAGGTGCCAAATTTAAGGGGGTCTATAATATTTATGAACAAAAGCTCGATCTCTTCACGCCTGATAAACAGCGCGTGACCGAAAAGGTCAGCGTAGATATTGCTTCGGCAGAGCTTGATGTCCGAATTGGTGAGCAGGATGCTGCCAAACTCCGTGAAGATCTGGAACTTGTTGATGGCGTATATCCTGAATTTGATGTCGAAACTTACCGTTCGGCAGAAGTCGCACCCGTGTTTTTCGGCTCCGCGCTCAACAACTTTGGCGTACAGGAACTGTTGAACTGTTTTGTGCAGATAGCTCCAAGTCCGAAACCCACCAAGGCGGAGGAACGCATGGTGGACCCTGTGGAGCAGAAATTTACCGGCTTCATCTTCAAGATTACTGCTAACATAGACCCCAATCACCGCTCATGTATTGCCTTCTGCAAGGTCTGCTCAGGAAAGTTCCAGCGCAACCAACCCTATCTGCATGTGCGTCAGGGAAAGATGTTACGCTTCTCTTCTCCCACGCAGTTCATGGCTCAGCGCAAGTCAACGATTGACGAGGCATGGCCTGGTGATATCGTCGGGCTACCAGATACGGGAGGCCTGTTCAAGATTGGTGATACGCTGACAGAAGGTGAGCAGTTGCATTTCCGTGGGCTGCCCTCGTTCTCGCCTGAGCTGTTCAAATATATTGAGAATGATGACCCGATGAAGTCCAAACAATTGCAGAAGGGAATCGACCAGTTGATGGATGAGGGTGTTGCCCAGTTGTTCGTCAATCAGTTTAATAACCGGAAAATTATCGGCACCGTAGGTCAGCTGCAGTTTGAGGTTATTCAGTACCGTCTGGAGAATGAGTATAATGCCAAGTGCCGTTGGGAACCTGTCCACCTATATAAAGCCTGCTGGATAGAAAGTGACGACGACAAGGAACTGGAGAACTTCAAAAAGCGCAAGTACCAGTATATGGCAAAAGACAAGGATGGACGTGATGTCTTCTTGGCTGATTCTGGCTATATGCTCCAAATGGCTCAGCAGGACTTCGAAAACATCAAGTTCCATTTCACCAGCGAGTTTTAATATTTAAAGTAAAAACGATTAATTTATAAAAATCTGAGGTGACACGCGAAGAAGATATCAAGAAAGCTGTGGAAGTATTAAAAAAGGGTGGGGTGATACTCTATCCGACTGACACGGTGTGGGGCATTGGTTGTGATGCTACCAATGAGGAAGCTGTGAAAAGGGTTTACCAAATAAAAAAACGTGAGGATTCGAAAGCACTGATATGCCTGGTGGATTCAGATGCGCGACTGCAACGATATGTGAGACAAGTGCCCGACGTGGCATGGCAACTCATTGACAGTCTGAGTGAGGGCAACGTGAAACCCACCACGCTGATTTTGGACGGGGCGGTGAACCTGGCTCCGAACCTCATTGCCGAGGACGGAAGTATTGCCCTGCGCATTACACAGGAACCCTTCTCAAAAGAACTTTGCTATAGATTTCAGAAAGCCTTGGTATCAACCAGCGCTAATATCAGTGGTCAGCCAGCTGCGCAAAACTACTGCGATATTGTGCCTGAACTGTTGGGTGCCGTTGACTATGTCTGCTGGAGCCGGCGACAAGAGCACAAACCGCACCAGCCAAGCAGCATCATCAGACTGAAGGCTGATGGAGAGGTAAGCATCATTCGCAAATAGGTATTTATAATCAAGTAATGAGAGATACACGAGTCCTGACACGACCTGCATGGCTTGAAAAGCTACACGTTTGGCGCTGTGAACATATTAGCGACAAGCTGTTTATCATTATTCTGGCATTGTTGGTTGGTTTCTTTGCCGCAGTGGCTGCGTTCGTCCTACACTCTCTTATTAACCAGATTTCAGCTTTGCTGACTGGGCAGGTAGATAGTACAGGTGCAAACTGGCTCTATCTGGTGTTGCCAGTTATCGGCATTTATCTCACGTCGCTCTTCGTACGTTACATTGTCAGAGATGATATCTCACACGGCATTACGCGGATTCTTTATGCCATATCAGCGAAGCGAAGCCGCTTGAAACCTCATAATACTTGGTCGTCGGTAGTGGCATCGGCAATAACGATTGCCTTTGGTGGCTCGGTGGGTGCTGAGGCTCCTATTGTGCTGACAGGCAGTGCTATAGGCTCAAATATCGGACAATTGTTGCGACTTGACAGCCGTACACTAATGCTGCTGATGGGTTGTGGCGCGGCAGGTGCTATTGCAGGAATCTTCAAAGCACCAATAGCAGGTTTGGTCTTTACGTTGGAAGTCTTAATGATAGACTTGACGATGGCATCGCTCCTACCTATTCTGGTGTCGTGTGTGACAGCAACCTGTTTTACCTATATATTTAGTGGCGACACCACCTTATTTTCCTTTCATATTGACTCCGACTGGACGGTGGAGCGTGTTCCGGCTACGGTGCTGCTGGGCGTATTTTGTGGGTTGGTGAGTCTGTATTTTATTCGTATGATGACGGCCACAGAGGGTATGTTTGCTCATTTCAAGGACAGACCCTATCTGCGTTTGCTCATTGGAGGTTCCATGCTGAGTCTGCTGATTTTCCTTTTTCCCAGTCTGTATGGTGAGGGGTACCAGTCAATCAGTCTGCTGCTGAATGGCAGGACGGAGGCTGACTGGAACCAGATATTAGATGGCTCACTTTTCTATGGACATAGTGAACTGCTGTTGGCCTATCTGGCTTTTGTATTGTTTACAAAGGTGTATGCCACTTCGGCCACAAATGGTGCCGGTGGCGTTGGCGGAACTTTTGCACCAAGTTTGTTTATCGGTTGTTTTGCCGGTTTTCTTTTTGCCCGCCTATGGAATGAAAACAGCATAGGAGTCTATATACCAGAGAAGAACTTTGCCCTATTGGGCATGGCTGGTGTTATGTCGGGAGTGATGCATGCTCCGCTGACAGGCATCTTTCTGATAGCAGAAATAACAAGTGGCTATAACCTCTTCATGCCGTTGATGATTACCTCGGTTTGTGCTTATTTGACCATTATTATTTTTGAGCCACATAGTATTTATGGTATGAGATTGGCTAAACAGGGAAAACTGATCACCCACCATACAGACCATGCTGTCTTGACATTGATGAGTCTTGACTCAGTCATAGACCGTGACTATATGGCTGTAAACCCTGACATGGAACTGGGAGATATTGTACACAAGATTTCTCAGAGTCATAACAGTCAGTTGCCAGTTCTTGATGAGGCAGGTGTGCTGTTGGGCGAAATTGACATCAGCCGAATCAGAAATGTCGTGTTCCGTATTGAACTTTACCATCATTTTAGGGCTTCGCAACTCATGACGCAACCGGCCGAAACGCTTAACGATACTCAGTCAATGGCTGAAGTCATGAAAGCCTTTGATTCTACAGGTGCAGGATGGCTGCCTGTGCTGGATGCTGAACGGCATCTGAAAGGATATATTTCCCGTCAGCGAATCTACGGAATGTATCGCAAGATGGTTGCAGACATGAGTCAGGAGTGACAACTATTTGACCATTTTATAATTATACCATTTTATTATTTGAGGAGATGCAAAAAAAGGATTTACGTATAGTGTTTATGGGAACACCCGAGTTTGCCGTGCCGACGTTGAAAGCTATGGTGGAGCAGGGATACAATGTGGTAGCTGTAGTAACACAGCCTGACAAACCTGTAGGGCGACATGGGAGTGTGTTGCAGGCATCGGCTGTAAAGCAGTATGCGCAGAGTGTGGGACTACCGGTCTTACAACCTTTGAAGATGAAGGACCCTGCTTTTGTGGAGCAGTTGCAGTCCTATCAGGCAAATCTGCAGGTGGTTGTTGCTTTTCGAATGCTGCCAGAAGTAGTGTGGGCTATGCCGGAATATGGAACCTTTAATGTACATGCAGCCCTGTTGCCTCAATACCGAGGTGCTGCTCCCATCAACTGGGCCATTATTCATGGCGAACAGCAGACGGGTGTGAGCACTTTTTTCTTGGATCATGACATAGATACGGGGCGAGTGATTATGCAAAAGTCGTTCGACATTCCACAGGATGCCGATGTGGAATACGTTTATGACGGACTGATGGCCCTGGGGGCAGATATCTGCATGGAGACGATAGAACGTATTATAGCTGCCGATGGGTACCCTGAGAGCATTCCGCAGGACCAGCTGATGACTGCAGGTCAGGAACTGAGGCCGGCTCCCAAACTGTTCAAGGAGAACTGTTGTATTGACTGGAATGCCGATGCTGAGAAAGTGAGAAATTTTGTAAGAGGGCTTTCGCCTGTTCCTGGAGCCTGGACAACGCTGGTGGCACCCGACGGACATGAAACGGTGCTGAAAATATACAAAGCGCACGTGATATGTTGTGAGAATGTCAGTTCAGCCATAGGAACCATTGTAAAAGTGTCGCGGAACATGACGGCTGTGGTGGCAGGGAAGAAAACCCTACTGGCCATTGATGAACTCCAGTTGGCAGGAAAGAAACGCATGAATATAACAGACTTCATGAACGGCATTAAAGAAATTGAAAATTATTTTGTAAAATGATATACTAAAACGGCGTGTGGGACGTTAAATATTATAGACAATCAAAATAAAAGATTATTGCCTATGAAGTATTTTACTCCCGACGCTCTTAAACCAAGTGAAAAGACCCTGAGACTCATCAAGGAAATAGCCCGTTCTTATCGTGTAGCCAAAATGGCTAATGGAGCGGAAGTTTCTTTTTGTCTTAATTAAACTATTTAGAGCATGACAAAAGTTTCCCCATCGTTGTTAGCAGCAGATTTTCTTCATTTAGAGAAAGACTTGCAGATGATTAACCGTAGCGATGCTGACTGGTTGCATCTGGATGTGATGGATGGTGTTTTTGTGCCGAACATTTCTTTCGGATTTCCTGTCCTTGAAGATGTCGCAAAGGCCTGTGACAAACCGCTTGACGTGCATTTCATGATAGTAAAGCCAGAGCGTTACATTAAGCAGACCGCGAAGTTGGGAGCAATGATGATGAATGTACATTACGAGGCATGTACCCATCTGCATCGTACGGTACAGGAAATTCACGATGCCGGCATGAAGGCAGGTGTAACGTTGAACCCCTCTACGCCCGTCTCAATGTTGGAGGACATCATTGGTGATGTGGAAATGGTATTATTGATGAGTGTTAATCCGGGCTTTGGCGGACAGAAGTTTATTGAGAACACCATCGACAAAGTCAGAAAACTGCGTCGTCTCATTGAGGAGAAAGGTTGTCATACCCTGATAGAGGTGGATGGCGGTGTGCAGGGAGAAACTGCTCCGCGACTGGTAGCTGCTGGCGTTGACGTACTTGTCAGTGGAAGCTATGTGTTCAAGAGTCCAACACCAGAGCAGACCATACACGAATTGAGAATGTTGTAATCAAGCGTATTCCACCTTCAGCTGAATGTCGTACTTTCTGGCCATGCGACGCAGGTTGAGGATAGCATATCTCATACGTCCAAGAGCAGTATTGATGCTGACTCCCGTAATTTCGGCTATCTCTTTGAATGACAGGTCTTGATACATACGCATATAAACCACTTCGCGTTGTGAAGCAGGAAGGCTGTCCATCATGTGGCGTACGTCATTCATGACCTGATGATTTACCATTTGCATTTCCCGATTCATGACCATAACTTCCTGTCCTGCCAGGTTGCTCAGGTCGTTTTCTGCATTGGGTTCTATTACCCGTTCCGTTTTCTGTACCCTATAAAGATCCATAATGATATTATGGGCAATACGGTTCATCCAGTATGAGAACTTTCCGGAGTTCGTATAATAACCTTGCTGTAGTTTTGTTATGATTTTTACAAAAGTGTCTTGGAAGATGTCATTAGCCAGTTCCTGGTCATGAACCATGAACATGATGTAGTCAAAAAGCTTTTGCTGATTACGTGCTAATAACTCATCAAACGCGCTATTGTCTCCATCAACATAACGTAGGGCCAACTCTTCGTCAGTCATTTCTGTGAATCTTCTCATTGCTTACTCATTTTTTGTTGAGTAGATCTTTGTCGATAGGCGTTTTTTAGTTGTTTTATTAAAATTATTATATTAGTGCGTGCAAAAGTAGCTAAAAAGAGTGAAAATGCCAAATTTTTCTGTCAAAAAGTGCTTTTCTTGGCAGATTTAATTTATCTTTGTGACAAATTTACTGATATTTCCATAAGACAATGATAAAATTATTTGTTCCAGGACGTCTCTGTTTGTTTGGAGAACACTCTGACTGGGCAGGACACTATCGTACGATGAATGCTGACATCGATTCAGGTGCAGCTATAGTGACAGGTATTGAACAAGGCATTTATGCCGAAGTAGAGAAGTCTTCTATGTTTGAAGTGCATAGCGATGCCTCTGAAATCGTCGATATGTGGCGTGATTTCTCCTGCAAGATGGACGAGGCAGAATTAAAACGTGTTGCAAAATCGGGTGGTTTCTTCTGCTATTGTGCCGGTGTAGCCAGCTATATGTTAGAGTGGTATAAGGTTGGTGGAGTGAACATCCGTATCACGGATATGACATTACCTATGAAGAGCGGTTTATCATCGTCGGCTGCTATTTGTGTCCTTGTAGCACGCGCATTTAATCTGTTATATAATCTGAACCTGAACACTATGGGCGAGATGAATATTGCCTATGTGGGAGAATTGCGTACTCAGTCACGATGTGGCCGTTTAGATCAGGCTTGCGCCTTTGGGGTAAAGCCTAATCTGATGACCTTCGACGGTGATGAGACAGAAGTTTGTACACTAAACGTCAAGACACCGTTGTATTGGGTGTTTGCAGATTTGTGTGCAGAAAAGGATACCATTCAGATTTTGCGCGACCTGAACAAAGCCTATCCCTTTGCCATAGATGAAAAAGAAAAAAAACTCCAGGAGGCCTTGGGTTTCAAGAATCAGAAAATAGTAGAGAGAGCTGTCCAGTATATGGCAAATGGTCAGGTCGAGGAATTAGGAAAGCTTATGACTGAAGCGGAAGAACTATTTAACCGTCAAGTTGTCCCAATGTCATCTGCTTTGGCTGCTCCTAAACTCTATAAAACGCTCCACGACCCTCAAATACAGCAGTGGATATATGGCGGCAAAGGTGTCGGATCTCATGGAGATGGTTCTGTACAGTTTCTTGCCCGTAATCAGGAGTCGCAGGAGAATCTGGTAAACTATTTGAATGGCAAGGGACTTAAGGCCTACAAGCTAACTTTGAATCCTGTCCATACCGTACGAAAGGCCATTATCCCCGTTGCCGGATTTGGAACACGTCTTTACCCAGCTACCCGAACATTGAAAAAAGACTTCTTTCCCATTTTGTGTCCTGACGGGAGGGTACGTCCAGTTATTTTGATTCTTTTAGAGGAGTTGGTAAAGAGTGGTATAGAGGACATCTGTCTGGTACTGGGGTCGGAAGAAGAACGAAAGCAATATGAGGATTTCTTTGAGAAACCTTTGTCCGATGAGCATCTGCAGAAATTAAATACTGTCAACCAGGAATATGAAAGCCATATTCTTGAAATTGGCAAACGGCTACATTTTGTATATCAGAAGGAGAAAAGAGGATTTGGACATGCTGTTTATCAGGCTTTTGAGTTTACTCATAATGAACCCGTATTGTTGCTGTTAGGTGACACGCTTTACCGCAGCTTGAGTAACAAGCCTTGTGCTCTTCAGCTGATTGAGAAATATGAGCAATATAATCAGTTAATGGTTAGTATTCATGAAGTACCCATAGAAAAAGTGCATCATTACGGAATACTTAGTGGCCATTGGGAAGATAAAGGCGAAAGCGTGCTTACTGTAAAAACAATGCGTGAGAAGCCTACCGCCAATTATGCTATGGAGAATTTGGGTGTTCTTAACAAGGATGGCAAGAACCACTATTACTCCGTGTTTGGCCAGTATATTCTTACACCAGACGTGTTCCACCAGTTGGAAGCCGACATCAAGAAGGCTGATGCTGCGGGCGATTTGCTGCGTGAAATAGAACTGACGACAGCATTAGACCGGGTTCGAAAGGAATCGGGTATGATAGGAGTTCGCCTTCGTGGAAACATGTATGACATGGGTAACCCGTTGGCGCTTCGTCAGACTATTATGGAGTATTCGGAACCTGTGTTATAGCAGCATTAAAGTTGCCACCATTTCTTCTTTTTCTTGTATTTGCGGCGTTCGTATGGGTTGACGAAGTCATTGGCAATGGTTTCATCCATAATGTCGTGCCATGATTTTTTGTGGGAAATCATCCGATAGATGGTTCCCCAATCAGGCAACCCTCCAAGATTACAGTCGTCAATAAATACGTCAGCTTTTATTTTCCTGCTGAAGTGTTGGTTGTTGTCAACGGTTTCTTCCGGATATTCATTGTTGACGGCATAAAACTCTACGCCCCGTTCACGGCACCAGTTGACAGCGTCCTCCAGATATTTACCTTCACGGACAGTCCACAGAATCAGCTGGTGTCGATCCTTCATCAACATTTTCAGAGTATCGGTGGCGAAAGGAATTTCGTCACCGATCTCTGGATACCTGTGCTCGACGATAGTGCCGTCGAAATCTACTGCTATAATCATTTATCTTTTGACTGAAGTGTCGTCTTTCTTTCCATAGTGGCTTTCGGCATAGTTACCGTATGAGCCATAGTTGCCATAACCGTAGCGTCCGTAGCCATAGCGGCCATAACCGTAACGGTTGTAACCATATCGGCCGTAGCCGTAGCGTCCGTACTTGCCGTACTTGCCGTAGCCGTAATAGTACTTGTACTTCTTCTTCGACATGTCAACACCATTCAGTACCAGACATGCGTTAGGCAACTTCTTCTCGGCGCTGATGTTATTAAGCATTGGAATGCTGGCCTTTGGCGTATAGTCAGAGCGCACCACCATGACGGATACGTCGCTGTACTTGCCAATCTGCAGGGTATCACTTACCAGTCCTACGGGAGCAGTATCCAGTACGATGTAGTCATACTCTTCTTTCAGCAGTTCAATGACAACGCCCAAGTTCTCACGAGCCAGCAATTCGGTTGGGTTGGGGGGGACGGGACCTGCCAGCAGCAGGTCGAGGTTGTTGTTGATTCCAGACGGAATAATCTGCGCCTTCACGTCGTTCGTGTTAATTTTTTCTTTCGTCAGCAGGTTGGTGATACCTATTGTTCGGTCTGAAATACCGAAGAGCCTTCCCAATGCAGGCTTACGGATATCAAGTCCTAACAGAACCACTTTCTTTCCAAGCAGTGCGAAGCTGACTGAAAGGTTAGCCGCGTTGAAGGTCTTACCTTCACCTGATGTTGATGAGGTGAACAGTATGACTTTCTGACTGGTGGTCAGCATGAACTGGATGTTTGTACGCATAGAACGGAATATTTCGTCCATCTGATTGTTTTTGTTTTCATGCACGACGATACCGGCAGCTGTCTTGGCACTCTCGTTGGCAACGGGAACCTCTGCTATCAGCGGCAGAGTGGTCAGGCGGCCTAAGTCGTCAGGTCCTTCCACCTTGTACTTCAAGAACTGAATCAGAAAAAGCACCAGTGCCGGCAGACCAATACCCAGCAAGAGGCCGATGAGCAGAATCATGTTGGAGTTAGGACTTACTTTACCTCCGTACATCGGTTTGTCTATCAGTTTTCCTTTGTCGGCTGTGGCTGCAAGTGAGATGGAGTTCTCTTCACGTTTCTGTAGCAACATCAGGTATAGACCTGATTTTACTTCCTGCTGACGTCCAATTTCGTTCAGCACGCGTTCACGCTCAGGAGCGCTCGACACTCTGCTTTGGTACATGCCAAACTGGTTGTTCAGACTTTGGCGCTGAATGTCGGCACTACGGTAGGCTTGTGTCAGCGAGGTGCGGATACTACGCTGCAGCTCGTCGAGCGTGTTGGTCAGGGTTACTACCTGAGGAGCACTTTCTGATGCAGAGTGCAACAGGCGGTTACGGTCTTGAACGGCCTTGTTATAGTCTGTAATCAGACCTGCTGAAGCAGCATCGCTCAGTCCGACACCTGCAGGCATTACCTGATATTTGTTGGCAGGGTTGTCCACATATTCGCGCATGTAGTCCAGCATTTGTATTTGCGCGTTCACCTCCGAGATTCTGTTTGAGAACTGGCTGGTGGCAGCTACAGCCTGAGCAGCATCGGTACCGACGTCGGTAAAGTTGTGGCTTCGCTTGTAGCTCTCAATTTGACCTTCGGTCAGTCCCAGTTCCTTGTTGATTTTCTCCATACGGTCGTTGATGAAGTTCTCGGTTCTGCGTGCCACTTCGTTCTTGTCGGCATTGGCTTGTCCGTTATAGCATGCTGCCAGCTGGTTCAGGAAGTCTGCACCACGCTTTGAGTTGATGTCTTTGATGGACAACAAGGCGATGGATGTAGCTTTTGAGATAGGGGCAATTGACAGGCGTCCAACATACTGGCTGGCCGTTGTGTTGACGGGCGATATGTTGACATACATTGCCTCTCCTTCTCTTAGCGTCTTTCCGGGAACAGCTGTAAAGGTCAGCGTGCCGGCCGAAAACTTTCTCGACGTAGGCAGCGATGTGAAGTTCATCATGAATGGTTTTTCCACTCCTCCTTCCAGAATGGTTCCATCTACATTATATTTAGTGCCCTTACGCACGATTTTTATCTTGATTGATTTGCCGTTCTCGTTCATCTTGCTGAGGCTGAGCGGGTCAATATCAACCGTGATGGGTTGTGTAAGATACATCAGCTGTTTCATGACACGCCCGTCGGTATAGTACTCCGTATAAAGCTTCAGGTTCTTGACCACCTCTTCGGCAAGAATCTTGCTGTGCAGGATTTCCATCTCGTTCTCCAGGCCGTTGCTGTTAGCAATGTTACCGTCGTCCATGAGGTTAGACAGCATCCTGTTGGCTGTTCTTGAACGTCCGCTTTCTTCCTTAATCATCATTTTTACTGATACCTGATAGATAGGTGTACTGTAGCGCAGGTAAATCAGTGCGCCGCAAACGCAGATGAATATGGAAAGTGCAAACCATTGCCAATTCAGCACCAAGGCCGTATAGATTGCCCTAAAGTCAAAAGAAGACTCCTCTTCGTTATTATTGACTACGGAATCGATGCTTTCTGTTTTTTCAATCTTGTTATTCTCTTCCATGTTTATATAAATATAATATAATGTATATAGAATGATTTATTGTTCTGTTAATTGCATAAGATATTGACCATATCCATTCTTAATCATGGGCTGGGCTATTGTTTTCAGTTGCTCTGCCGTAATCCATCCACGTTTGAAGGCAATTTCCTCCAGACAGGCAACCTTGAGTCCTTGTCGTTTCTCAATCACCTCGATGAAAGTGCTTGCTTCGCTCAGGCTGTCGTGGGTGCCGGTGTCGAGCCAGGCAAAGCCACGCTGCAGCGTCAGTACTTTCAGGTTCTTTTGTTTCAGATATTCCTGATTGACTGTCGTTATCTCCAGTTCTCCGCGTGCGCTGGGCTTAATGTTCTTGGCAATTTCCACAACACTATTGGGGTAGAAGTACAAACCCACAACCGCATAGTTCGACTTGGGCTGTCGGGGCTTTTCCTCAATGCTGAGACAGTTGCCCAGTTCGTCGAACTCGGCAACACCGTAGCGTTCCGGGTCGTTGACATAATAGCCGAAGACAGTTGCCTCACCTCGCAGTTCTGCATTCTCCACGCTTTGGCGTAAGAGGGCAGAGAACCCGCTTCCGTAGAAGATGTTGTCGCCAAGCACCAGACATACAGAATCGCTGCCGATGAACTCTTCTCCGATGATGAATGCCTGAGCCAGACCGTCGGGCGATGGCTGTTCAGCATATTCGAATCTGACTCCAATGTCCTCGCCGCTTCCCAGTAAACGCTTAAAGCCTGGCAAATCGTGCGGAGTGCTGATAATTAGTATCTCACGGATGCCTGCCAACATCAGAACCGAGATGGGATAATAAATCATCGGTTTGTCAAAAATAGGTATCAGCTGCTTGCTAATTCCCTTGGTAATGGGGTACAGTCGCGTGCCGCTTCCTCCTGCTAATACTATTCCTTTCATGATATAACGTCATATTTCAGGCTGCAAAGTTACAAATTTTTTCTGTTATAAAGTCTAATTTGTGAAGAAAATCGTTCTTTTATGAATAAAAAATATTAACTTTGCAGCCGAAAAATAAAAAATAACATGTCATTCTTATCAAAATTATTTAGTCGGAAGGATTCCGAAACTACGGAAAGAACTGGTGGAATGGAAGATTTCATGACACTTATTCGTGTATATTTTCAGGCTGTGATGGCTGCCGACCTCGGCATTACGAATATTGCCATGCTGCCTGACTTACGGGTGTTCAAGACTACGCTGCACGTTGCTACGGTGAACAACAAGCTGGGAGTGGGCGAGAAGAGCCGTTGCAAAAAGATGCTGAAAGACATTTACGAAATGGACGATGCCTTTTTCAAGGAGATTGACCAGAGCATCAGGAAGCGTTGCCGCAGGCTGCAGGACGTTCAGCCGTACATGTTGCAGTTTCAGGCATTCACTAACGACACCATGATGCTTGTCAGCAACCTGATGAAGTACAAGCTCCGCATTCCGAGTATGTTCAAGAAGACGCTCTACTCCATGACCGAGCAGACCGTCAACGATATCTTCACAAAGAACGATTTTAAGGACGCCGGCGAGATGAAGACGGCGGTGGGAATTCGTGAGTATGCCCGCCGACTGGACTTTTCTCAGCAATGGACTACCAATTTTGTCTTTAAAGTTATTATGTTGGCCAAGAAAGAACCACGCCCCAAGGATGAGGATTCAAACACTAAAAAATCCTAATTTTTGACGTTTAACCTTTTTTGTTTCATCATAAAGTATTACCTTTGTAGAAATTAACGGGTTAGCTCATGAACTCTAATGAGAAAGTTTTGAAGAATTTTGAGACGCGCGTACGTCAGATGCTTCTTCGTTTCCAAGACTTAAAGAAGGAAAACGAGGAACTTTTTGCCATGGTAGAGCAGAACGAGCGCGACATCAAAGGACTGAAAGACCAGCTTGAACAGAAGTCTCGTGACTATAACTCGTTGAAAATGGCTAAGATGATTGAAATCTCCAACGGTGACCTTGAAGGTGCCAAGGAGCGGTTGTCGAAGCTCATCCGTGATGTAAACAAGTGCATTGCTATCTTAAGTGACGCAAAATAACCTTTTGAAGCGATGGCAGAACCGAACAAAGAGAAACTACATATCCGCCTGCACGTCTATGACGAAGAAATCGAGGTTACCATTAACCGCGATGATGAGGAATTCTATCGTGCAGCGGCCAAGCTCATCAACGGCCGTTATAACGCCTACGCACAGGCTTATAAGGGACGTAAGAGCGACCATACAATAGCGCTGATGACACTGATTGACATCGCGTTGCTGTATGAAAAAGAGCGTACACACAACGACACGTCGCCCTACGATAATATTCTCACTCGGCTCACCGCTGAAATTGAAAGCGCACTTGGAGAGAGGAAGTAGAATATTATTAACATTATAAATTATCTATTATTATGGATTTACTTTCTATTATAGCCATTGTTGTGGCACTCGTCGTGGGTGTCGCCGTGGGCTATCTGATTTTCCGCTATGTCGTCAAGGGAAAATATAATCAGATGGTAGAGGCTGCCCAGAAGGAGGCCGAGGTGATTAAGGAGAAGAAACTGCTGGAGGTAAAAGAGAAGTTCCTCAACAAAAAAAGCGAGCTGGAAAAAGAGGTACAGCAGCGCAACCAGCACATTCAGCAGAGCGAGAACCGCCTGAAGCAGCGCGAGATGTCGCTCAACCAGCGTCAGGAAGAACTGGGACGCCGTAAGAACGAGCTGGACAACCAGCAGAATCGCATAGACAACGAGAAGAAGATGCTGTCCATGAAGCACGAGGAACTGGAGAAAATGCAGCTTCAGGAGCGTGCCAAGCTGGAGGAGCTTTCGGGACTGAGTGCCGACGAGGCCAAGACCCGACTGGTGGAAGCCATGAAGGACGAGGCCAAGACCGACGCGCAGGCTTACATCAACGAAATTATGGACGAGGCGAAGCTCAATGCCAACGCTCAGGCCAAGAAAATTGTCATCCAGACCATTCAGCGCGTTGCTACCGAGACAGCTGTTGAGAACAGCGTTTCCGTGTTCCATATTGACAATGATGACGTGAAGGGGCGTGTCATCGGTCGTGAGGGTCGTAACATACGCGCACTGGAAGCTGCCTGCGGCGTGGAGATTGTGGTTGACGACACGCCAGAGGCGATTGTCATTTCGGCCTTCGACCCCATTCGCCGTGAGGTCTGCCGTTTAGCCCTCCACCAACTGGTGGCCGACGGGCGTATTCACCCCGCCCGCATCGAAGAGGTGGTGGCCAAAGTGAAGAAACAGTTGGAAAACGAGGTTATAGAAACTGGTAAGCGCACGACGATAGACCTGGGCATTCATGGCCTTCACCCGGAGCTTATCCGTATTATTGGTAAAATGAAGTATCGCTCTTCCTACGGTCAGAACCTTTTGCAGCACGCCCGCGAAACAGCCAATCTTTGTGCCGTGATGGCTGCCGAACTGGGACTGAACCCCAAGAAGGCCAAGCGTGCCGGACTGTTGCACGACATAGGCAAGGTGCCCGACGAGGAGTCGGAGCTGCCGCACGCCATCTATGGTGCCAAGCTGGCCGAGAAGTATAAGGAGAAGCCCGACATCTGCAATGCCATTGGTGCTCACCATGACGAAATGGAGATGCAGACGCTGTTGGCTCCTATCGTCCAGGTGTGCGATGCCATTAGTGGTGCCCGTCCCGGTGCCCGTCGTGAGATTGTAGAGGCTTACATCAAGCGTCTGAACGACCTTGAGGCTATTGCTATGTCCTATCCTGGTGTCACCAAGACCTATGCCATTCAGGCTGGTCGCGAGCTGCGTGTCATCGTGGGTGCCGACAAGATGGACGATGCTGAGACGGAGGCTCTCTCTGGCGAGATTGCTAATAAGATTCAGACGGAGATGACTTATCCCGGTCAGGTGAAGATTACCGTTATCCGTGAAACTCGCTCAGTAGCTTACGCTAAGTAAAACTTACAATACACACACCCAGTAAAGCGGGGGGGACGCGTTATAAGCGTATCCCCCCTTTTTTTTACAACTGGCAACTATTTTTAAGTTGCAAAAGTTTAATTCGTCTAACATTTAAATAATGATAACTTGATATAAGACTTTGTTAAGGTTTGTTCGTTGATATTGTTCTATCTTTGTGCCGAATATGTTACACAAAGAAAGACTTTTCCTATGGAAATAACTACCCCAACGCAGCTGACCGTTGGTCGCTACGAGTTAAACACCAAGACTATCCGGCTCATTTGCCACCATGCTGACGGCACCTGCACGAAGCAGATACTCTCCTTTCGTGAGTGCTGCATGTTGCAGATGTTGATGCAAAACCTGAATGAGATTGTGGAAAACGAACGTTTCTGCCGTGAGTTGTGGGAGAATACTTATCTCTTCAGTAACGCCAGCCTTTATGTCTTCATCAGTCGCTTGCGCCATTACCTCACTGACGACCCGCGTATCAGCATAGAGAACGTACGGGGGCATGGCTACAGGATGACGTTCAACGACCGATAAAACTGTCCGTATGCCTTATTCCTACTTTTTTGTGTTATGTCTTACCTTTTGGACTGTCGGAGCTACGGCACAGGAAACCAGGGACGTGAAGCGTAGTACAGACGGCAGTGAAACTCCTTTGCCTGCCGATTCGCTCGGATTCTCAGACCCCTCCATACGCAAGAATTTTGAGGAGTGGCTCAGCCGTATGCCATCTACGGTAGCACCAAATCCCAATGACATTCTGGCACCTGTGGAACCTGACTTCTTGAGCAAGGTTGCCCTGAAGGATGAACCAGATTTCCCTGAAATTAACTGGAAGGATGTCTTGAGTTCTTCTCATTGTGATGCTGACCTGCAGTACTGGAGCAAATGGCTGGAACGCCGACGCAAGGAGCAGCAGCGGGAGGGGGGAGCCATGACTATCGGGGCCGATGTCTTCTCCTTGGTCGGTTTCTTGGTCAGTAAGCTTTTCTCCCGAAAGGCATCCAGCCATAAGACGAAGGCTCAGAGGCACCGTGAGAGGTTGGAGAAGATTCTGGAAGATTATTAGCATGACGAAAAAGGCTGTCCGTAGTATAACAGTGGACAGCCTTTTATCATGAGTGATAAAGATGAATTTACTTTTGTACGGGAATCTTATCGACGCGTTTCTGATGGCGGCCACCCTCGAAGGTGGCGGTGAAGAACTCGTCCATAATTTTCTCGGCAGTCTTGTTGTCGATGAAGCGACCGGGCATGACGAGCACGTTGGCATCGTTGTGCTGACGAATGAGATGGGCAATCTCGGGAATCCAGCACAGTCCGGCACGCACGCCCTGGTGTTTGTTCAGGGTGATGGCAATGCCTTCGCCGCTGCCGCAGATGCCTATGCCGGGATAAACCTCGCCGCTCTCGATGCCCTCAGCCAATGCGTGGCCGTAGTCAGGGTAGTCAACCGATGCGTCGCTCCAGGTGCCGTAGTCCTTATAGGGGTAGCCATGCTTCTCCAAGTACTCCAGCACGAATTTCTTAAGGGCGTAGCCTGCGTGGTCACAGGCTACGCCAACAGTTTTAACATCCATTATGCTAATAATTTTTTAACTTGCTCGTAAACATTCTGTCCGGTATATCCGAGTTTCTCGTCGAGCACCTTGTAAGGAGCTGAGAAGCCGAAGCTCTGCAGACCCCATACGCAGCCGTCGGCACCTACGAGACCCTCGAGGGTGACGGGCAGACCGGCGGTCATGCCAAACTTCTTCTTGCCACAGGGCAGCACGCTCTGCTGATACTCCACGGGCTGACTGCGGAACAGTCCCTCAGAGGGAACGCTCACCACGCGAACCTTTACGCCGTCCTCACGCAGCAGCTTGGCACCGGCCAGAAGCGTGGAAACCTCGGAACCGCTGGCCAGCAGGATGACGTCGTAGTCCTCGTCGCTTCCGGCTACGACGTAGGCACCCTTCTGGGTCTGGCTGTAGTCGTTGCCCTCGGGCAGCATGTCGATGTTCTGGCGCGAGAAGATGAGTGCCGTCGGTGTCTCGGTGTTCTCCATGGCCATGCGCCAGCAGACGGTCGTCTCCTCGGCATCGGCAGGACGTACGACGAGTACGGAGTTCTTGCCGTGGTGGTTCTTCAGCTTCTCCATGAGGCGAATCTGGGCTTCTTGCTCAACGGGCTCGTGCGTAGGACCGTCCTCACCTACGCGGAAGGCGTCGTGGGTCCAGATGAACTTCACGGGCAGTTCCATGAGGGCAGCCATGCGGACGGCGGGCTTCATGTAGTCAGAGAACACAAAGAACGTGCCGCAAGCGGGGATGACACCACCGTGCAGCGCCATGCCGATGCAGCAGCAGGCCATGGTGAGCTCGGCCACACCAGCCTGGAAGAAGGCACCGCTGAAGTCGCCCTTCACCAGGTTGTGAGTCTTCTTCAGGAAACCGTCAGTCTTGTCAGAGTTGCTCAGGTCGGCAGAAGCGCAAATCATGTTGGGCACCTGCTCAGCCAGCGCACCCAGTACGGTAGCCGATGCACCACGCGTAGCGGCACCGGCCTTCTGCTCCACCTTCGACCAGTCGATGACGGGAGCCTTGCCTGAGAACCACTCCTCCATGAGCTTGGCCTGCTCGGGGTGACCCTTGGCCCACTCAGCCTTCTCGGCATAGCGCTCGGCGCAAATCTTCTTCAGTTCCTCGGCACGCTTGGCATACAGTTCCTTCACTTCGGGGAAGATGACAAACGGATTTTCGGGGTCAGCACCCAAGTTCTTCATGGTCTGCACGAAGTTGTCGCCGCCGAGTGGAGCACCGTGCGTGGCGCAGTTGCTCTCGTAGCTTGAACCGTCAGCTTTGCGGGCACCCTTGCCCATGACGCAGTGGCCGATGATCAGCGAGGGGCGCTCTTTCTCGGCCTGTGCCTTCTTGATGGCCTCACGAATCTGGTCAACGTCGTTGCCGTCAATCTTCTGCACGTACCATCCCCAGGCCTCGTACTTCTTGGCAGTATCCTCAGAAGTTACCACCTCGGTCTTCGTAGAGAGCTGGATGTCGTTGGCATCGTAGAACATGATGAGGTTGTCCAGTCCCAGGTTGCCGGCAATACGGCCTGCACCCTGCGAAATCTCCTCCTGTACGCCACCGTCAGAGATGTAGGCGTAGATGGTCTGGTTCATGACGTTGCCTAAGCGGGCCTTCAGGAACTTGGCGGCAATGGCGGCACCAACGGCGAAGGTGTGGCCCTGTCCCAGCGGACCTGAGGTGTTCTCAATGCCGCGCTCCAGCTCACGCTCGGGGTGGCCGGGGGTTACGGAGCCCCACTGGCGCAGGTTCTTCAGGTCCTCCAGGTCGTACTTGCCGATGAGGGCCAGCTGCGAGTAGAGCATGGGAGCCATGTGGCCGGGGTCGAGGAAGAAGCGGTCGCGTCCTTCCCATGTGGGGTTCTCGGGGTCATAGACCAGGAATTCGCTATAAAGCGTGTTAATGAAATCTGCACCGCCCATGGCACCTCCCGGGTGTCCGGACTTTGCTTTTTCAACCATAGCAGCAGCCAGGATACGAATGTTATCCGCTGCACGATTCATAGTTTTGTTGTCGTTCATAATAGTTAATAATAAAAAATATTTTTTTTGAATAGTTTAATCTTCCTGCAAATTTACTCATTTATTTTCATATTCCCATGATTTCTTTTGATTATTTAGCAAATTACTATGTAGTTTACGTCGTAAACATGCATGACGATTCCTTACTTTTCCCTTCTGTGTCTTTGCAAACGGCGTTTAAGCAGTCGTACAACGTCGTTGTACAGCTTGTCCGACGGATGCTTCAGCACATAGAGCAGGCGCTGATAAACTGGTGTGTCGATGATGAATGCCTCTAACGGCTGTCGCAAAGTGTTTACCATGGAAAATTATTTAATTAATCGGGGACTCAACATACATTTCAGCATATATTCCATGTGAAGTTGTCTGAGTCCCCTGATTCATAGGTATTCAATTTCATTCAGAAAGAGGATCATTCGGAGTCCCCAATCTTCATTAGTTTCTTAAAAAAACACAAGGGGGTGCCTCCTGTGTACACTCTTTAAGTCTGAAAAGTTGCAGATCAGCATCATAATTATATGACCGCAGAAAACTTTTTCGTGGAAACTCATGAGGAATCTTTATCCGCTCTATTGACATCGGGCTATTTCTCCTCATATATTGCCATACACTGATATTTTTTACGTTTTTTTCTAAACTTCCCACTTTATTTCACCACATACTTCTTTCCGTTACGGATGTAGATGCCCCTCTGCGTAGGCAGGGCAGTCAGCTGACGGCCTTGCAGGTCGAAGTAAATATTAGCGTTTTGTTCTGGGGTATTCTTTGATTCTATTTGATTTGGCCCTATACTTGTATGTGTCATTTCTACAATATGGGCAAAACGATTCCATCCTTCTGCAGACTTATATTTATCTATTGTTCCAGCCGGAACGTAAAGTATTGCGTCATCATAGGCGTTAGAGGAAAACATATTCTCCCCGATAGAGAACGGATTTTCAATATTAGATATGATAGTTTCAATGGAAGAATTATAAAAAGCCAATTCTCCAATGCCAGTCAAACTGGCTGGTAACGTAATTGACTTCAGGGAATAGCATTGTTTAAAAGCACATGTTCCAATGTACGTTACCGAAGAAGGGATGATGACAGAACTGATTTCGGTTGATGTAAATGCATATTCACCAATTTCAGTAACAGGATGATACGTCCCCCAAGCAAAGACCTTGTCACGGATAATAATGTCCCCTGATGCTTCGGGATTACCTGGTATGGTGTTCTGTTCAACTTCCATTCCTTCAGAGCTCCACGTCTCAATATACTGACCTTCTTTGACTTTTGCGGTTTTATTATCTACATCGACCGTATAGGTCACTCTTGTTTCAGAATCCCAATTTTCTACAATATAGATGCACATACCTTTCATGGACATCAGTAGAAAGAATGTAAAAAATAATGCACGTTTCATCTTGGTTACTTTTGATATTTTTTACGATTTTTTCTAAACATCCCACTTTATTTCACCACAAACTTCTTGCCGTCCCGGATGTAGATGCCCCTCTGCGTAGGCAGGGCAGTCAGTTGATGGCCTTGCAGGTCAAAGAACTTGCCATCCTTTGCAGGCTGACGCTCCACATGATTGATGAAAGTAGTCTCATCTTTGTAGTCGTAGATAACGGTATTCTGCCGCTTACACTGCATCAGCTTGCAAACGGCACCAACTCTTGCAACACCCAGAAGTCCCAACAAACCATATTTGGCAGAACCGACACCTTCTATCCAAAGGTCACCATAAACAACCTCGTCATAATACGTTTCGTTAGCACATAATTCACCAACACGGATACATTTGCGGAGTGTCTTATCAGCCGAGTTCTCCATGATTGTGTCAGACACGGACAGGACCACTAAGTCTGTTTGATTCCAACTATATGTGTCTCCAACCTTCGTTGAGAAGTCCATTACTTTTACATTCTCTTGATGATTGTTCATGCTATATTGGAGAAAGATGGCTCCCTGGCTGTCCTGTCCGACATAGATTCCGCTAAACTCCATTTCCTCAGGTTCAGGCTGACCGTCTGACCAATCTTTACTATACAGCTTCTTGTAGGGGATTCCGTTAATGATGGTGTTCCCCCTAAGTTCGTACATCTCATAGCGTATAGACGGCTGATAAGTACTGAGGACATATTGCATTGTCCACACTTTGCCTTCGTCAAGCAGGGATTCGTACTGTAATTCCTGTGCCGAAACAGTAAACGGCAGCAGTGACATTAAGAATAACAAAATTTTCTTCATAAGCTTACTTTTGATATTTTTTGCAAAGTTAGCGTTTAAAAACGTGACGAACAAATTTTTCTTTAGGAAAAAATTAACAAAAAGTTAACAGCAACGGCGGACAGTTGATGATGAATGATGAGGTACCCTGCCCCAAATACAACTATTTCTTTCCCTTGATTTCCCGGATCCTCTGGTCGAACTCCGCACCGTTACCGTGTTCCCGAAAGAACTTTGTGAGCATCCTGCGCCGGTTTACCGTTACGTAAGGCTGACTACGGCGTATGAGAGTTGCTATTTCCGACGGACGGAAATGCAGCCTGACGAGCAGGCATATCTGGTAGTCACTCCACTTTATGTTTGGGAAACAGTTATAGAGGGTGGAGCGGAACGTGGGCAATTGCTCATCCACCATGCGGATAAGGGCATCCCAGTCTTCATTCGTCAGCCTCTCCGACGGGTGCTTCAGCACATAGAGCAGGCGCTGATAAACTGGTGTCCCGATGATGGATGCCTCTAACGGCTGTTGCACGCCGATGGTATGCATGCCAATATGTTCGGCTGCCTCACTGATGCCCAACAGCGAAACGCCCTGTCGCGAGATAAAGCACTTCTCACGCATGTACTGTGAGGAATACCGCTGCCCATAGTATGCCGCCACCATGCGGAGACATGTCGGTCCGCAGTCCATGGCATCGTGCTGGGTGTAGAGGGGAACTAGATTCATTGTTTTCCAAGTATCTACTCCAATAATTTAAGAACCAATGCTTCCTCTTTTCCTGTCATTTCATTAGTCATTGACACGATGGTTCCTGCTTTATCTATCAGTATGTACAAAGGAATTGCCTCCGCTTTATATACCTCTGACAGATCCTCGCCATCAGTTTTTGCAAGAACATTTACCCAAGGCAAGTGGTTATTGTCAACCGCTGTTTTATAATTGTCAAATAATCTGTCACAACCTACACCAATAATCTCTAACCCTTTGTCTGCATATTTGGCATGTAATATCTTAAGTGCAGAGAAGCTCTTTATACATGGCACACACCAGCTTGCCCAGAAATCTAACAGAACAACTTTCTTCCCTCGAAAACTGCTGAGTTTCACTTCTTTACCGCTAAGCGACTTGCGTGTAAAATCATAAGGCTCTTGACCAACTTTCGGCTGATAGGTTGCCTTCATTCTTCGTATTTCGTCCTGCATGAGTTTGCATTCGGGCTTATTTCCTGCTTTTCTGGAAACCATTTCGGCAACAACAAATACTTCATCGGCATTTAAACTCTCATTCCCCAATAATTCATACACCAGAAGTGGAGCAATTCGTAATTCACTGTGACTTTTAATGAAATCAAGTAGTGTCCGGACATTCTTTTGTTGCTGAATTTCCCGTTCTTTCATCAGAGTTCTAAATGCCATACTGATGCTATCCATTTTCTCAGCAGGTGGACCTGCTTGGATTTCCTTATTTATATTATTTAGGGATATCAGGAAGTCTTTTTGCGCAATTGTAAATATACTATCAGCATCCTGCATGTAGTGTCTATACAGTTTTATGTCTCCATCAATATTAGTTCCCTCTTGAGTATATTTCCAATCATCATTGGCATCCCAATGAAGTGTTGTCTCACCTTGTTCGACAAATGCATGAATTGCAGGTAAATCAGAATAATATAATGTTACCATTGTCAACCTATCTGCTTCACCGCAAATCTCAAATATACCATTTACGATGCGAGCGGTATCCGCAACCTTAAACCATTGTTCATCTTGCCATCGCATATAAGAATACTCCACGTATGCAGAATCATTAGCATGGTGAATAATGCCATGTATTTTGAAAGTGTTGGATGCCACTGTGGTAAGACAACACATGAAGGTAATAATGATGAGTGTATTTTTTAGCATATTTTTAAACTTCAGACAACAATACGGCAGCACTATCCGGACTGGCATCGGCCATGCTGTCAATGGCCGTCAGACGGGCATCGTACCGATGTCCGCAGGCACACAGCAGCACCAACAAAAGGCTGAATATGTAAACTACGCTTTTCATTCAGTGTGCAAAGGTACGAATAAGCGAGTACAATACAAAATAAATATTGGCTTTTCTGACTGCAAGACGACGCCTGCCGTTTAGAGTGTGCCGGGGAAACTGGGAGAAACCCCCGGGGAAACGGGGAGAAACTGCCGGGGAAAC
>JAGAYI010000024.1 GCA_017940545.1 Prevotella sp.
AACTTTGAAAGGTTTAGATATAAAAAGTCCCGTAAGTTGTTTACTTACAGGACTTTAATTTTTGGGTGCCCGGACGGACTCGAACCGTCGACATTCAGAACCACAATCTGACGCTCTAACCAACTGAACTACGGGCACCATCTGAATTGCGGATGCAAAGGTAATGCTTTTCTTTGTAACAGCCAAAGAATTCAGCGATTATTTTTCTATTTTATTTCACGAAGGGGGTACCAGTCGCGTAAATCTGCACTTTTCTCTATCTTATCCTCTATATTATCTGATAATGCAGAGAAGAAGTCCAGGCCGGTCAGTTCTTCTATTTCGTCAACGCAGCGCACGTAGCGGCTCATGTCGCGCGAAGCACCCCGGTTCTCGTAGAGGAAGCCTATGGCCTTGTAGTATTTTCTGCCTTGGGAGCGGTTTTCCTGCCGGAGAACGACTTTGAAAAAAGCTTCGGGTACTACAACACGATTACGACCTATGGTCTTGTGTTGCTGATTGTAAAGTACCGGTCCGCAGACGATGTACAGGTCACCATACCGTTTGGCCCATGCCCGGCACTGCAGTTCAACATCGTTCCATGCTCCCGCGTTGAGGTTATGGCGCTGTGGGCAGATGTTAGTAAAGAGGAAGGACTGTTCCTGTGCTGTCTTGTCCCACTTGTTATCACCGGACGGGCACATGTGTCCACGGTCATAGCCGGAGCTGCGATAGTCAGAATCGTAGGCACGCGGATTGCTTACCTCGTTATCTTCGTGAAACACCTCGTTGCTACGCTTATTCAGGCCGTCGGCATGACTGGCTGTAAGGTGCCATGCCACCCAGTTGGGTATTTTGTTTCTGGCATTATAGGACGTAGTATATCCTACCCTATACAGTATTTTCCCTTCGTTGCCCTGCAGGTTCCGGGGTATTTCAATACCTGCCGATGGAATGGGCTTGTTGTCGTAAAGTGCTGCCGCTGCCAGTGTATCGTTCTCTTGCTGTTTGTCGATCGGTGCAGCCGCAGGCCTGCATGCCCAAGCCACTAACAGGGGAAGTAAAAGAAAAGAAATTTTTTTCATCATTGCAACGTAATTATTCGTCAACTGCAAAAAGTGGGTCTTCCGGCATAACCATGACGGGGGTCTGCTCGCTTAATTTCAGAAGGTTCTCTGATACGTACTGCTTATCTACCACCAGACGGAACATGTACTCACGGAACCACTCTGCAGTCATTATCAGACATCCCTGCTGACCGTTTGTGGCACCCCACGAGTTTTCCACTTTCCACTTAATGGGCTTGCCGTCAGCGTCCAAATCGACTGCCGTCAGGGTCATGGCATGTGTGGAACCGCTGTCGAAGGTGGATATGCGCTGGGCTTTGTTCATGCCAAAGGTCGTTCCAAAGAGTGACTCGTAGTCGTAGTTCTGTATGTCGCAAAGACCACGTTTACGGTCCAGGAACTTTCCCACATCGTACGAGCTGTACAGTTTGCGTCCGTCCTTCAGCGAGGCTATGGCCAACTGTTCTATATCCTGCATAGGCAGGTTCAGGTATTTCCAGTTATGGCCGTCGTAGGTATGGCGGTCATATTCTACTTCATAGGTTTTATAATAGGGTCGTCGTGGGTCATTCATGACCATGATGAAGGTGCCGTTGAGCGGCTGACCGACGACATTCTGATAAAATGACTGTGGAGTGTATTGCTTGGGGGCACCGATGGCCTTTCCGTTCTTGTCGCGGAAGACATAGGAGAACTGCGTTGGCGGTTCGCCGAGTGTCAGCACGAGCATGTGATAGATGGTAGCAAGCATCTGTGTCTTGCTTTTCTCCACGTCGGCAGTTTTCTTGCCAGCTGACACCATGTCGCGCAGTTGTAGTCCGAACTCACGCAGTTTCGAATCTATTAGCCGTGACATTTTCGAGGTGTTGTCGCTTGAGAATGTCTCAGGCATTACGGCCTTGGGCACGAGACCATACTTCGCCGTGAGGTCAGCCACGCCACAGAAGGTACCGCCATCACTGATCGGATTCTTGAAGAAGAACTGCACGCGTTGGTCGTCAATGGGCTTTCGTGCAGTGTCTATGACACCCTGCAGGAACAGGTTTGACTTTTCCAACTGATCCCAGAAGAAGAGATAATCCTGCGAGAACTCTACGCTGAGCGAGTCGGTGCGCTTGGCAAAGTTTGCTCTGAGCACATTCAGCCCACTGAACATCCAGCAGCGCCCACTGGATTTCTGATCAGTAATGGACTGCTGTTTGGTTTCCACGTTAAAGTAAGTATCCAACTCGCCTGCGTTCTGATGATTCTTCGCAAGGTTGTCGATGGCGTTCATCGCAATGGCATTACGCAGTGCACGGTCGGCAACCGTCGTGGTTTGCAACTTTTTTATCTGGACAAGCATCTGCTCGGAGATGCCTCCCTGACTCGTCTGCGCCGAAGCACCGATTACCATACATAGTCCCAAGGTCAGGATTAGGGTTTGCTTTCTTTTCATGATGATGTAAATTGCCTATTGTTCTGAAAAAGGGGGACGCCTCGAAACAAAGCGCCCCCTGAGAAAATCCTTTGCACACTAAGACTTTGCGATTACTATTTAGTCTTCTTTGTTGATATCTTAATCGTCTTTTTTGTGGTCTTTTTCGTGCTTGTGGCCGGTGTTGCAGTAGCGGTTGTGGCTGTAGGCTTGTAATATCTTAAAGCCTCAGGCATCCACCCCTGCAGGTCTCTGATGCGGTCAGCGTCCGACGGGTGGTCGCTCAGCAACGATGACGAGCCTCCGCCTGTTGCCTGCGACATGCGCTGCCAGAAGTTGACGGCCACCTGAGGGTCATAGCCTGCCATTGCGGCAAAGATGAGTCCCATGTGGTCAGCCTCGCTCTCCTGCTTACGTGAGAAGCCTGCCGTAAAGAACTGCCCACCGGCATTTGCAACAATCTGTCCGAGCTGTACTGCCGTGCTGCTTGCTCCCATACCGGCGGCGACGGCACCCAAAATCTGCATACCGTACTGCTGTTTGTAAGCATTGCTCAAGCGCTCGGCTGAGTGTTTGGCTACGGCATGAGCTATCTCATGGCCTAACACGACTGCAAGCGATGCCTCGTCCTGAGTTACAGGCAGCAGACCTTCATAAACGACAATTTTGCCGCCTGGCATGCAGAAGGCGTTGATTTGCTTGTCCTGCACGAGGTTGAACTCCCACTGATACTGGGACACCTCGGTGCCCAGACCGTTGGCATTCAGATAACTGACCACGGCGTTGGCTAGATTTTTTCCGACACGCTGTACCATGGCTGTATTCGCAGCATTTGTCGATTTCTTAGCCGATGCCATGTATTGCTGGTACTGCTGAGTGCTCAGGCTGAGCACCTGCTCATCACTGACAATCAGATTCTGCTTGCGCCCCGTAATGGGTACTGTGGAAGTCGTACCGCAGCTGGTCAGTATAGCAGCAACGACCGACAATAACAGTAACTTAACCGACTTCATAGGCTTTGTGTAATTTTAAGGGGTCAGAGAGTAAGAGGGTTATCTTGCCGGTTGCTCCTGGGTGGCAGCTGGTGCGGGAGCCTCTTTTGCAGCAGGTGCAGCTGCGGGAGCCTCCTTGGCATCGGTAGCAGCAGGTGCAGCAGCATCTTGTTTCTGCTGGCTTGCATCAAACGAGGGGAGCGTGTTGGGGTTTGCGGCAGGAGCCTCAATGCCCTCGGTCACAGAACGGCCTGCGGTCTGCTTCGGTGCAACATAAGCACAAACAATGCTGATGACAACCATTGCGGCTGCCAGGCTCCATGTAGTTTTCTCAATGAAGTCTGTGGTTTTGCGGACACCGCCGATTTGATTGTAAGAAGAGAAGTTTGAGGCCAAGCCGCCTCCTTTTGACTCTTGAATTAATACGATGCCGATCATGAGAAGGGCTGCAATCACGATAAGGATTACGAATAATGCGTAAAGTGTCATTTTTTTGTTGTTTTTTTGTTATTATTTATAATTAATTTCTCTAAGAATCGAATTTGGTCTGCAAAGTAAGCATTTTTTTTTGGATATGCCAAACTTAATCGCTGAATTATTTCCAAAGCCTTCGAATATCTGCCCTGTTTGACATAAATTCGCGCCAATGTTTCGGTAAAATACTCCTCTTCGTCATCTTTTTCCTCCTTGACTTCCAGCTGAGGAGTGTATTCCGGTGTTTCACTCAGCACGATGCGCCCGGTGTCTTTTTCTATGAAGCTGTCAATGAGTTCCTGGCCGCGCAGCTGGGGCACAAAGTCCGTCGGCTGCTCCTGCTCCTCGCTTTCGGTTTCAAGCAGATAGGCCACGTAGTCAACAGCTGCATCGGCTGGTGTCGGTTTCCTGTGAGGCTTCTTCTCCTTGTCCTCTTCATCCTTGGGAATAGAGTCAAGAAAATTCTCAATCAGCGACATCGTTCGGTTCTTTGCCGGATGTGCTGACAGGGCCTCCTGCTGTTGCTGACGGGCCACCTTGTAGTGAGCCGCCTCCACTAACTGGAAAATGACCTTCCGGTCGGTAATATATACAGCCGCACGCCTTAGTTCCTCGTCAAACGTCGGGTCGTGCAGGATGTACAGGTTGTGCAACAGCAACAAGCGTGCCGTCTGAAAATACGGATAAAGTGCCAACATGGAGCGCAGCTCGTACAGGGAATCCTTGTCAAGACGTTCTGGATGTTTGATATATTCCACTAAATCCATATATTCTTGCTTCAATCGTTTTTATCTTTTTCCTACCAGTTGGCCGCTGTGGCATTGAAAATCTGGTCGCAAATGTTTTCGAACATCTCCTTTACCAAATCCTCCTGTACTTCGTTCAGAGACCGCGTCGTGTCATATACACTGGTGGCAGAGAATTGCCTTTCAAAGTCTTCGCTGTGGTTCTTGTTGTTCGTAAAGCGCACGTTGACGGTGATGGACAGCTCGGTCTGAGCGGAGTAGCCTTCACTCGAAACAGACTTGTTGCGCTGGTCGTAACGTGTTATTTCGCCTTCCAGTTTCCAGTCGCCATTGCGCTTTACCAGTGACAGACGGGTATGATTGGCAAACTGGTCTTTCAACTGGGTGTTGAACATAGACTCCATAGGACCCCAGACGTAGGCTGAGCGAACGGGAAAGTTCTCTATCTGGATGCTTTTCACTTGCGTATAGTCAATACTTGCGCCGTTAAACTTGTAGCTCACGGAACAGGCTGTCAGCGTCAAAACGACTGACACGAGGGCCACCATGCGCATTTTACTTGTTGTCCAGTCCATATTGCTTCAGTCTCCTATAAAGGGTACGGTCACTAATTCCTAATTCCTTTGCCGCCTTTTTCCGGTTGCCTCCATTACGCTCCAGCGCCTTTTCAAGCATCTGGCGGCTCAAGTCGTTCAGGTTCAGGCTCTCCGGTTCGTGCTCGGGCTCCACATATTCCTCGGCTTCTGCTTCCTCGAGCATCGGCGTCAGGGGCTGAATGGAGTTAATGGGCGCCAATTGCGTTGAAGGCACAACCTCTGCCGGCATGGGGCGGCTGCTCTGCACATCTTCTATCTGTTTTTTCAGAGCTCCCATTTCACGTCGCATGTCGTTCACGTTTCCACGCAGTTCGAAAAGTATCTTGTACAGTATTTCGCGTTCACTCTCGAATGAGTGCTCCCCCTCGCGGCGAATCGTCGCAAGCTGGGTGCTCTCTTTGTCCTGCGGAATAAACTGCAGCAACACTTCCGGAGTGATGACCCGCTCCGTACTGAGAATGGATATTTGCTCGGTGATGTTCTTCAGCTGGCGCACGTTTCCAGGCCACTTGTAGCGCATGAGCAGCTGCTTGGCCTCGTCGGTCAGCACAATCTTGTCCATGCGGTATTTCTCTGCCATCTGCATGGCAAAAAGCCGGAACAGCAACACAATGTCTTCTCCACGGTCACGTAAGGGCGGCATTTGTACCGGAACCTGATTGAGCCGGTAGTACAAATCCTCACGGAAACGGCCTTCACTAATGGCCTGCTGAATGTTGACATTCGTGGCGGCCACAATGCGGACATCGGTCTTCCGCACTTCAGTTGCTCCTACAGGAATGTATTCGCCGGTTTCCAACACTCGCAACAGCCGGGCTTGTGTTGCCATGGGCAACTCGCCAACTTCGTCAAGAAACAGCGTCCCCTTGTGGGCTACGCCAAAATATCCGGGCGAGTCATTGATGGCACCGGTAAACGAGCCTTTCACGTGGCCGAACAGCTCGCTGTCAATCGTTCCTTCTGGTATTGAACCACAGTTGATGGCAAAATACTTCTCGCGGCGTCGCGGGGAATTGTCATGAATGACACGCGGTATGATTTCCTTACCTACACCACTTTCGCCCACAATGAGTACCGACAGGTCGGTTGGCGCAACCTGAAGGGCAACGTCAAGCGCACGGTTTAATGCTTCGCAGTTACCCACTATGCTATACCGCTGTTTGATATTCTGTAGTTCCGATGTATTCATTTTAGCGCACAAAGGTACGAAGAAAATCTGACATAATGGCAGAAAAAGTCAGTTTTTATGATTTCGGGTGCTCTTTCTTGACCGTGAAGCGTGCTTTCTCGCCATCTTCGCGCTTCTCATGATAGAGTTTCGGCAGCGGGTTGGCCAGTGGCTCATCATAATTCTGACGGTTACGCCATATATCGATTGCAGCATAGATAGCCTGCCGGAATGACTGTTCGTCGGCAACGCCTTTTCCGGCTATGTCGTAGGCTGTCCCGTGGTCTGGCGATGTGCGGACGATGGGCAGCCCTGCCGTAAAGTTAACGCCGTTTTCAAGTGCCAGCGTCTTAAAGGGAGCAAGCCCCTGGTCGTGATACATGGCCAGCACACCGTCAAAACGGTTGTACATGCCGCTACCGAAGAAGCCGTCAGCAGCATAGGGTCCAAAAGCATATACCCCACCCTCCTCTAATTCTTTAATGGCAGGAATAATCGTTTCCTGTTCCTCGGTGCCTATCACGCCCCCGTCACCGGCATGCGGATTCAGCGACAACACAGCAATACGGGGCGACGATATGCGCAAATCGCGCTTCAGTGCCTGGTGGAAGATGGTTGCCTTCTCAACAATCTTTTCTTTTGTTATGGCCTGGGCAATATCTTTTACCGGCAAATGGGTTGTCACGAGTGCCACGCGCAGGTTGTCATTCATCAGAATCATCAGAGCCTTGTGTCCGTCACCCACGCTTTGCTCAATATACTCTGTATGGCCACAAAAGTGGAACAAGTCGCTCTGAATGGTATTTTTGTTGATGGGTGCCGTTACCAGCACATCGTAAAGACCGGCACGATAGTCGGTCATGGCACGGTCGAGGGCTTTCAGTGCTGCCTCGCCAGCCTCCTTCGACGGCTCACCAAGCTCAACTTTCACTTCCTCCTCGAAGGTGGTCAACAGGTTCAGGCGTCCGTTTTGTGCATCCTCAGCCTTTTCTATGATGCTGAAGTTGGTCGGCAAGTCAAGCGCCTTGCGATGATAGGCTGCCACCTTGGGCGACCCATATACTATCGGCGTACACAGTTCAAGTATTGCCGGGTCAGCAAATGTTTTCAGTATCACTTCGTAACCGATACCGTTCGTATCTCCATGCGTAATGGCTACGCGTATTTTCTTTTCTTCCATGTTTATTTTTTTATATTGATTGTTTTAACTATCGTTTCGAGCCGCTGCATCAGCATTCTCTTGTCCCTGCCTGGTGCATAGACAAAACCGTCGGCCACGACGACCCGCCTGCGGGCACTGTCAACAAGCGCATAGCAGACAAAAGGCCCGCCCATGGCATCGTTCTCCATTTGCCACAACCCCGTCAGTTTCAGTTTCGGGCACCCTCCTTCGTGCATCAATGCGCTGCTTACGCTCTGAGCCACGGTGACCAGGAAAATGCTGTCTGTTTCTCCTTTAACATGGTGCCGCATCACGGAGTCACGCTTCTGCAACAGCTCCATGGCGTCAAGTTGCCGACTTGTATAACTGTATATGCAGAGGTTCCGCTGGCGCTTTGCGTCACCATTTGTCAGCCAGAGGAAATTGCTGTCAGCCTTCGCCACACGCATATCTACAGGCTGCTCGTACGTAACATGACTGATGCCCGGAGAGTCGTTTTTCTCTTCTGCCACAGAATGATGCGGCGAACCGCCACAAGCACTCAGCAATAGCACAACACTTGTCAGCCAACCTGCTTTCATGCCTGTTGGCGCTTTGCCGTACTCAGCAGTCCACAGGCAGCGAAGATATCCTGCCCGCGGCTGGCACGAATGGTGGTAAACACGCCATGCTTGGTCAGGTAGTCGCGCAGCGCCTCCATGCGCCTCTCGTCTGACGGTGGCAGGTCAACATCGGGTATTTCATGAAACCTGATTAAGTTGACACGGCACTCTAACCCATCCAGTAGCTTCACTATCTCACGGCCATGCAACGGCTGGTCGTTCAACCCGCCAAAGCAGATATATTCAAACGAACAGCGGCGTTGGTGGGTGAAGTCATACTGTTTGAGCAACTCTACCGTGTCCTTGATGCTCTGCATCTTTTCGGCCGGCATCAGCTGCAGGCGCTGTTCGTGAATGGGCGAATGCATGGAGATGGCCACATGGCACTGGCTCTCGTCCAGGAAACGTTTCAGTTTTCCCTTCACGCCAACACTACTGACCGTGATGCGCTTGGGGCTCCATGCGTAACCCCAGTCGGCAGTAAGAATCTCTGTGGCTCGCAGCACGTTATCGAGGTTGTCCATCGGCTCACCTTGTCCCATGAAGACAATATTGGTAAGCCGCTCCGCTTCGGGCAGGGCATAAATCTGATTCAGAATGTCGGCTACCGTCAGATTGCCGTCCCACCCCTGCTTGCCCGTCTGACAGAACAGGCAGTTCATCTTGCAGCCCACCTGACAGGACACACACAGCGTGGCGCGTTCACCGTCAGGAATAAATACCGTCTCGACGAATTTTCCCGCTGAGGGCTCCGCATTCTCTGCGCATCTCACCGGAAATAAGTATTTAATGGTTCCGTCCTTCGACTGCTGGCAATCCAACGGAGGCATCGTGCCCACCTCAAAGACTTCTGCCAACCGTATCCGGTTTTGCTTCGAGAGGTTAGTCATCTCGTCCAACGTCCGCACACGCTTCTCGTACAGCCACTGGGTAATCTGCTTCGCCGTGAATGCGGGCATGCCCAGTTCCTGCACAGCCGTCTTCAGCTCCACAAGCGTCATTCCTAACAGTCGTTTCCTTCCACGTTCCATTTCGCCGACAAAATTAAGCATTTTTCATGAAACAGCAAAAAAAACACTGAAACTTTTGGTTTACTGGCTTCCAGGTGCCGTCTCTCTAAGAGCGAGTGCCGGGGAAACTGGGAGAAACTGCCGGGGGAACGGGGACTTTGGGTAGGGGAAGCAGGGAGAAACTGCCGGGGAAACAGGAACACAGCGGCCGCTGTTAGTTCTAACACCGCCCGCCGTTAGTTCTCACAGCGGACGGTGTTAGAACTAACGGCGGGCGGTGTAAACCTGTTTTCAGGTCGGTTGTGCTTTTTTGCAGTCGTGTAAGCCTCTTTCCTACAGGAACAATGCCAATGGCAAAGTTGCGGAGAATCCGCTTGCGCTTTGCACCTTTAGGTCAAAGAACCCGCGCGACTTTCGTTGCAAAGTTACAAAAATATTTGTACATAGCAAGTGTTTGACCTGATTTTTTTAGAAAGAAATAACGAACTTTTTACCATGATAGATATAGATTCCGCGAGCCGACGGCTTACCGGCGAGCTTGCGTCCTGAGAGGTCATAATAGGCCCCCTCTCCCGGAACCTCAACCCGACCCTCTACCAAAGAGAGGGAGGTGCTTGTATCTCCGAAGTCAAGCACGAAGGTGTTGACCTGCTGCGACTGGTCGCCGACTTCAATGCCGCTGAGCTTAAAGTATGCCTGCTGGGCTTCGATGCTGACTCCGCCCTTCGGATAGCAGAGCTGGTTGTCGGAGCCGACGTAGAGGATGTTCTTGTCGTCAGCGTCGATGGACAGCTTCTCGTAGGTGCCGAGGAAGGTGACGGTGGCCTTTCCACTGTCGTCCAAGGAAATCTCGTCGTCATTCAAATTCTTGTCGAGGGTGACACCGGTGAACACGAGGTCAGAGGGGCCAAGGTCAGGTTGGCGCATCCTATGCCTGGGGCTTGACCTCGGCTAAACCTTTTATAAGCGAATCGAATCATCAGCGAGTTTTTATAGTCAGGCTCTTGGAGAGTCGCTTGCTGTCATCAGTAACGGTCAGAGTGATGTCGCCAGCTGTTTTACCGGAACGCACGACGACAACAAGCTGGCCGCTGAAAAGCTTCATCTGCGGCTGGGTAAACGGCTCAAGGCTCGTGGCATCACCGTTGCAGGCGGCCTGGAACGTGCCGGGTCCCGTTACCTCGAAATGTAGCTGGTCGGTAGCCGTCGGGCAGAAAGTGCCGTTGGCATCGGCTAACGACACGGTGACGAAGGCCATGTCGTCACCGTCAGCCTTGAGCTGTGTGCGGTCGGCCTGCAGCACTATCCGGGTGGGCTGGCCGGCTGTCACCTGACGGGTACGGGCAGCTACGCGGCCTTCAGCATCGTAGGCTACCACCTCGACGGTTCCCGGCTCGTAGCGCACATCGTTCCACCGCAGGCGGTAGCGGTCCAAACGCCCGGCGTTCTGCATGGAGGGTTCTGCCGAGGTCGGCTGTGCACTGCCTGCCATCTTCTTCCTGCGACCTTGGCTCTTGCCGTTGACAAAGAGCTCTGCCTCCGGATAGTCGGTATAGACATAGACGGGTGTTATCTCACCTTCACGTCCCGGCCACGTCCAGTGGGGCAGCATGTGCAGCGTATGTTCCTGCGTGTTCCAGCGGCTGCGGTAAAGGTAGTAGCGGTCCTTGGGCAGACCAGCCAAGTCGCAGATGCCAAAGTAGCTGCTTCGGCTGGGCCAATATTCATCATAAGGAGTCGGTTCGCCCAAATAGTCATAGCCCGTCCATACAAACTCGCCAATCACCCAGTCTCTGTCGTCCTGCCACACCCAGTCGTCGTCGGGCAGGTTTGACCAAGGGCACCATTCCACATCGTAGCTGGAGCACTGGCCGTCGGCCCGCGTAAGGGCCGTCGGGTCGTAGTTGGGCGAATAGGAGGCAAACTGGGAATTGTCGCTAAGCGCCACCGGGAACTTATACACGCCACGCGAACTGACGGTGGAGGCCGTCTCGCTGCCTAACAGGAATCCCTTGGGCAACTGTCGGATGTTGTTCTCGTACTTATGCACGCGGTAGTTGAATCCCGGCACGTCCATGACCTGTGCGAAGCCGCTCTTCAAGGCATCTTCGGCGCGGTCCATGCCTTGTGTGACCGGGCGTGTGGGGTCCAGTTGGTGACAGATGTCCTGCAGGTGGCGGGCTATCTCCTTGCCCTCGTCGCTCCATTGCTCGGGAATCTCGTTGCCGATAGACCACATTATGATACTGGGATGGTTGCGGTTACGAAGTACGAGGTTCTCCACGTCGCGGTCGGCCCATTCCTTGAAGAACCGGGCATATCCGTTCTTGCACTTGGGGTAGAGCCACATGTCGAACGACTCGGCCATCACCATCATGCCCAAGGAGTCACAGATGTCCATCTGCCACTGGCTCGGCATGTTATGTGCCGTACGTATGGCATCGGCACCCATCTCCTTCATGGTCTTAATCTGACGTATCAGTGCAGCCTTGTTGATGGCTGCACCAAGAGGCCCCAAGTCATGGTGCAGGCAGACGCCCTTGAGCTTGCGCGTCACGCCATTCAGCTGGAAACCGCCTTCCTTAGAGACGCTGACGGTACGGATGCCGAAACGCGTCTGAGTCTCATCCAGCACCTCACCATCAAATGTCTGAGCCGTAACGCCATGCTTTTCAGCAACCAGTCCCAAAGTCATCGTATATAGATAAGGTGTCTCGGGCGACCACAGTCGTGGATTCTTCACTTCCATGACAAACTGCACGCTGCCGGTGGGCTGTACCTTTTCACATGTCTCGGCTACGGTATCGCCCGAGGCATTTCTGAGCACGGCTTTCAGCTGCTGTGCCCCGGCAGGATTCCCCACACGCGCAGAAATGCTCACGACGGCCTTGCCTTCTTCTATTGATAATGTACGCACGCACGTATGCCAGTCGTCTATATGGCTGCTGCGGGTCAGCACCAGTTCTACGGGACGGTACAGGCCGCCACCGGGATACCAGCGCGAACTCTCCTCCACGTTTTTCAGCTTTACCTCTATCTGGTTTTCCCCGACCTGCAGGAGCGATGTCACATCCAGGCGGAAGGCGTTATATCCATAAGCCCAGTAGCCGGCGTTGCTGCCATTGACATATACCGTAGGCTCACTCATGGCACCGTCGAATACCAGTTCGGCATGTTCTGCGGGCTCTGAGACATGGACCGTGGTTTTGTAGTACCCCTCGCCTATCCACGGCAGCGCACCGCTGCGGCCGCTCTTTTCCGTTGCCTGCGTCTCGCCATTCTGCTCAATGGCGACCTTCTGCAGGTCCCACTTCTTGTCGAAGGGTCCGCTGATTGCCCAGTCGTGGGGAACTGTAACTTGTTTCCACTCTGTACCATTTCTGGAAAAGTCCCACTGTCGCAGGTCTATTGACTGTCGTTGCGCCGACGCTCCGAGTGCTATGGCGCTTAGCAGCATGATGGATTTCAATTTCAGGTTGTTCATATTCATTCATTAGGTTCGTTAGTATCAGTTTCAATAGGCAAAGGTACGATTAAGTGAGCAGAAAACCAAATATAATGCACAAAAAAAATCTCCGCAACCCTGATTGGTTACGGAGACTCCACTTATTTTTTATTCTTGTCTCAGCTTATTTTGCCTTATCGTTGAAGGTAGCCACGCGGTTGAACTCGAGTTCCTCGAAGAGCTCATCCGTAGGACCGCAACCCTGAGCGCTCAGACGGTCAGCGCTGATCTTGTACTTCTTAATCAGAGCGTTCATAACGGCATTTGCACGACCCTCAGAGAGCTTGTTGTTCAGCTCTAACGGACCCTCGGGAGAAGCATAACCCTTAATCTCAATCTTTGCCTCGGGGTGATTCTTCATGTAAGAAGCAATCAGCTCAATCGGAGCATACTGAGCAGGATCGATCACGGTCTTACCCTTGCGGAAGAGGACGGTGGGCTGCAGGTTAGTTGCTGTAGCGGGCTTTACGTAAACGGGGTCGCAGGGACGGTTGTTGCAAGCGTCGAGAGCAGCCTGCAGGTCACGAATCTGAGCGTCCTTGGCAGCCAGCATGGCGTCCTTGTCGTTCAGGTTGGCACGCAGCTCGTTAATCTTTGCGTTCAGGCCGTCAATCTCAGCCTGGTCGCGGAGCTCAGCAATCTTGAAGTTGTGAGTGCCGTTGCTGTTACCGAACTTGTAGTTAACACCTACGAGTGCACCAATGACAGCGTCGGTCAGGCAGTATCTTACGCGGTTGTTGTCGTTACGGTTCAGGGCCCATACAATGTTCGGCTCAATGTAGAGCTGCCAAGCCTTCTTCTGACCCAGGTTGAATGCGAAGTCAACACCCAACTTAGAGGTCAGGGCGTTCTTCTCGTTGCTGGCATTGGGCGAGAACTTGGCTCCGAAGAGGTGCTCCCAACCCATACCTGCCAAAGCAACAACCTCAAAATTACGGGGCTGGCCAGGATAACCGCCAAACCAGTTGCTCAGGTTTACAGTACCCAGCAAGCTGATGTTTGTGCTCTTTACGAAATTCTTACTATACTCACCGGGCTTGTCGCCAAGACGGGCCTGACCCTCAACGGCGAAACCTACGACAGGAGTGAAGTAGCGGCCAAAACGAAGACCAACCTCAGGGTTGATGTTCTTCAAAACCTTGTAACGATTAGCGGGAGCATTTACTCCAGCATTGATACCAATGTACCAATTGTCAGTTGTCTTGCTCTCCTCTACAGTCTGAGCAGACATGTTCTGTGCTGAAAAGGCAGCAACAGCAAGCATTAAAAATAGCTTCTTCATGTTTATTAATTTAATTATAAAATGTAAAACAATCTCTATCCTTTTTTCTCTAATCGTGTGCAAAATAAATAAAAAAATATATAAGTTCCAAAAAAAAACGTCAAAAACTTCATTTCTTTGTCCCTTTTTTGATATTTCGCGAATATTTATTACGAAAATCAAGCATTTTTCACCTTTTCTGCACGTTACGAGTCACCATCAATGAGTTATTGCTCAGACGTTTCATCCGTCTCAGCCTTCTTCACGCTCTTGCGAATGGAGCGCTTGCGTGTCTTCTTCTCCTCTGCTGGCTTGTCAAGCTTCACGCCTGCCAGTTCCGGGTCAATCATGATACGTCCGCAATACTCGCAGACGATAATCTTCTTGTGCATCTTGATGTCAAGCTGGCGCTGGGGCGGAATCTTGTTGAAGCAACCGCCACAGGCATCACGCTGCACATAGACGATACCCAGACCGTTGCGGGCATTCTTGCGGATGCGCTTGAACGATGCCAGCAGGCGGGGCTCAATCTTCGCTTCCAGGTCCTTCACCTTGGCCTTGAGCTTGTCCTCCTCGGCACGCGTCTCCTCCATAATCTCGTCCAGCTCGTTCTTCTTCACCTCCAGGTCGTTCTTGCGGTCCTCAATGTTTGCCTGGTTCACTTCCAGCTCTTCCTGCTTTTCGCTGATGCGGGCCTGGGCCTCCTTGATTTTCTTGTTGCAGAGCTCAATCTCGAGCGTCTGGAACTCAATCTCCTTCGTCAGCGTGTCATATTCGCGGTTGTTCTTCACCTCGTTCAGCTGTTTCTGGTAGCGCTCCACGCTGGCCTGGGCTTCCACTATCTCGCCCTTCTTCTGCGTGACGGCTTTCTGATACTCGTCAATATCGCGCTGAATCTTCTCAATACGCGTCGAGAGACCTTCAATTTCGTCTTCAAGGTCTTGCACTTCAAGAGGCAGCTCACCCCTCAGGGCTCGCTTCTCGTCAATGCCCGAAAGGGCCGTCTGCATCTGGTAGAGCGTTTTCAGGCGCTCTTCTACCGACAGGTCTGTAGGATCTTTCTTTGCCATAATCTTCACCCCCCTCTTATTCCCCCTGTGGGGGGAAGGCCTTTACCGGGGGCAACGGGCCTTGGTTTGTTTATAAGTATTTTATCGGGTTCGTATTCGTTTCGGCTATCTCCGTTCGCACCTCCGGGCACTCCCGGTGTATAATGTCGCGGAACACCTCGCTCGTAAACTGCTCGCTCTGGTAGTGGCCAATGACGCAAATCTGCAGTTTCTGCTCGTAGTCGAAGAACACATGGTAGTGCATCTCGCCCGTAACAAAAGCATCGGCTCCTGCTGCCAGCGCATCGGGCAACATGAAGTCGCCTGCCCCGCCGCAAATGGCCACCTTCCTGACGGGCCGCTGCAGCAGCTCGTTACACTGGGCACAAGCAACGCCAAAACGCTCTTTCACCATCTGCACAAAATCGCGGGCCGCCATCGGCTGCGGCAGTTCTGCCAACACCATGGGAATCTTCACAGCCCCCCTTTCGTCCCCCGAGGGGGCTTCGTTACCCTGCCGGCAGACATTTGTGTCCCCCTCGGGGGCCGTAGTGGAGGCTTTGTGGGCAATGGGCTTTGCCCCCATCTTCTCGGCTATCTTGAAGTTCACGCCGCCCCAGGCATTGTCCATGTTGGTATGCATAGAGACCACGCAGACGTCGTTCTTGATGGCCTTCATCACCGTGCGCTGCACGTAGTTACTGCCGCTGACCTGCTTCAGGCCGCGGAACAGCAGCGGGTGGTGGCTCACTATGAGGTTGCACCCCTTACGCATGGCTTCGTCAACAATCTGTTCGTTGACGTCCAGACACAATAATGCCCCTGAAACCTCCGTCTCTGTCAGTCCAACTTGCAAGCCGGCATTATCCCAGCTTTCCTGCAAGGGCAGAGGCGCGAATCGTTCAAGGGCGCTCAGCACTTCTTTTATTTTCACGCTGCAAAGGTAGTCATTTTCTTTGAAACGGCCAAAACTTTCGGATGAATTTTATTTCCGGCCTTTTCTGAAGAGTCAAGAGAAACGGAAACCGCCCGACGGGCCATCACGGCGGGTCGGGCGGAACTTCTAACACTATTAGTACTTACTTTTTTCTTAGGACTCATAAAAAATTGCTTTTGTCACTAACTGCTTTATTATTTTACGAAAAAAAGGTCTGGCATCAGATTATTATCTTAATATTCTCTTCGTATTGTCTATCGCGCAGAGCCGCTGAAAGCCTTTCATGCTCTGCGACCCTGCACGAGGCAAAACTATCCAAAAACAGGAATTATTAATCCCAATTAACTCCCCAGATGGGGGGCGCATCAGCACCACCAGTTCCAGGCGTTGATGGATCAAAGTTACCACCGGGTGTAGTATTCTCACCATCTTTTACTGTTCCGCCGACACCTTCATCATCATTTCCGCTGCCCGCAAGCAGCATTTGAACAGGGATTGTTGTAATAGCCTCCGACAGAGGCTGAACATAATTTTTTTTCATTGGTCATTGATTTATTGGTAAATCATAAAGCCCGCCCACGCCACAGAAGCGTGAGCAGGGCTCACTCATTTCACTTACTTGACTGCAACTTTCTTGCCGTTGACAATATAAATGCCACGTGGCAGGTCCTTCACACTCGTTGCATTGAGCTTCATGCCATTCAGTGTGTAGATGCCACTGATGGCTTCTCGCTCCGGCGTTTCGGGCTCTTCGATGTTTATGATGACCGTAGCATCATTCTCGTCAATCATGTCCTCAGGCATGTAACCCATGGCATTGTGCGTCAAGACGCTGCCATTACCCTTAGTCACCTCGAAGTAGCAGCGATAGTCAGGCACCCACGAAGTGCCCCATGTGGCCGTCTTCACGAAGCGCATGGTAGGCTGACCGCTTCTGGTGTAGGACTGCAGGAAATAGACATTCGAACGGAGATACATCGGATTGATGTAGTTACCAATCATGGTTACTGTTGTACCTGGCTCATTCGATACTTCCCATGCCTGCTTAATTTCCACTGTCCAGTGTTGGGTAGCCATGTCATGTCCATGCAGCATATCAATGGTAACATCCTTCGGCGAGTAGATTACATACGGATAATCGCTCAACAGCTCATCATAGCGAACACGCTGGAATGTCAGGTGATACAGGCCGTTCTCATAAGTCTGGCGCTGCTCGGCCTCCACATACTTGGCTATGATGACATTATCAGCTTCTTCGCCGAACAACCCTCTCAGATAACTCTGGAAGTCACTCTCACCACCGAATGGGAAGCAGATGGTTGCCCACTTGTATTGAGCCAATGTACGAGAGTAAGGCAGACGATAGGCATTGCCTACGCCCAATGTGTTCTGATTCTCACCTTCAGCATAGCCCCAGTTGTTGTAGCGGTTATTGAACTGCGTGTAGTAGAAGCCAGATGCATTCTTTTGAACTTCTGCAAAAGCAGCACTACGAGTCCACTCTTTATCCAACTGGCGCCACTGGTATTCATCAGCAGCTTCGTCATTTGCATAGATGGTTTCATTTTTCTGCTTACCTAACCAAGCACCTTGGCCAAAGTTAATCATCCAAGGATTACCATCAACATTCATCAACTGATGATTCTGAGGATCTCCAGTGTTTACGTATTCACTCACAGGAACTTGAACATACTCCTTCGCGCGTTTCACATAATCACAGTAAGTTCCGGCATCGTTCACCCAGAATACGCAGTCATGTACGGCATCATACTTATCCTTGGAATTATCACCGTAAAGAGTGACGACTTTTCCTCCATAGAAATTCGGCTGTTTATTAAACGACCCAAGATCATTATTATAAGAGGTAGTACTCTTCGTCTTCAGTACAGATGGCTGTCCCAGCAGATAAACATTGCGCAGACCGCTGCAACCCCACAGGAAACATCCGTCAATCAATTCAACTGAAGCCGGAATGACAAGTGACTCTAACTGGTCGCAAGCATACAGGAATCCATAGCCAATCGTTTTCAGTGTAGTGCTTGGCATGTTGACATGTGTCAGGTTCGGCATCATAGCGATAGCAAACGCACCCAGTTCCTTCACGCCTTCACGCAGGTTTACCAGGGTAGTTCCGCACTTGAAGAATGCTTCCTTACCAATCACCAGATCATTACCGCGAACATCAATAGACTCCAGAGCATACGACAGGCTGAATGCCTTCTCACCAATCGAGGAAAGATGCTCGCTGACGGTCAGGTCAATATTCTTAAGACTCACATTTTCATAGAATGCCTGTTTACCAATAGTCGTCAGACTGGTGCAACCCGTCAGGTTCACATATTCCAGCCTGGGGTTCATGTTAAAGGCATAGTCGCCAATAGTCATCAGACTTAAACAATCAGTTAAATCAATCTCTTTCAGGTTGCAGGAAGTTGCACTTTCTACACCTTGGAAATAGGAATTTCCTATGGTCGTCAGATTGCTACATCCCTTAAATGAAACGAATGATGGCTGAATATCAGCAGATGACCAATAGAAGTTCATCCCATTAGCATCTAACTGCAATTCACTTAACGAAGTACAATTTTCAAAGATTAGAGAATCAACAGGTACGTTCACGATACCAGCAGGAAGCGTGGTAAAACCAGTACAACCAGAGAAGTCTAACTTTTCCACTTTACCGTTAAAGTTCGAGAACACTGCCGGATAATAAACCACTTCATTTTGTGCTTTCTGGTAATCATTACCGGAGAATTCAACATATTCCATTTGGAATGAATTTTCCGTCAGACTTGTACAGTTGGAGAAATCAACAGTTCCTAATGATCCACCATTGTAGAATACAGAGTTTCCTATAATGCTCAGATTCTTACAATTTGAGAAGTCAACATTCTTCAGGCTTTTTACGTTTCTGAAGAAGCCGCCAGGGATACGGGTGATAGACGTACAGCCAGAGAAGTTCACCGACTCCAGTGCACTAATACGACGGGGATCCCACACATCTGATGGAGCATTGCTCAAGATTCCGTAAACATCATTATTAACATATACATGCGTGCTAGCGTCCTGCTCTTTGGAATCACCAAACTTACCAAAGTTATCGAAACTTAGATTCTTACAATTTGAGAAATCAAGCGTCTTCAGCGTATGGCCACAATCGGTGAAGGTATCTTGGTCGCGAAGCACTCTCAGATTGTCGTTTCCACTCATATCGACAGCCGTTACGCCTGCAGGCACCTTGCCCAACTGAGTCACCTTGTAGGTGACACCGTTTGATTCGAAGGTGTCAGGAATACGGATATCTCCATTGATTGCAGTCTCATAGTAGAATGCCACCTCGTCAGTTGTGTTAGGCACGCGACGATAGTAAGCACCAACGGTCTCCGTTCCGTTGATATAAACGGGGCCTTCTAATGCTTCACCCAGACCAGCCATCTGTGTCACGAAACTTTCCACAGCCGACCAGCTGCTGCCTGCGCCATTATTGTTGCGTACATAGACATAGTATCGCTGTGACGGATTCAGGTCGGTCATCTGATATGTCATCGAAGTGACGTTGACGGGTGTCAGCGTGTTCGGGTCAGCATCTCTGTCCGTGGTGTAGGCAATCTGCCATGCGCTGGCACCTGTGCTGCTGTCCGTCCATGTCACGGTAGCTTCCGTTTCAGCAATTTCGCTAATTGGGGAAATGACGACGGGGAAGTCACCCGTTGTAGTGAACTGAGCATCAGTCCACTCGTCAGCCAAAGCACCGTCAACCGGGCATACGTATGCATAATACTTCGAACCAGGTTTGAGTCCAGTCAGGTTAAACGTTCCACTGGTCACGGTATTGGCGGTCAGCGTGGCAGGATCAGCATACGGGTTGGTAGTCAGAGCCACCTTCCACTGTGTCTGGTCTGCTTTGCCTGTCCATGTCAGTGTGGCAGAGGTGTTGGCAATGTTGCTGACGGTCAAGTCGTCAACACTTGACGGCAAGCAGGTGAACGTTACGGCACGTCCCCAAGCAGTGTCTTCGCCATCCAACGCGCGTACATAAACATAATATTGTGTTCCGCGAGTCAGGCCTGTCATCTGATAGCTGGGGCTGGTCACGTCGTGTGTCTCCAGTGTTGACGGCAGTGCGTTGCTGTCGCTGGTGTAAGCCACCTGCCATGCTGTCTGTCCTGTGCGTGCTGTCCATTCTGCCGTTGCCTTGCATGTAGTGATGTTGTTGATTTCCAAGTTATCAACACGCAAAGGCAGTTGCGGGGTGTATTGGAAAATGACTTGATCGTTCGCCAGTGAACTACAGCTTGTGCTTTCAGCAATCGTGTTACCTTCACTGTCTGTGAAAGTATAGCCACAACTCTCCGGGAAATAAACCGTCTGATAAATGAAATCGTAAGTGACGCCACATTCCAGTTCTATGGTCTGACACTGTGGATTTTCTTTTGAAGTCTTCTTCAGTGTAGCAATCTCATTGCCCGTCTCATGGTTGACAACCTTGATGCCACCTGCGTCCCACACTTGCGAAATGGTGAGTCCTACATTCTTGGTCAAGCAATAAGTGACGGGCACCGTTTCGTTCATAGTGGTGAACGAGACGGGACTCCAGTCGCTGCCCTCGCCTACGTTGTCGCGTACATAAGCATAATAGGTAGTCTTCTGGTCAAGACCAGTGAAGGTGTAGTTCGGCGTGGTTACGTCAACCGGCGTGAGCGATGCTGTTGATGCATTCTCGTCGGTAGTAATGGCCACCTGCCATGCGTTGTGTCCTTTGAGTCCTTTCCACGTCAACTTGGCAGAGCTCTTGGTGACGTTGCTGGCGGTCAGCGATCTGACAGCAGGAATGGTGCCTGTGTAGATGACGTCTGCCCATGCCGTGTAAGCCGTCTTATAATCAGAGAGGTACTGGGAAGGCACGAGGATGTCAGTGCCTGCAGGGCGATTGAACTGCTGCCCCTGGGTACCGTCGGCCCATGTGGGAACAGCACCGAGGAAGTTGACGACTCCGACACCCGTACAGCCATTGAAGGCACCGGCACCGATGGCGGTAACGCCGGCAGGTATGGTGACGGCAGTCAGGCCGTTCTTGCCAGAGAAGGCATTAGAGCCGATCTCTACGATAGTGTAGGTATGACCGTCGGCCCCCGTGACGGTAGCAGGAATGGTCATTTCGCCGCTGGTCAGCGAGGTGCCGGTAACAATGGCGGTATAAGTACCGTTCTCCACGTCGGGCACCAGTTTATAGGTGAAGTTGTCGAAGGTCTCTACCGTAGGTGCTGCACCGCTATAGATAACATCTGCCCATGCTGTGTATTGACTCTTATAGACTTGCTTTGCTGCACTGGGCACAAGGATGTTCGTGCCTGCAGGGCGATTGAACTGCTGCCCCTCAGTACCGTCGGCCCATGTTGGCGGTGTGGTGCCGAGGAAGTTGACAAGTGTAACGCCTGTACAGCCGCTGAAGGCACCGGCACCGATGCTGGTAATGCTGGCAGGGATGGTAATCTCTGTGAGCGCAGTGTGGTTCTTCAGTGCATCTGCAGCGATGCTTGTTACGGGATAGTCTGTACCATTATAAGAAACGCTGGCAGGAACGGTAGGTGCCGCCGATGAGTCGTCGTAGCCTGTCACCATGAATGCCGTTCCCTCAGGATTCATCTTGAAGGTGAAGCCGCTCTGTGTGGCGTTGATGGCCGTCGTGGTGAAATTGCAAACTGCCCACTTGCTGGCATCGGTGCCGCTCTTTGCACGGACGTAAGCGTAGTAAGTCGTCTCATGGGTCAGGCCGGTGCAGGAGTACGACGTGCCGGACGATACCTCGACGATGCCACTGGCACCGTCCTCAGGAGCGCCCTCCGTCGTGCTGTAATACAAATCATAGCCGTCAGCACCATTGACGGCATCCCATGAGAGGGTTGCCGAGGTGACAGCGACGTCGCTTGCCGCAAAGTGCTTCGGCTTGCCCAGACCAACAACTTCATAGGTTATCGTCATCTTCGGTAAGAAAGATTCTGTTGATGATGAACGGGGCTTAGTAGGCCAAGAGATGCCGCTATAGTTATAGACTCCCGCATTTTCACTAGAGATGCCATAGAAATTGGTATTAAGACGGGAATAGCTCCCAGACGGCTTCTTCTGTTTGAACTCCACGAGCAGATTCCCCCCAGTATATTCAAACGGTTTATCTTTAAAATCTACTGTCATCTTACCATCAGCGCCCACGGTTATGGAGCCGGAATATACCTCTTGGGAGTCTGAACTGGTGAGGAACTCGCTACCAGTAAAGCTATTTTCATTGGTTATCCATAAATTCAGAGTATAGTTGTCATAAACCATCTCATAACTATTACCGTGATAAAACACAAATTGCTTTATCTCAGAACCTTGTAATCCTGCAAGTGTAGCACTTGGGATGATGAATTGAGTCCAAATATAATTGCCATATCTTTGTGTGGGCACAGGAAGGTTACCATTTGTTTGTGTCCCGTCATTGATGGTTATCGTTTTGTTTGCAGTAGGCAAAAACTTACAGGAAGCCCACTTGCTGACATCGGTGCCACTCTTTGCACGGACATAGGCATAATATGTTCTCTCGGCTGTCAGACCGGTACAGGAGTACGACGTGCCGGACGATATCTCGACGATGCCACTGGCACCGTCCTCAGGAGCGCCCTCGGTCGTGCTGTAATACAAATCATAGCCGTCAACACCATTGACGGCATCCCATGAGAGGGTTGCCGAGGTGGCAGCGATGTCGCTTGCCGCAAAATTCTTTGGTCTGCCAACAGCAGGAACACTATATCCAATAGTCATCTTTGGTAAGAACCTTTCCCTGGTTCCTGTTGTTATAGGAGTTGAAAATGAACTTTTCCTTAAACTGGAATATCCCGTAGGATACACACCATAGAAATATGCATTAGTACTCACATTACCTGTTTGGTCATGTGCCAACTCTACGAGCAGATTACCACCACTATAAACAAACGAGGTACTAAACTCCACAACGATCTTACCATCAGAGCCGACTGAAAGGGTACCGGAATATACAGTTTCTGCATCTGAAGTATCTAAGAAAGAGGTAGTGCTAAAATTTTCATCTTGAGTCACCATCAAGTTCAGCTTATAGTTTCCACCAAGAGTTAAGCTATTCTTATTAGAATAAAACTCAAATTTTTCTATCTCAACACCTTCTTGTAAATTCAATGTTCCACTTGGGATAATGAATTGATTCCTTGTATATGAACTGTTATTATACATATCAACAGGAGTGTACTTGCTTTGAGTATCCCCATCGTTGATGGTAATTTCATCCGCCACCACAGGCGTAAAGGCTGAGCTCACCATTAGCATGAGCAATAGCCATAAAAGTCTTATTCGTTTCATAAGCATTTAATTTTTAAAAAGTTATTATTGTTAATGTCGAAATTCTACATCTATATATAAAAGGTATAGTAAATACCTGTAGTTAGTTCAGAATAATGAATACTGGTGTGCAAAAATACAACGTTTTTCGCAAACGCATGCAAAAAAAAAAAAAAAAAACGTTAAATCCAGAAGAAAAACCTTGATTTAGGTCAAAAAAGGGGAAAAGAGTTGGAAAAATGGGGAGCGATGAGTCCTAAAGTCCGTTGCTGAAAAAATATTGACAACAAGCAAATCATGACAGCACAGAATGAGGGAATGAGAACCGTGGCAAATATTCAGCGAATCTGCATGAATCATTTTTCTTTCAAAAAATCAGGCTAAACACTTGCAAAGGTACAAATATTTTTGTAACTTTGCCAACAAGATACTCATCAGCAATGTCGCTGTAAGAAAGAGACTTACAGGACTGCAAAAATAACATAGCCATTCAGCATAGGGTTTTGCCCGCCCGTGCAAAATTGTTTGCACGCCCGTGCAAAAATGTTTGCACGCCCGTGCAAATCTCGTTTCCCCTACTAAAACTCCCACTTTCCCCTACCCAAAGTCCCCGTTTCCCCGGCAGTTTCTCCCAGTTTCCACGGCACTCTCTCTCGGAGACCGTGGCTGATTTCATAAACATTCCTAAATGTGGGTACAAATGTAGTGGAAATGTGCCGCATGGACAAATGGTGCGGCTATGTTGCAAAGGTACGAAGAAAAAGCGGAAACACAAAAGGATATGCCCGATTTTTTTATTTCTCTGAGGAGTTAAGGAGAAAAGGAGGTCTTAGGCTAAGGATTTCAGAAAAAAAATGATTATCTTTGTAGCGTCAAACCATAAAAACCTGATGAATGATGAAAAAAATGCTTTTGCTCGTTGCACTGGCGGCACTCACGGCCTGCGGCAACAAAACCACGAAGAATGCAGAGGAAAGAGACTCTGCAGCCACCGCACCGACGGAAAAGACTGAGCTTGTCAGCGAAAAGGACCAGACACCCAAGCCGCTGTTTCTCTACCACCTCTCGACCGACTACATGATGGTGGTCTATTGGGACGAGGAACTGCGGGACGAGCTGAGCAGCCGGGCAGCGGAATACACGAAGATGGTGATGGAGGACGACCGGCTGAAGGACATCAAATATACCGGCGAGGTGCTGAAGAACCCCGACGGCGAGAAGATGTTTATGGGTGAGCTGCACAGCAGGCCCACCCTGCCCTCACCCGGACTGAGATATGCCTTTGCAAGCCCGGAAAACAAGAAAGACTGGTGGGGCATGAGCATCATCGTGACCGACAGCTACCTGCAGACCAGGAAGCTGCTGAGACGCGAGTCGCAGACCCCCGTCGGCGATGGCAAGCCCTTCCCGCGAAGCGTGGTGAAACAGCTGGAAAAGCAATACGGACTGACGGCCCAACGGTCGGAAATGGCCTGCAAGGTGGGCGGCCGCTACACGTATGGCGTGGTGCAGTTCAAGCCCAAGAACAAAAAGGTGGTGGCGTTAGAGGTGATTACCGACGGCGACAAGACCTACTCGGAGCCCGTGGAGGGCTACTACGAGTCGGACCAGGAGTACGGCTGGAACGTGGATGACGGCGGTGAATACTTCTCGAGCCACGTCTGCGCCGCCTTCGAGGGCCCTGACGGCCTGGAGCTCTGCTTCAACCACGGTGCTCCCGAGAGCCAGACGGTGGGCATGATGTTCATCAGGGACGGGAAGCTCGTCGTAGAGGAATACGCGGCCTACCACAGCCTGATAGACGAGCAGGCACCGCTATGGAAGAAGGACCTGGCAGAAATGCGCAAGCTGTACTTAGCCGACGACCCGCACGTGAACAAGGAATATGCGCTGACCAAATACATGCCCATAGACATTGACGACGACCGCATTGACGAGATATGGCTGCGCGACAAGGACAACGCGCACGGCGCACTCTTCACCTGCAAGAACGGCAAGGTGGAGCTGATTGGCGTGGAGACGGAGAAGCTGAAAGTGTCGTTTCTGCAGGCCAGACGGGGTAAGGGCTACGTGCGCATAGCCGGCTCGGCCGGCGGGCCGTCCATCTACACCCAGCTCATGGCCGTCAGGAACAGTCAGGTGGTGGAGCGCTTCAACATGCTGGAGGTGGAGGGCGAGCTGCAGGAAGCCCAGCTCAACGGCAAAACGCTCAGCGCGGCCGAGGCGGCCAAATATACGGGTGCGCTGCCCGACAGCCGCGAGCCGTACAGCTATTTCATGGACATCAGCGAGTAAGAATAAATAATCACTCATTATTCATAATTACTCACAATTAGTATTTTTTTAGGTGTTCGTGACCTTGGGTTCATAATTATTTTATACCTTTGCAGCCATAACCATCATAAGAGTAAAAAAATAATGGCAGAAGTGAACAACAACAGGTATATTACCGTGCAGTACAAACTGTACACGGTAGATGAGAACGGAGAACACCTTGTAGAACAGACCACCCACGAACGTCCTTTCGAGTTCATCAGCGGCTTCGGCTTTGCGCTTGAAGCCTTCGAGAAAAACATCAAGGACCTGGAGAAAGGCAAGACCTTCACCTTCCAACTGAGCAAGGACGAGGCCTACGGCGACCGCCATGAGGAGCGCGTGATAGACCTTGAGCGCAGCATCTTCGTCAGAGACGGGGAGTTTGACAAAGAGCACATCTACAAGGGAGCCTTCATCCCCCTGCAGAACGAGGACGGCAACCACTTCCTCGGCAAGGTACTGGAGATAACCGAGGAACACGTCAAGATAGACCTGAACCACCCCCTGGCCGGCGAGACGCTGCTCTTCAGCGGACTGGTGACCGAGAACCGCGAGGCCACCAAGGAGGAGATTCAGCAGATGATAAACCAAATACATGGCGAATGTGACTGCGATGACTGCGACTGCGACCACAAGGGGGGGCATGAATGCGACGGCCGCCACGAACGCGGCGGCTGCGGCTGCGGCCACTGCCGCCACTAAGAGGGGAAAGGTTAAAAGGTTAAAGGGTTGAAGAATGAGGAACACGTTTGGAAACATCTTCACGCTGACAACGTTCGGCGAGAGCCACGGGGCAGCCATCGGCGGCGTGGTTGACGGCATGCCTGCCGGCATCCCGATTGACCAGGATTTCATTCAGCAGGAGCTGAACCGCAGGCGCCCGGGGCAAAGCGCCATTACCACGAGCCGCAAGGAAGCCGACAAGGTGGAACTGCTCAGCGGCGTCTTCGAAGGCCTGTCAACAGGCACGCCCATCGGCTTCATTGTGCGCAACGAGAACCAGCACTCGCAGGACTACGAGAACATGCGCCGACTGTTTCGTCCGTCGCATGCCGACTACACCTATTTTCATAAATACGGTACGCGCGACCACCGGGGCGGCGGGCGCTCGTCGGCCCGCATCACCATCAGCCGGTGCGTGGCCGGTGCACTGGCCAAGCTGGTACTGCGCCAACTGGGCATCAGCGTGCAGGCCTACACCCAACAGGTGGGCCCCATAGCCTTAGAGCATGACTACACGCACTACGACCTGACGAAGGCAGAAGCAAATGCCGTGCGCTGCCCGGACGAGGAGAAAGCCCGGCAGATGGAACAGCTCATCAGCGAGGTGAAGGCCGAGGGCGACACCATCGGCGGCATCATCAGCTGCGTCATCAAGGGCTGCCCCGTAGGTCTTGGCGAGCCGGAGTTTGACAAGCTGCACGCCGACTTAGGGGCTGCCATGCTCAGCATCAATGCCGTCAAGGGCTTCGAGTATGGTGCCGGCTTCAGCGGCGTCACTCAGCGGGGCAGCGAACAGAACGACATCTTCGGCGCTCCGCTCGGCCCAAAGGAATGCTTGCCGGAGCAAGAACAGCCTATGGCCACCAAGACCAACAACAGCGGCGGCATACAGGGAGGCATCTCCAACGGACAGGACATCTACTTCCGCGTAGCCTTCAAGCCCGTGGCCACCCTGCTCCGCGAGCAGCAGACCATCGACATCGACGGCAACGCCACGACCTTCAAGGCTCAGGGTCGGCACGACCCCTGCGTTCTGCCACGCGCCGTTCCCGTGGTAGAGGCCATGGGCGCCATGGTCATTCTGGACCATCTGCTGCTCAGCAAAACCATCAGGATTTAGTTTTTCCGAGGTACGAGAGAGGGTGTCACACCCTCTTTTTTGGCTGGGAAAAGGACAGAACGGAATGAAAATGCAAAAAAAATTCGAAAAACTTTTGCAGGATTCAAATATTGTTCGTATCTTTGCAGCTGCGATTATGGGTTTGTGAAAATCCAAATACGCTTTAGTTAAGTCTAGTTTAGTTTTTGTGTTGGTTGAGGGCGGCTATTTGGCCGCTCTCAAGTTTTTTTGTAGCCTTAAGCAGGTTCCTATTTGTTCAGACGGTCGTACAGGAAGGCTGACAGCAACAAGGTAACGACGGAACAAAAAACAACGGAAGCCAACAGCCCCGACAGCAGCCACAGCACAACAGCCCACGAAAGGGTGCCTGCAAGCCACACGACGCAGAGTGCAAACAGCACTACCAGCCCCACCAGCAGCCAACGCCAGGCTGACAGCACCAAGGTGCGGCTGATGACATGACGGTAGTAAGGCAGCAGGGCCTCGAACTGCTTGGCACCGTTTCCGACCAGAAACTCCCTCAGGCCTTCCTGGGTGTGACGCGTATGATAATGTATCAGCATGCCCGTCCGTCCTACGACAAACGACTCGTCGGCCAAAAGAAACGCGACGGGAGCCATGAAAAGGGGCTGAAACCCCACCAGCAGCCATTTGAACAGAAAATAGTCAATGATGCACGTGAACGATACCATGAGGCACAACGCCAGCAGCAAGGGCAGCATCAGCCTATTGTTAATTGCAGATATTTTCATTTCAATATAATTACGTTGTTTGCCGAATAATTGATGACTTGCTGATTGTTGACCATCAGTACCGAAGCTCCCGAGGCCATCATTTCATGCACGGAATCGAGCACGATGTTGACCGCCGGACCGTCAATGGCTACCGGGGGCTCATCGATGAGAAACAACGTGCGGCGCTGACACACCACGCACGACATCAGCTTCAGGTACTGCTCCATGGGGCTCAGGTCGGCCCACAGCCTGTCGTCGTCGGCACGCTCCGAAGGGTCGGCAGCGGCAGTCCCCCTGTTGGCGGAGAGTCCGAAAAGCGTTTTGCGCACGTCGGCCACGCGGTCCTGGCCGGGAATAGGCACCAGCCGCGTGGGAACATAGCCCATGTTCTTGCGGAAATAAGACGCGGAAAGCGGCGTGAGCAGTTCACCGTCAATGCTGATGTAGCCGCCCATGACGGGCTGAAGCCCCATCACAGCACGCAGGACGGTGGTCTTTCCGGCCCCGCGAGGGCCTGAAAGACATACCAGCTGACCATTATCTACCGTCAACGACAAGGTCTGCCTGAGTGTCTTAATGGTTACATCGTGTAGTTCTAACATGATTTGATGGTGCAAAGGTAATAAAATAATTCATAATTCATATTTCATATTTCATATTTATTTTTTACTTTTGCACCGTCAATTTATTAATTCATACTGAAAGGGAATGACACAAAGACGCATGCCGGCCGAATGGGAACGGCAAAGTGCCGTACAGTTGACGTGGCCGCACAAGGACACCGACTGGGCTCCCATACTGCCCGAGATAACGAAGGTTTACGAAGAAATGGCTCGTGAAATCAGCCGTCGGGAGCAACTCATCGTAGTGGGCCCCGAAAACATGGTGCCGCCAATGGTAAATTGTCAATTCGTAAATTGTAAATCGAATGACACCTGGGCACGCGACCACGGATTCATAACAGCCGAAGAGGAAGGACAACTGATTCTGCTCGACTTCTGCTTCAACGGCTGGGGCGAGAAGTTTCCCGCCGACCTTGACAACGCCATCAACCGCCAGCTGCACGAACGCGGCATGGTGAGCGGCATGTACGAGCCGCACTTAGACTTCGTGCTGGAAGGGGGCAGCATTGAGAGCGACGGCCGGGGCACCCTGTTCACCACGACGCACTGCCTCATGGCTCCGCACCGCAACCAGCCGCTGACACAGGCGGAAATTGAGCAACGCCTCAAGCAGTATCTGGGAGCCGAGCGCGTGGTGTGGATTGACCACGGACAGCTGACGGGCGACGACACCGACGGACACATTGACACGCTGGTGCGCATCTGCCCCAACGACACCTTATTATATGTAGGGTGCGACGACGCTGACGACGAGCAGTACGACGAGCTGCGGCTGATGGAGCAGGAGCTGCAGGCGCTGCGCACCCTTGACGGCCGCCCCTACCGGCTGCTGAAGCTGCCCATGCCGCGGCCCATCTACGACGGCGACGACCGTCTGCCAGCCACCTACGCCAACTATCTGGTCGTCAACGGGGCCGTGCTCTACCCCACCTACGGCCAGCCCGACCTTGACAGCCAGGCGTGTGCCACCATCCGGCAGGCCTTCCCTGACCGCGAGATGGTCGCCATCGACTGCCGTCCCGTCATCCGCCAGCATGGCAGCCTGCACTGCTGCACCATGCAGTATTATTGACTCACCCGTCGCTTGTGCAGAGTTTTTGGGGGAGTTAGTGGTCATTAAGAAATCAGTTGGTACAAATGGAGAATATATCATCGGTGCATTTCTCACGCCCCGGCATGCAAATTTATTTCCTTTTCTCTTCTATTACTCAAATTTTTATACTACCTTTGCAGCAAACTTTTCGAAAGGTCGAAAGCAGACATGTGTAATAACAATACTGTGGGGCCTGAAACTTTAGTTATATAGCAGCAAGTTTGAGAAAAGACGAATGAAGATAGGGATTATACAACAACACAACGGAGGCGACCGCGAGGACAACAAACAGCGGTTAGCAGGGAAGATCAGAGAGCTGGCACAACAGGGCGCCGAGCTCATTGTGCTGCAGGAACTGCACAACGGGTTGTACTTCTG
>JAGAYI010000025.1 GCA_017940545.1 Prevotella sp.
GCCTTTGCCGAATACTTCGTAAACTCCATCCTTGGCTATGATGCCAGGCACGTGTTTCAGCACATCGTCGGCAGTACCTATCTGGCTGAGCGGGGTGTTTGTGACGTTTGTCACAAATCCCTCGCTGCCCATTTGGAACTGTGGAACATGACCTTTCACCACGACCTCACCCAGCATCTGTGTGTCGGGCTGCATCTGTATGTCGCCCACGTTTCCCTGTCGTGCGTCGATATACTTTGTTATATATCCTATACTCGATACTTTCAGCAAGCCATCGTTACGTTCGGTGGCAATAGAGAAAGTTCCATCATCCTTAGTAACGGCTCCAGCAACGAAAGCGGAGTCGGCACGGTTGACAAGCACAACGTTGACAAACGGCATCGGCTGGGCTTGCTCGTCAATCACCCGTCCGCTGATGTCCTGTGCAGTCGAAGCTATCGCCACGAGGCACATCATGGAAAATAGAATCAGTCTTTTCATACCTTTTACGAGTTTTTGTCCGCAAAATAAATGAAACAGCCAAATAAACCTACTACCCAAATGGGTAATTCTGCATCGCGGGGATGAAAAATTACCCATTTGGGTAACAAAATATGTTAAAATCGTGAGGATGACGGCTTAGACGAGCCCGTAATTGGTAGCGAGGGCGAGGGCTTCGGTGATGTTCTGTACGTCGAGCTTCTCGAAAATCTGGCGGCGATAGAACTTCACGGTGTCGAACGAGCGGAGCATCTTCTCGGCTATCTCTTTCATGGTGTAGCCCTGTGCCGAGAGCGTCAGAATCTGCTTCTCCTCAGGCTTCAGGGTAATGGTCTCGCGGCTCTTCCATCGGTGGGCCTCCAAAGAATACTCGCGCTTCTCGCCCGTATGGAACTGGAAGAATTCGATGTGCCCGGCCTCCTTGTGGGGCGAGAGCGAGACGGTGCAAAGTGCGAGCCAGACGCGGCCTTCCGGGGTCATGGCAAGGGGCGTAATCTTGTGGTTGACAAGCAGCAGACGGATTCCCGAACTTCGTTCGCCTACCCGTAGCCTTTCACCGTGGGTGATGTGGAAGTCGTAGGACATCATGCACTGGCGGCGGTTCTCCAAAGGTTCGTCGTAGAAGGCACGGAACCCGGAGCGGTTTAGTTCGGTGAGCATCGGCACCTCGTCCTCGGGCACATGGCTCAGGTAGAAACCGTAGCCCATATGGCGTACCTCGTCGGCAGTGTGTCCGCAGAGGAAGAGCGGATTGTCCGACACGTAGAGGAAGTTCTTGCGGTAGTAGTCGATGATGTAGATGCTCTGGTAGGTGGTCTGCGCGAAAGCCTGTGCCGCCTCCACGTAAGGCTGTGCCCGCTGGTAGTCGGCATCGGTGATGCCCTCCACGCGGTTCTCGTACATAAAGAAATCGTCTATCTGTGCCATATTGCTCTTCGTTTTATTCGGTTATAAGCTTGACTCTGCTCTCGCTGCTCCGGATTTCCGTTCCATCGTCAGTCAGTCGTTTCTTTCGGTACAAAGGTACGAAAAGTTTCCGAGACAAAAGTAGACAATTGAGAAATATCTTCTTCCTCATCCTCTATCGCTCCCTGTCCCGGTTCCAGTGAGCACTTTTTCTTTTCAGACAATACTGAACAGGAACTGTTGGTTGGTGTATTCCCACTGGACGACGTGGAGCTGATAAACCATGTGGCAGTACTGACTTTTTTATTCCCCTGTCAGTACTCCTCCAGTATCTTTTGTAGTTTCTCTTTTCGTTTCTGCCGTTTGCTCTTTATTTTCAGTTTGCCGCACAGGAAGTTGACGATTTCCTGTATTCCAACGGAAACGCTGATGCCTACGGTCATGGCACCGCCGGCCTGCTCCTGTGGCTGACGGGTAATCCATTTTCCCCAGCGTTCCAGTTGCATGTTCTGTTCGGTGCAATGCGGCATGGTCATGATACCCTTCCAGTCGGGTTCCACGAAGTTAGGCTTGTCTTTTAACGCTGCTTTTGCCAAAAAGTCAGGCTCGACGGGAGCGAGGATGTCGTTCTGGTTCGGAGCGATGGTATTGGGCATCTTGCTGAGCCATTCCTCCATGTCCCGCTGTATGGATGGGTCGGAGTAGTCGCCGGAGTCAGCTGGCAGTATCTGTTGCGGCACTCCATGCTCGTGACGATTGTCCTGTCCCCTTGCTAAGGAGGATATGAACAATAATATCAGTATGAGCATTGACAGTCTCCCAATCATACCATTATTTGGCGTTTAGATGTGTAATGATGGCGCAAAGATAGTGTTTTACAGGAGATTATGGCCTTAACGGAATCTTATATCATGTCAATGATATATAAAATAAAGATGATTTATGTTTTTGCAACTTAACAAATGAAAAGAAGTGTAATTTATTTATAGTCCATAATTTTGTATTTAGTAAAGTTCTTTGTATCTTTGCAAAAATATTGATAAGAACGATGAAAAGAATAGTTTTGATGACAATGACCATGATGGCTACGAGTCTGATGCAGGCTCAGGGTTTGCAGTACCCCAAGGCCGAGAAGGACGGCACGGTGGATGATTATTTCGGTGTGAAGGTTGCCGACCCGTACCGGTGGCTGGAGAACGACACGTCGGCACAGACAGCAGCCTGGGTGGAGGCAGAGAATAAGGTGACGAATGCCTATCTGGGGAAGATACCCACACGCGGAAAACTGTTGAAACGCCTTACCGAGCTGTCGAACTACGAGAAGATAGGTGCCCCGCGCAAGCGTCACGGCAAGTGGTACTTCTATAAGAACAACGGTCTGCAGAACCAGAGTGTGCTCTACGTGATGGACAATCTGGGCGGCACGCCCCGTGTGTTTCTTGACCCCAATACGCTGAGCGACGATGGTACGGTGGCCATGAATGGTGTGTATTTCTCGAACAACGGCAAGTGGGCTGCCTACAGCATCTCGCGCTCAGGTTCCGACTGGAGGGAGTTCTTCGTCATTGACCTCAAGACGGGTCAACTGACAGGCGACCATATAGAATGGGCGAAATTCTCAGGTGCTGCCTGGCAAGGCGATGGTTTCTACTACTCTACGTACGACCGCCCGACAGAGGGTAAGGAGTTCTCGAATATCAATGAGGGCATGAAGATATACTATCACAAACTGGGTACGCCACAGTCAGACGATGTGCTGTTCTACCAGAATCCCACGCAGCCAAAGCGCTTCTATGGCGTTATGGTCAACGAGGAGGAAACGCTCATGTATCTCTATGAGAGTGGTGCCGGTGCAGGCAACAATCTGTTTGTTAGGGATTTGCGTCAGCCGGATTCGCAGTTCATCCAGATGACGGACAATATGGACTTCCAGTATAGCCCCATCTACAACGAAGGCGACAAGATATACCTCTATACCAACTATGGCGCTCCGAAGGGCTGCATCATGACGGCCGACATCCGTAAGCCAGGTCTTAGCGACTGGCAAGTGCTGATAGCCGAGCAGCAGAACATGCTGAGCGGTGTGGATGTCATCAACCGGCAATTTCTCCTTACTTATAACCAGGATGCCTGCGACCATGCCTTCGTCTATGGGCTTGACGGAAAGATGCGCCACGAAGTGAAGCTGCCAATGGTTGGCAGTGTGGGCTTTACGGGCGACGAGAAGGGTGAGGAGTGTTTCTACACGTTCTCGTCGTTCACCATGCCGGGCACCATCTACCGTTACGATATGGTGAAGAATGAGAGCACGCTTTACGCCCAGCCGAACGTCAAGTTCCGTCAGCAGGACTACGAGAGCCGCCAGTTTTTTTTCAAGAGCAAGGATGGTACGCGCGTGCCAATGTTTATTACTTATAAAAAAGGCCTGAAGCGCAATGGCAAGAATCCCGTCTATCTCTACGGCTATGGCGGTTTCAACATCTCGTTAGGCCCAGGCTTCTCGGCCATGCGCATCCCCTTTCTTGAGCAGGGAGGCATTTATGCTCAGGTGAATCTGCGCGGTGGTAGCGAGTATGGCGAGGCATGGCATCTGGCAGGCACGAAGATGCAGAAGCAGAACGTGTTTGACGATTTCATAGCTGCTGCAGAATACCTGATCAGCGAGGGATACACCTCCAAACAGAAACTCGCCATCGTAGGCGGCTCAAACGGCGGTCTGCTTGTTGGAGCCTGCATGACGCAGCGTCCGGACCTGTTCCGTGTGGCCATTCCCCAGGTCGGTGTGATGGACATGCTGCGCTACCATCGGTTCACCATTGGCTGGAACTGGGCTTCGGATTATGGCACCAGCGAGGATTCCCGTGAGATGTTTGAATACCTGAAAGGCTATTCACCGTTACATAACCTGAAACCGGGTGTCAGCTACCCGGCAACGCTCGTTACCACTGCCGACCATGACGACCGTGTGGTTCCTGCCCACTCGTTTAAGTTTGCCGCCACGTTGCAGGAGTGTCAGGCAGGCACTGCCCCCGTGCTGATACGCATCGACACGAAGGCAGGTCACGGCGGTGGCAAACCCTTGGCGAAGGTACTGGAAGAGCAGGCGGACATCTACTCGTTTATACTGTACAACATGAAATGAGGGTAGCCTGCATATAGGCTACCCCCATTGAAGGTCCTTGTCCGTAGGGCCTTTATTTCTTCTTTTTCATATCGAAGCCTATGCGGATGCCGTCATAGTTCTTGCTGAGTTCCCCGAATTTCTTGTAGGTGTCGTCGTTGCTCAGGGCAGCCATCGTCTGCAGGACGGTGAGCAGCTTCTTTGACTCGAAGAGCAGGGCAATGCTGCCCGACCCGCCGTGAGGCCCGTCGGGCTTTCCTTTGCCGCGTCACGCCATCGGTAGTACCGAGGGGTTGGGCGAGAGAGTTGTTAATTTTTTTCCGGGAAAAAATTTGCTTGTTTCATATTTATGCAGTACTTTTGCAGGCCACTTTGAAAAAGAGTTCAGTAGTTTTGATACGCTAATAAGATATACACTATTGGGAGAACAATGAAAAGAATTTGTTTTTTGCTGGTTCTGCTTGCTGCCATTCACGCTGCGGCACAGGACTTGGAACCAAACCTTAAATGGGGAAAACCGACACAAGCAGAGCTGACGATGACGACCTACGCGCAGGATCCTGACGCGGATGCTGTTGAGCTCTACAGACTGACGGACGTCTATTACGTCTTCAGGGAAGATGGTTTCCGCGTCATCTATAGTACCAAGAGACGCCTGAAGGTGCTGAAGGACGACGGTAAGCGCGTTGCTGACCAGGGCATCAGTTACAGGCAGACGCAGGGCAAGACGGAACGTGAATACGTGACCGGCCTGAAGGCTACGGCCTACAACATGGAGAACGGCCGGGTGGTGAAGACGAAGATGGAGCGCAGCATGGTGCACGAGGAGCGCCTTGACAAGCATTATTGTCTGACGAAGTTCAGCGTTCCGCAAGTAAAGGTGGGCACGGTGATAGAGTATGAGTACGATATAGAGAGTGACTTCTTCTATGACTTGCACGACTGGATTGGACAGGGTGAGATTCCCGTGCTATACACGCAGTATAAGCTGTCGATACCTGAATGGCTGAAGTTTAACATAGAAATTACCGGTACGGAGCCTATGGAGCAGGTGGCCGACAAGGCCACCATGTCGTTAGGTGCAGAGATTCTGCCTACAGACACGTACAAGGTGACGGGACACCATCTCTCTGCGCTGAAGGACGACGACTACCTCTGGTGTGCTGACGACTATGCCTGCAAGGTAACCCACGAACTGTTAGGTATTTACATTCCAGGCAGTGTACACAAGAGCTACACTTCGACCTGGGAAGACATTGAACGCATGCTGCAGGAAGACGATGAGTTCGGCAGTCGCATCAGGAACAGCAGTCCGCTGAAAGACGAAATAGCTCAGGCCGGCATTGCCGGCATCGAGGATGTGCGCCAGCGCTCTATGGCAGTTTTCCAGTTGCTTCGTCAGCGGGTGCGTTGGAATGGCGAGTATGCCTTCTGGGCCAAGTCGGGCTCCAAGGTGCTGAAAGAGGGTACTGGCAGCAATGCCGACCTGAATTTCCTGTACATCAACATGCTGCACGATGCCGGCGTGAAAGCGTCGCCCATTGTGTTGCGCAGCCGCAAACTCGGAAGACTACCCTTCTCGCATGCCAGTCTGAAATACCTGTCAACGTTTGTGGTAGGCATTCATGAGAACGACAGCACCATGTCGTTCATTGACTGTTCCACGCTCGACGACGGCTGTCTTAACGTTCTTCCTTCCCATTTGTTAGCCGACAAGGCCCGCGTGGTGAACAAGACGGGAGCCGGAGGGTGGATCAACCTGCTGTCGGCAGCGAAGGGCCGTGAGGTGACGACCGTGCAGGCTACCCTCGGAGCCGACGGTCTGCTGACAGGCAAGCGCATTCGCCAATGCTACTATCAGGATGCCTTGGCGACGCGAAAAACGTGGCGTACTGCCAAGGACAGTCTGGAACTGATACACCAGATGCAGGAAAGCGCTGGCATGACCATACAGGAGTATGCCATAGAGGGTCGCCACGACAACAGCCCCCAAGTTAAGGAGACCTTGCGCTTCACCAAACAATGCGACGTGACTGGAGGCATGATTTACATGAACCCGTTAGTGTTCTCGCCACAAAAGAACAATCCTTTTACTGAGGCTACCCGCCGGCTGCCCATAGAATTTCCCTACGCGCAGCACGACCAGCAGAACGTGAGTGTGACGCTGCCCGAAGGCTGGGTGATTGAGGAGATGCCGAAACCTATTGTGCTGAAGTCGGACGGCATCACGGTGCGCATACTCGGGGCGCAGAGCGGCAGGCAGCTGACCATGCAGTACCGCATATCCGTTGACCGTACTTTTTTTGACGCGACGGAATATCAGGACATCAAGGCGCTGTTTGACCAGTTGGTGGAGAACTGCAACAACATGATAGCCATCAAGAAAATGCCATGAACAGAGTCCTTTTGTCCTTCGTGTTGCTGGCGGTGACCTGTATGGTTGCCCGTGCGCAAAACGTCATCGTGGAGGAGAATGCCATTACCGTAGAGTGTGAGGACATCAAACATTCCACAACCCACTACAAGACCGTCACCACCATCCTCAACGAGCGCGGTGCTGACCATGCCGTCTTTATCTGTCCGTGCAGCAAGTACGACAAGCTGAAAAGTTTCCGCGGACAGGTGACCGACCCCAACGGGCGACTGCTGCGCAAACTGAAAGAGAACGAGCTGCAACGGACGGAATACTCAGAGTATCTGGCTGTTGACGACTATCGCATGTACTTAGACTATACGCCGCCGTCCTATCCTGTTACCATAACATACGAGTGGACGGTGGAAAGCCGCAACAACCTGATAGAGTTCCCCTGGTTCTGCCCGCAGGACGACTACGACGTCAGCGTCAGGAAAGCCACTTACCAGCTGACGGCACCGCAGACCATGGCCATTCGCCACACGCTGTCGAACATCAGCAAGGATGTCACCGTCAGTAGCGACAATGGCCTGCAGACCCTTTCCATAGAACTGACCGACCTGCCGGTACTGCGTAAGGAACCCTACAGCCGTCCACTGAACGAACGGTTGCCCATGGGCTACTTCGCCCCCGAACAGTTTGTGTATTATGGCGTGGAGGGTAGCTTTACTGACTGGAACGGTCTGGGGAAATGGGAATACTCGCTGCAGCAAGGGCGCGACGTGCTGCCAGAGTCCTTGAAGGAGAAGCTGCACCAGTTGGCCGACGGCCTCCCTTCTGACGTGGAGAAGGTAAAACGGGTTTATCAGTTTCTGGGTGAGAACACCCGTTACGTCGCCATTCTGTTAGGCATTGGTGGACAGCAGCCGGCACCTGCTGCCGAGGTCTGCAAGAGCGGCTTTGGCGACTGTAAGGGACTGACCAACTACATGCGGGCAATGCTGCAGGAGTTAGGCATCAGTTCTTATTATACCGTCGTCAGCACTACCCGACGGCGACTGCTGCCCCACTATGCCAGCGTGGGACAGCTGAACCATGTCATTCTACAGGTACCCCTTCGCGGTGACACTATCTGGATGGAGTGTACCAATCCGCAACTGCCCTTTGGCTATGTGCATGAGGATATTGCCGGCCACGATGCCGTCGTCGTCACAGCCGACGGCGGTCGCATGGTGCGCCTGCCGGTCTATGCTGACTCGACGAACATGATGAGCAGTGAGGTGCAGATAGCCCTCAGTACCGACGGAAGTGCCGACGTCAGTCTTCGGCAAACGTCAGAAAACTGGCAGCATGAACAGCTGCTGCCGTTGCTGAAGATGGACGAGAACGAGCGCTTCAGGGCATTGCACCATATTGTCAACGTGCCGCAGATGGCTATTCAACAGATGGAGACAGCACAGCAGTCAGCCACCATCAGCCTGACGGCCAGCATCAAGAGTGGGAAATATGCCAAGGTCACCGGGAGCCGCCTGTTTGTGCCCCTGTGCCCTATACACCAAGGCTATCAGGCTCCCAAGAGCGAGGCCGAACGGTCAGAGGATATCTGCATCAGTCACGGCTATCTGGATACAGACGAAATTGTGCTGACCATTCCTGAAGGCTATGCCATAGAGGCCAGACCGCGGGATGTGACGCTGACGGAGGCCTTTGGCTCTTTCTCCTTCCGAATGGTAGAAGAGGGCCGGCAGATACGCATCAGTAACCGTCTACTGATGCATGCCGGTGTTTTTCCATCACGTCTGTACCCACAGTTGGTCGCTTTCCGAAAAACGCTTGCCGACACCTATGCCCAGAAACTTGTCCTGAAAAGAATATGAATGGACGGGGGTATGATTTCTTTAAGTTTCGCATTTGCTCCGCTCGGCTATGCCGCTTTGCTTTGCAAAGAACTTATGGGGTGTTCAGGTAAGTTAGAGGTAGTTCAGGGAGTTAAGGACATTACCTAAGTCCTTTGTTTTTCTCCTCGGAGTGGGAAGATGGAGTAACAGAACATCTGTCTTGAACTCCTTGAACTCCTTGAACTCCCTAACTCCTTGAACTCCTTATCCTATTTGAACTTCAGAAAGTTGAATTATTTCTTCTTCATGTCGAAGCCGATGCGGATGCCGTCGTAGTTCTTGCTCAACTCTCCAAACTTCTTGTAAGTGTCGTCGTTGCTGAGGGCTGCCATGGTCTGCAGCACGGTGAGCAGTTTCTTTGACTCAAAGAGCAGGGCAATGCCGCCATATTCGCGCTTGGCATAACAGTTGATGTCGAAGAGCAACCCCTTCAGCGTAATCTTGGCGTTAGCCTCGTCGAAGGTGTATTTGCCGCTGAACTTCTTTCCCCCCACGCAGACGGTGTAGTAGCCGTTGGCGTCGAAGACCGCATAGGTGTTGGTGACAGAGATGCCAGCCTTGTCGTAGTAGGGCTTGATTTCCTTCTCAATCTTGGTGGCTGCTACCTCGCCTCCGGCTTTGGCCAGCAGTTTTTCGCTGGTGAAGGCGATGCCCGGTCCGTTATATTCCCATGTTCCGACGAGTCCCTGTGCGGTCACTTTGTCGAGTCCGATGACGCTGGTAAAGACGTTAGCGATGGTTCCGCCGCTGAAGATGGTTCCCAGTGTAGAGTTGCCGCATGAAACGGCGAGTCCTGACGCAGCGAGAATCAGGAGTGAAACTGATAGTGTTTTGAGATTTTTCATTACTTCTTTGGTTTAATCGGCTGCAAAAGTACAAATAAATTGGCAATTAGGAACGAGGAATTAAGAATTATTTTGTACCTTTGCGCCGAAAACAAGATGAATAGACGAATGAAAACGTTTATTAATATCCTTTTGCTGCTTTTGTTTCCCGTAGGAATGAGTGGACAGGCACATGAGTACGTGGTGAACGACCATGGCAACCAAGCGGTGCGCAGCGACCGTGACGTTCGCATCAGTATGCCTGAGCTGGTGAAGGTGAAAAAGCACTGCTTTATCCTGATGTCGAAGAAGGATTTTTACCTGTATGTCTATGAGGCACAGGGAAAGGACACCGTTCTTGTGGCCCGCTACGATGCAGCTTTCTCGCTGAAGAAAGGTCAGAAGCAGCGCAAGGGCGACATGAAAACGCCCCACTGTACGTTCCGGAATCCGTTTAAGATAACGCAGATTGTAGATGCCTCGAAGTGGAAGCATGACTTCGGTGACGGGCGCGGAAGCATTTTGAGCTATGGCAAGTGGTTTATGCGGTTGGCGACGCCCGGCAGTAAGGGCATCGGCATTCACGGCAGCACGAACAACCGCTCGAGTGTTCCGGGAAGGGCCAGCGAGGGCTGCATCCGCCTGCTCGACGAGGACATTATAGACTTGTATAAGAACTTTGCCTTCGTGGGCATGAAGGTGGTCATCAAGGCAGAGGATGTCGATGACCTGCCCTTCGAGAAACGAGCCATGGAGCGGCAGAAAATCCAGCGGAAGAGACACTTTTAATCATGCACAATGTACAATTTTAATTTCTGATTACTGTGGCACTGAACTATATTTGGATAGCGTTGTTTACAATAGGCGTTCTGGTGGGTGTCATCAAACTCGTGTTCCTGCAGGACTATGATGCCCTGCCCGAGATGATGGACTCTACGTTTAAGATGTCGAATACGGCCTTCGAGATGACGCTGGGCCTGACCGGCACGCTGACCCTATGGATGGGCATTCTGAAGATTGGCGAAGACAGCGGACTGGTGGATAAGCTGGCCCGCCTGCTGAGTCCTGTGCTGACGAAACTGTTTCCGGAGATACCCAAGAACCATCCGGCACTGGGCAGCATCTTCATGAACATTTCGGCAAACATGCTGGGGTTAGACAATGCCGCCACGCCCGTGGGACTGAAAGCCATGCAGGAGTTGCAGAGCCTGAACGAGAAAAAGGACACGGCCTCCAACTCGATGATTATGTTCCTGGTGCTGAACACCAGTAGCCTGATGATTATTCCAGTATCGATTATGGCCTACCGTTCGAAGTATGGCGCTGCCGACCCTGCCGACGTGTTCATTCCTATACTGCTCACGACGATGTGCTCTACCTTGGTGGGTCTCATTGCCGTCAGCATCTACCAGCGCATCAACCTGTTTCAGAAGAACATTCTCATCATGCTGGGCTCCATTGGCCTCTTGGTGGCGGCTCTCTTTACTGCGTTGACCGGCATGGACAACGAGCAGATGCAACGTTTCTGCCGCCTCTTGACCGCCAGCCTGATTCTCGGCACCATTCTGCTGTTCATCTACTCTGGCGTACACAAGAAACTGAACGTATATAACTCCTTCATTGAGGGAGCCAAGGGTGGCTTCCATGTAGCTGTCAGTCTGATTCCTTATTGCGTGGCCATTCTGGCTGCCGTAGGTGTGTTCCGTGCTTCGGGAGCCCTGCAGATGGTGCAGGATGCCTTTACGTGGTGTGTGGAGGCATGCGGTCTGAACAGCGATTTTGTTGGTGCTGTTCCTGTGGCACTGATGAAACCGCTGAACGGAGCCGGTGCCCGTGGCATGATGCTCGAGTGCTTCGAGTCGTTTGGTCCTGACTCCTTTGTGGGCCATCTGGCCAGTGTGTTGCAGGGTTCAACCGACACGACGTTCTATATCCTGGCCATCTACTTTGGCAGTGTGGGCATCAAGAAGTACCGCTATTCTGTGGCTTGCGGCCTGATGGCCGACCTGGCAGGCATGGTGGCGGCTGTATTCTTCAGCTATTTCTTCTTCGGATAATAAAAACGGGTCTTTTGCGTTATATATAGGTATGCAATGGACCGATAGAATACGTCAGGTAAAAATTATACTCGTAGTGGTGGCCGTGGTTATTGCCGTGGCCTCGCTGCTTATTTCCCATCTGCTTGTCAAGGATTTGCTGACCGAAGAGCGGGGGAAGATGCAGGTGTGGGCCGATGCCATGCATGCCATTAACGAGGCGGGGCCTGACGATGACATGTCGCTGGCGTTCAGCGTCATCAGTAGTAACAGCACCATTCCTGTGGTTGTGGTGGGCAGGAATAACGACGTGTTAGACTACAGCAACATTGACGTGGAAGGACAGGACACGCTGGTCTTCCTGCAGCATTTTGCCCAGCGCATGCAGCGGGCCGATAACTGTATTCGGATAAATATAGGAGATTCCAGTGACTACGAGTTGGTATGCTACGACGAGAGCGTCATGTTGAAACGTCTCTCGGCATGGCCTTACGTTCAGTTAGGCATTGTGCTCATCTTTGTAGTGGTGGCTATTTTTGCTTTGCTCTCGTCAAAGCGTGCCGAACAGAACAAGGTGTGGGTGGGCCTGTCGAAGGAAACCGCCCACCAGTTGGGGACTCCCATCTCCAGCCTGATGGCTTGGACAGAGATGCTGAAGGAGACATACCCCGACGACGAAATGATACCCGAAATGTCGCAAGACGTGAAACGCCTGGAGCGTATTGCCGAGCGCTTCTCCAAGATAGGTTCTCTGCCCGAGCCTGTAGAGGCGAGCATGAACGAGGTGCTGGAACATGTCATCACGTATATGGACCGTCGCACGTCGAACAAGGTGAAGATTCTTCGTCGTTTCCCTGACCATGATGTCATTGTGCGCATGAATGCGTCACTCTTTGAGTGGGTCATTGAAAACCTCTGCAAGAATGCCGTCGATGCCATGGAAGGCTCAGGTACCATCACCCTGACGCTCTTTGAGGAAGAACGTCAGGCCATCATAGAGGTGCAGGACACGGGAAAGGGAATCAGGCGAAAGGACATCAAGAACGTGTTTACACCAGGCTTTACCACCAAGAAACGCGGTTGGGGCCTGGGTCTCTCCTTAGCCCGCCGCATAGTAGAGGAATATCATAAGGGACGCATCTTCGTGAAGCAGTCGGAACTGGGTGCCGGCACGACGTTCCGCGTAGAAGTGCCCTTCTGAAAAACTTTTGGCAGCGTAGGAATGTCCCACACTACCAAAAGACGCTTTTTAAATAACTTCAATGCCTAACTGTTCACAGAGTTTCAGACTCATTTCCTTGAGCTTGAACTTCTGAATCTTGCCACTGCCCGTCAGCGGGAACTGGTCAATGAAGAAGACATACTTGGGAATCTTGTAACGGGCGATTTTCCCGCGACAGAACTCCTGAACGTCCTCAGGTTCCATCTTTACACCTTCCTGCAGAATGATGAAGGCACCCACAGCCTCGCCATATTTCTTCGACGGAACGGCAGCCACCTGCACATCCTTGATGCCGGGCATGTGGTAGAGGAACTCCTCTATTTCGCGGGGATAGATGTTCTCACCGCCGCGGATAATCATGTCCTTGATACGGCCGGTGATGCGGTAGAAACCCTGTTCGTCCTTCACACCCAGGTCGCCGCTGTGCAGAAAACCATTCTTGTCAATCACTTCAGCCGTAGCCTGCGGATTCTTGTAGTAACCCTTCATGACGTTAAAGCCCTTGCAGCACATCTCACCCTGTACGCCGACGGGGCACTCCTCGCCCGTCTCGGGGTCGAGCACCTTCACCTCGACGAAGGGGTAGTCGCGGCCTACGGTGGTGCAGCGCTGCTCGAACGTATCGTTCAGACAGGTCTGCGTCATGCCGGGAGAGCTCTCGGTCAGTCCATAGACGCTGGTGATGGTCATGAACATCTTTTCGCTCACGCGTTTCATGAGTTCGACAGGGCAAAGGGAGCCTGCCATGATGCCTGTACGAAGACTGCTCATGTCGAACATGGGGAACATGGGGTGGTCCAACTCGGCAATGAACATGGTGGGCACGCCATAGACGGCGGTGCAACGCTCCTTGTGGATGGAGGCCAGAACCACCAGCGGGTCAAACTTCTCGACCATCACCTCAGTACAGCCATGCGTCAGGCAGTTCATGGTGGCCAGTACCACGCCGAAGCAGTGGAACAGGGGCACGCAGACGCAGAGTTTGTCGTCCTGTGTAAAACCCATGTTCTCGCCGGTGAAGTAGCCGTCGTTGGCAATGTTGAAGTGGGTCAGCATGACACCCTTGGGGAATCCGGTGGTGCCGCTGGTGTATTGCATGTTGCAGACGTCGTGACAGCTCACGTTCTTCTTCATCTTGTCTAACTCTTCGTCGTCGATGTTCTGTCCCAACAGCAACAGCTCGGCCGTGTTGAACATGCCACGGTACTTCTCCATACCTATATATACTACATTCTTCAGGTGGGGGAAGCGCTTGCTGTTCAGGTGGCCGCGCTCGCAATTCTTCAGCTCTGGCAACATGGTGTAGGTCATATCGACGTAGTTGCAGTCCCATGTGCCGTCGGTAATGCAGAGAGTATGCATGTCTGAGTCTTCGCAAAGGTATTCCAACTCGTTCTGCTTGTAGTTGGTGTTGACCGTGACGAGCACGGCACCTATCTTTGCCGTTGCATAAAGGAAGGTGAGCCAGTCGGGTACGTTGGTGGCCCAGATGCCTACATTAGAACCTTTCTTGACACCAATGGCAATCAGACCTTTGGCCAGGTTATCGACACGCTCGTTGAACTTACTCCACGTGAAGCGCAGGTTACGGTCAGAATAGACAATGTATTCCTTGTCAGGGGTGGTCTCGGCCCAGTATTCAAGCCATTGGCCCAATGTGCGTTCTGAAAGCGTGTATCCCTCGCTTCCTGTTTCGGCCGGGTAAGTCCTGTCTGGCAGTGGCCTGCCTACCATATCTGTTTTTATATTTTTTGTTTCCATAATTCTGGATAATCTGAGTATTCTGAATATTCTGAGTAATCAGAACGGAATATATACTACGGCCAGAATCTTGGCAGACTTGCCGGGCGCTCCGTGTATGTGGTGCTTGACAATGGAGTCATAGAAGATGCTGTCACCCTGTTTCAGAGTGTAGTTTTCTTTTCCATATACCAGTTCCACGTCACCTTCCATGACGTAGATGAACTCTTCGCCTTCGTGGGCTGAGAGCTTATAGTCGAGGTTGTCGTTCGGAGCAATGTCAATGATGAATGGTTCCATGTGTCGCCCGGCCTTCTGCTGTGCCAGTGGGTGATACTCCATGTTCTTGCGGGCATCGGTAGCATCGTTGGAGAAACTGATGCTGCTTTCCTTCTCACGGTCTTCGGCGCGGCACACCACGGGGCCTAAGGCATCGTTGTCGTCCATGAAGGTGCCTAAACGAACGCCTAATGCTCTGGCAATTTTGATTAACGGACCCAAGGACGGCATGTTCTGGCCGTTCTCAATCGATAATATCTGGTCTTTTGACAGACCGCTGCTTTCTACAATCTCGTCGAGGGAGATGTTCTTTGATTCCCTGATTCTTTTAATCTTGGAACCAACCATTGTGTTGTTATTAGCCATGTCTAGAATAAAATTTAGCTGCAAAGGTAGTGTAAACTGAGCAAAACACAAAATATATTACGATTTATTTTCATTTTAAGGTAAATGATATTGCACACTTGTGGCCTTTCGTGTGCAAACTTTTGGTCTGTTAGGCTTTGATTTGCAATTAAAAAACAAAAAAATCATAATTCATAATTTGTAATTCACAATAATTTATTAACTTTGCACCCCAAATGAGCGAGTTAGAGACGTATCAGATAGATTTGAAGGGTCTGCAAAGTGAGGAAACGAACCTCGAATACGACCTGAACGATGGCTTCTTTGCGGCTCTCGACGATGCGCAGTTGGAACATGGAGCGTTGCATGTGTCGGTGTCTATACGCAAGGCGGTCGGCTTATTTGAACTCCTGTTTCATACTGAGGGCAGCGTAACGGTCACCTGTGACCTTTGTTTGGATGACATGCAGCAGACCATTGACACCGACAACCGGTTGCTGGTCAGGCTGGGTGCCGAAACGAACATGGATGACGACGAACTCATTACAGTGTCTGAGGACCAGGGCGTTCTCGACCTGTCGTGGTTCATCTACGAATTTATCATGTTGGCTATCCCCATCAAGCACGTGCATGCACCTGGAAAATGCAACCGTGTGATGACACAAAAGCTCGAAGAGTTGTCAGCTGCCCGAAGCAGCGATGAGGCCAAGGAGATTGATCCGAGGTGGAGCGCGTTGGAGAAATTAAACATTAAAGATTAAACATTAAAATTTATAGAATCATGGCACATCCAAAAAGAAGACAATCGAACACCCGTACCGCAAAACGCCGTACTCACGACAAGGCCGTTGCTCCCACACTGGCAGTATGCCCCAACTGTGGCGCTTACTATGTTTACCACACAGTATGTCCCACTTGTGGTTACTATCGTGGCAAGGTTGCCATCGTGAAAGACGAGGTAGTTGAATAAAATTGGATAAATGGGTAAAATAAATGCGATAATCACCGGCATTGGTGGCTATGTGCCTGAGTACGTCCTGAACAATGAGGAACTCTCGCGTATGGTAGATACCAGTGATGAGTGGATTATGACCCGTATCGGTATCAAGGAACGCCGCATCCTCACCGAAGAGGGCCTTGGCACCAGCTACATGGCCCGTAAGGCCGCCAAGCAGTTGCTGCATAAGACGGGGGCAGACCCTGATACCATTGATGCGGTCATCGTTGCAACTTCAACGGCTGATTATAAGTTCCCTTCTACAGCAAGTATCGTATTAGGAAAGATAGGGCTGAAGAACGCTTTTGCCTTCGACTTCTGGGGAGCCTGCTGTGGATTTCTCTTTGCGCTGGATGTTGCAGCGTCGATGATAGAGTGTGGCCGCTATAAGCGGATTATCGTCATTGGTGCCGACAAGATGTCGTCGGTCGTTGACTACAAGGACCGTGCCACCTGCCCGTTGTTCGGCGACGGTGCCGCAGCCGTCATGCTGGAAGGTACCGAGGACGAGGGGGTGGGCTGCATGGACTCCTACTTCCGTTGCGACGGCAAGGGACTGCCATTCCTTCACCTGAAGGCCGGCGGTTCTGTGAGTCCGCCCAGTCATTTCACCGTTGACCATCGTCTGCACTACCTTTATCAGGAAGGTCGCACCGTGTTCCGCTATGCAGTCACCAACATGAGTGACGACTGCGCGTTGATAGCCGAGCGTAACGGTCTGAACAAGGAGAACATCAAATGGGTGGTACCCCATCAGGCCAACATGCGTATTATTGAGGCTGTGGCAAAGCGTCTGGACTTGTCGATGGACCAGGTCATGGTGAACATTGAACACTATGGTAACACCAGTGCTGCCACCATACCCCTGGCTCTTTGGGATCATGAACACCTGCTGAAGAAAGGTGACAACATGCTGTTTACGGCATTTGGCGCAGGTTTCGTTCACGGAGCCAGCTATTACAAATGGGCGTATGATGGCTCTGCGGTTAAATGAGAAATGAGTAATAAGAAATGAGAAATGACTCATAAAGCCGGATTTGTAAACATAGTTGGAAACCCCAACGTAGGAAAAAGTACGCTCATGAACCAGTTGGTTGGTGAGCGTATTTCAATTGCGACGTTTAAGGCCCAGACGACGCGTCACCGTATTATGGGCATCGTGAACACCCCCGAGATGCAGATTGTGTTCTCGGACACCCCAGGCGTGCTGAAACCCAACTACAAGCTGCAGGAGTCGATGCTGGCTTTCTCGGAGTCGGCGCTGCAGGATGCCGACGTGTTGCTCTACGTGACTGACGTGGTGGAGAATCCCGAGAAAAACATGGACTTCTTAGAGAAAGTGCAGCAGATGGAGATTCCTGTCATCCTGCTGATAAATAAGATAGACATGGTCCCCCAGTTGTCACCCGATGGGGATACAAAAGTCCGCCAGCAAGGTAAAGAGGCCCCATCGAGGGCAATAGGGGAGGCTGATAATAGGCTTTCCGGCATCGTAGAGAAGTGGCACGCGCTGCTGCCCAAGGCGGAGATTCTACCCATATCAGCAAAGAATAAGTTTGGCACCGACATGCTGCTGAAGCGCATTCAGGAACTGCTGCCAGAGAGTCCAGCCTATTTTGAGAAAGACCAGTTGACGGATAAACCGGCACGTTTCTTTGTCTCGGAGATTATCAGGGAAAAAATTTTGCTCTACTACGACAAGGAGATACCATACGCAGTAGAGGTGCGCGTAGAGCGCTTCAAGGAGACAGAGAAAAACATCCACATCAATGCCGTCATTTATGTGGAGCGTGACAGTCAGAAAGGCATCATCATCGGTCATCAGGGTGTGGCGCTGAAGAAGGTGAGCACCGAGGCCCGCAAGGCATTGGAGAAGTTTTTTGACAAGAGCGTATATTTAGAGACCTTCGTCAAGGTGGATAAGGACTGGCGCTCCAGTCAGAAGGAATTAGACTCGTTTGGCTATAATCCTGAATAATGCAATGATGACAAGAAGAATTGTTCTTTTTCTGTTCCTGTTGGCAGGACTCCGGCAAATGGGCTTTGCCGGCGTTCATGATGACTGGCAACCAGTGAGCAACGAGCAGGCCGTGGCCTTCGTAGAAAAGTTCTATGCCCGTATGTCAATGGAGAACGGCAGGTGGGACGACGCGGTGTTGGAGCAGTTTCTTGCTCCCGCCGTACTCAAGACGCTTGCCGATTCTGCTGCAGCCTCCGGAGAGCAGAAATATGCCTCGTGGCTCTTGTCGGCTACCGACGACAGTGAGATGATCAAACCGTCGGTACGTTCAAAGGACCCGGTCATGACAGCTGATGGCCGTGTGGCGAAGGAACAGTCTGTGTTTTATTGGGGTGACACTTGGCTTCGTGCCACACAAACGCTCTACTTCACTGTCAAGAGCAAGGGTGGGCGTTTATTTATTACCAGGGTTGACGGCATGGGAGGAGAGGCTGCGGCCAGCGTATGGCAACAACTGGAATCCCGTAACGAAGGCCGTGAAATGCAGGATGAGATGCCTGGTGACAACCCGCTTCAGCAATTTGGTGGCAACATTGGTCCCTATGCCATTACGCTTTTCTGGAATCCGGCAGATTTCGGGGTCGGCGATACGGTGGGCAACTATTATTATAATGACCGTCCAAATTCCGTGTTTACGCTGGAGCTGGTGGTGAATGAAGCAGTCAACGACAAGGGCTCCATGCACGTTGTCCTGAAGGAATTTACTGCCAACGGAAACCATACCGGCACGTTCGACGGTCAGTATGAGTGTCGCGGAGGAGCCTTTGAAGGAACCTTTACCACGACAAAAGGCAAAAAGTATCATTTTGAACTGATGGAGAAATAAAGTTATGGCAAATTTAGTAGCGATAGTAGGGCGCCCGAACGTGGGCAAATCGACCTTGTTTAACCGCTTGACCAATTCGCGTCAAGCCATAGTGAGCGATGAGGCCGGCACGACGCGTGACCGTCAGTACGGCAAGTGTGAGTGGAACGGCCGTGAGTTCTCGGTAGTCGATACCGGCGGTTGGGTGGTCAACTCTGACGATATCTTCGAAGAGGAGATTCGCAAGCAGGTTATCGTTGCTACTGAAGAGGCTGACCTCGTTTTGTTCTTGGTTGACATCAAGAACGGCGTAACCGATTTAGACGTTGACGTGGCACAGATTCTGCGCCGTTCGAAACTGCCGGTGGTGCTGGTGGCTAATAAAGCTGACGACGGCAAGGACCTGTACGGGCAGTACGAGTTCTACAAATTAGGACTGGGCGACCCGTTCTGCGTCAGTGCCGCCACGGGTAGCGGCACGGGCGACCTGCTGGATTATGTGCTGGAGAAGTTGCCTACTGTAGAGATTGACGACGTAGAGGACGGCACGCCGCGCTTTGCCGTGGTCGGCCGCCCGAATGCAGGTAAGTCCAGTATCATCAACGCTTTCATCGGCGAGGACCGTAACATCGTGACGGAGATTGCCGGCACGACGCGTGACAGCATCTACACGAAATATGACAAATTCGGCTTTGACTTCTATCTGGTTGATACTGCCGGCATCCGTCGTAAGAACAAAGTGACCGAAGACCTGGAGTTCTATAGCGTGATGCGTTCTATTCGCGCCATAGAAAACTCCGATGTCTGCATCCTGATGTTAGATGCCACCAGAGGCATAGAGGCACAGGACATGAACATTTTCCAGTTGATTCAGAAGAACAACAAGTCACTGGTGGTGGTCGTAAACAAGTGGGACTTGGTAACAGACAAGTCGCAAGAGGTCATCAAGACCTTCGAGGCTGCTATTCGCGAACGCATGGCACCGTTTGTCGATTTCCCCATTATTTTCGCATCCGCATTGACCAAACAGCGTATCTTCAAGGTGCTGGAAACGGCCAAGCAGGTTTATCTGAACAGGAAAATCAAGATAGGAACATCGAAGCTGAATGAGGTCATGCTGCCTATCATCGAAATGACCCCTCCGCCCTCCATCAAAGGCAAGTATATCAAAATCAAGTATATCAGCCAGGTGCCCGACACGCAGATTCCTACCTTCGTGTTCTATGCCAACCTGCCGCAATACGTGAAGGAGCCTTACAAGCGTTTCCTGGAGAACAAACTGCGTGAGAACTGGGAACTGACGGGAACCCCCATCAACGTATTTATCAGACAGAAATAGCAGAGGAAAAGAATGATGAGCGGAAAATGGTCTGTCGTTGCTGTTTGTAGCTTGGGAAGGGCATTCGCTTACTCATGCGCAGCATCCTTCGTGCTTCTTTCTACACTCTTTATTTCCTGCCATAACGAACCGACCCCCGAGGAGTTAGCTTCGCTGGCAGCAAAAGGCTACTATGAGCATTTGGCAAAAGGGGAATATGATGCCTACTTAGAGGGTGTGAACGGGGTGGCAGCGGCTCCGGCAGACTATCGGGAACAGTTGCTACAAGGCACGAAGCTGTATGTGGAGCGCGTGAACCGGCAGTTCCAAGGCATTCATTCGGTGGAGGTGTCGTCGGCGCGGGTTGACAGCACCTTGCATTGTGTGAACGTGTTTCTGACGATTTGTTTCAAAGACAGCACGCGTGAGGAGGTTTGTGTCCCCATGGTAGAGAAGAACGGGGTGTTCCTGATGCGATAACAATAACCCTGATGTGATTTTATTCATGCTTCTCGTGTTCCAGCACGATGCTACGCATGTTTTTCAGCAAGTCACTGGCGAAGATGAAGTCGGTGAGCAGCTGGTTGGTGGAATGCATGATCTGGCTGCTGACACCTTGCCACTCCTTGCGTCCTTCATGAATGAAGATAATGTTTTCGCCAATGCCCATGACGGAGTTCATGTCGTGGGTGTTGATGATGGTGGTAATGTTATATTCCTGGGTGATGGAGTGTAGCAGTTCATCAATGACCAGGCTGGTCTTTGGGTCAAGTCCGGAGTTTGGCTCATCACAGAAGAGGTATTTCGGGTTCATGGCAATGGCACGGGCAATGGCTACACGTTTCTGCATGCCGCCGCTGATTTCGCCGGGATATTTGTCTTCTGCTCCCAGAAGGTTCACGCGGTCCAAACATTCCTTTGCACGTTTGATGCGGCTGCGGAGCGTCATAGGCGCAAACATGTCGAGCGGGAACATCACATTCTCCAGTACCGTCATGGAGTCAAAGAGTGCCGCACTCTGAAAAATCATGCCCATTTCGCGGCGCATCAGCACCTTTTCGTGCTTGCTCATGGCCACGAAGTCGCGACCGTCGTAGAGCACCTGTCCGCTGGTTGGCGTGAGCAGTCCAACCAGGTTTTTCATGAGTACGGTCTTACCGCTACCGCTTCGCCCGATGATGAGGTTCGTCTTGCCGTTCTCAAAGGTCGTGCTGATGTCTTTCAGCACCTTGATGTCCTCAAAGTCTTTATATAGGTTCTTAACTTCAATCATGACAGCAACTGTGTTAGGAAAACGTCAGAGAAAAGAATGAGCACGCTTGACGTGACGACGGCATCTGTTGATGCCTTGCCGACATTCACGGAGCCGCCCTCGACAGTATAGCCGAAATAACTGGGTACACTCGAAATGATAAAGGCAAAGAAGATGCTCTTGATGATGCTCATCCATACAAACCACGACCTGAAAGCATGTTGGAAGCCTAATGTCAGGTCGTCAGGGGGCAGCAGGTGACCTAAATAGGCTGTGGCATAGGCACCTAAGATGCCTGTTGCTGACGAGAAAATGACGAGGAAGGGCATAATGGTCATCATGCCCATGACCTTGGGCAGTATCAGGTAGTTGGCTGAGTTAATGCCCATGATGTCGAGGGCGTCAATCTGCTGTGTAACGCGCATGGTACCTAACTCCGAGGCAATGTTAGAGCCAACTTTGCCGGCCAGTATCAGGCACATGATGCTCGACGAGAATTCCAACAGCATGATTTCGCGCGTGGTATAGCCGGTCACCCAGCGGGGCATCCAGGGGCTTTGAATGTTCAGCTTCATTTGGATGCAGATTACTGCACCGATGAAGAACGAAATGAGCAGTACGATGCCAATGGAGTTGACACCTAACTGCGCCATCTCTTTGATGTATTCCTTGGCGAACATCCTCAGTCGTTCAGGGCGCGTAAAGGTACGTCCCATCAGTACCAGATAGTTTCCGAATGCGGTGAGCCATTTCTTGATTATCATGCCTTGTCTTTTTTTCGGGGGCAAAGGTAGTGGAAAAAATCGATTTAGAAAAGAGAAAATCCAAAAAATATCCCAAAAGGAGCCAATACGGGCTGTCACCTCTCAGATAGAGCCGCTTAAACGCGAACTCAAACGGCACTTCCCGGTCGGAAAAGTGGCACTTCTCCAGGAGCTAAACGGCACTTCTTTAACCGACTTGTGGCACCATGACTTTTCTCTACTTGCAAAGGTACGAAAAAATCCCGATAAACAAAAGGTTTTAGCGATAAAAGTTGATATTTCCCTACATTTTTTTTACGAGGCTATGTGAGACTTCACAACCCACTGCAACTCATTATTCATGCTCTTAAAAAAAGTTAAACTCCGATAAATGTTTTCTTTTTTTCTTATTCAGCTTCAAATACGGCGGAAAATTCGTAACTTTGCACACTCAAAACAAAATTAATAATGGACGAGCAGACAGTAAAAGAACAACCTCAGGAAGTGACAGAACATCCACAGTGGAGCGACGACCAAATGGTGCTGCGCGCTGAAGGGCTGGTGAAGCGGTACGGCAAGCGCACCGTTGTAAACGATGTCTCTATCAATGTGCGCCAAGGAGAAATCGTCGGACTGTTAGGCCCTAACGGTGCGGGAAAGACAACGTCGTTCTATATGACGACGGGTCTTATTGTGCCAAATGCCGGACACATCTACCTGAATGACCTCGACGTGACGCAGTATCCTGTATATAAGCGTGCCCGCGCAGGCATCGGCTATCTGGCCCAGGAGGCTTCGGTGTTCCGTAAGATGTCGGTAGAGGACAACATCCTGAGTGTATTGGAAATGACAGGGAAACCCCGCGACTACCAGTTAGAGAAACTGGAAAGTCTCATCAAGGAGTTCAGGTTAGGCAAGGTGCGAAAAAACAAGGGCGACCAGCTCTCGGGTGGCGAACGTCGCCGTACGGAGATTGCCCGCTGTCTGGCCATTGAGCCGAAGTTCATCATGCTCGATGAGCCGTTTGCAGGTGTTGACCCGATTGCTGTCGAGGATATACAGCAGATAGTCTGGCGACTGAAATACCGCAATATCGGAATTCTGATTACTGACCATAACGTGGAAGATACCTTGTGTATTACCGACCGTGCCTATTTGCTGTTCGAGGGTCGTATCCTGTTCCACGGCTCCCCGGAGGAACTGGCCTCGAACAAGATTGTCCGCGAGAAATACCTGACCAATTCGTTTGTGTTGCGCCAGAAAGATTTCCAGAAGCTGGAAGAGGAACGCCAGCAGAAAGAAGCAGAGGAAGAGGATAGTTAATAATTCATAATTCATCATTCGTAATTCATAATTATTACGTACCTTTGCGGCTCAAAAAAAGAAAAAGTAAATCGTAATTGAAAAATAGTAAACAGTAAAGATGAATATTCAGTTTGAAAATCCTGACAAAGTGAATGGTCTGATGACGCTGACCATTGAGACGTCTGACTACGAGCAGAAGGTCGAGAAGACCCTGAAAGACTATCGTAAACGTGCCCAGGTTCCCGGCTTCCGTCCCGGACAGGCACCTATGAGCATGATTAAGCGCCAGTATGGCACATCCGTGAAAGTAGAAGAGGTAAACCGCCTGTTGGGCGAGAAACTCTATGAGTATGTTCGTGAGAACAAGATTCAGATGCTGGGTGAGCCCCTTCCTAACGAGGAGAGGCAGAAACCGCTGGACTTTGAAGGCGACGGCCCTTTCGAGTTCGTGTTCGATATTGCTGTGGCTCCGGAATTTAAGGCTGAGCTGAGCGGCAATGACAAGATTGACTACTACAATATTGAGGTTGATGACAAGCTCATTGACCAGCAGGTGCAGATGTACCAGTCGCGTGGTGGCCAGTATGAGAAAGCAGAAACCTACCAGAGCCGTGACATGCTGAAGGGTGACCTGCGCGAACTGGACGAACAAGGCAATACGAAAGAGGGTGGCATTACCGTTGAGGCTGCTGTGATGATGCCGGAATATATTAAGGTAGAAGACCAGAAGAAACTCTTTGATGGTGCCAAGCTGGGCGACATTATCACCTTCAACCCCAAGAAAGCTTATCCTGATAACGACAGCGAAGTGGCTGCCCTGCTGAAGCTGAAGAAGGATGAGGTAGCTGACATGACTGCAGATTTCAGCTATCAGATTACGGAGATTTCACGTTTCGCTCCTGCCGCTGTTGACCAGAAACTGTTTGACCAGGTGTTTGGTGAAGGAACCGTGAAGGACGAGAAGGAATTCCGCCAGAAGATAGCCGAGTCGCTGAAACCCCAGCTCCTCGTAGATAGCGACTATAAGTTCCTGCAGGACGTACGTGCCTATATGGAGAAGAAAGTGGGTAAGCTGGAGTTCCCAGACGCACTGCTGAAGCGCATCATGCTTAACAATAACAAGGATAAGGGTGCAGACTTCGTAGAGAAGAATTACGAGCAGAGCATTGTAGAACTGAAGTGGCACCTCATCAAGGAGCAACTCGTGGCCGCCCAGGGAATTAAGGTGGAGGATGCCGACCTGAAGAATATTGCCAAGGAGGCTGCCCGTGCACAGTTTGCCCAGTATGGCATGAGCAATGTTCCCGATGAGTATCTGGAGAATTACGCAAATGACATGCTGAAGAAGCGCGAAAACATCGACGGACTTGTTGACCGCGCTGTTGACGTCAAGCTCACTGATGCCCTGAAAAAAGTTGTAAAGTTGAACGAGAAGAGCATTACTCTTGACGAGTTTAACAAGATGATGCAGGGAAAATAAGATATTTTACAAAAAAATAACCTCAACTATTGCAGGTTATCGACTTTTTTTATTAATTTTGTTGCTACAAATTTAATGAAAGGTCGATAACCTGCCCTTTTTATGCAAAAAACAGAAAGAAAAAAGAGAATATGAACGACTTTAAAAAATATGCTACCAAGCATTTAGGAATGAACAGCATGGTGCTTGACGATGTCATCAAGGCACAGGCACAGTATTTGAATCCTTATATTCTGGAAGAACGTCAGTTGAACGTGACGCAGATGGATGTATTCTCACGCTTGATGATGGACCGCATCATCTTCCTCGGTACAGAGATTGATGATTACACGGCCAATACCCTGCAGGCGCAGCTGCTCTATCTGGATTCTACTGATCCGGGCAAGGACGTCTCCATTTACATAAACTCGCCGGGAGGCAGCGTGACGGCCGGACTGGGCATCTACGACACAATGCAGTTTATTACCAGCGACGTAGCCACCATCTGCACGGGAATGGCCGCCTCGATGGCTGCCGTGCTGCTGGTGGCCGGTCAGGAAGGCAAGCGTTCGGCACTTCCTCACAGCCGCGTCATGATTCATCAGCCGTTAGGCGGTGTGCAGGGCCAGGCCAGCGATATTGAGATTGAAGCCAAGGAAATCCTGAAGTTCAAGAAAGAATTGTACACCATTATTGCCAACCACTCCCATACGCCATACGAAAAGGTCTATGCCGATTCAGACCGTAACTACTGGATGAATGCAGAAGAGGCCAAGGAATACGGAATGATTGATGAGATATTAGTAAGAAAGTAACGACGGCCGACGAATGAAGAAACAATGTAACTTTTGTGGCAGGGGAGAGAAAGAAGTCCGTCTGCTTATTACCGGTATTAATGGCTATATCTGTGAAGATTGTGCCATGCAGGCCTACCAGATAGTCCAGTCGCAGGGACTTGATGGTGCCCCCAAGAAACAAAGCAAGGGCTTCAAACTGAAAAAGATTCCCAAGCCGTTGGAAATCAAAGCATATCTCGACCAGTACGTCATCGGTCAGGACGAAGCAAAACGCTTCCTCTCCGTGGCTGTATATAACCACTACAAGCGACTGCAGCAGCCGAAAGAAGACGACGGTGTGGAAATAGAGAAGAGCAACATCATCATGGTGGGCTCTACAGGTACGGGAAAAACCCTGCTGGCACGTACCATTGCCAAACTGCTGGATGTGCCCTTCACCATTGTTGACGCTACGGTGTTTACGGAAGCCGGCTATGTGGGCGAAGACGTGGAGAGCATCCTGTCACGCCTGTTGCAAGTCGCTGACTATGATGTGGAAGCCGCACAACGGGGCATCGTCTTTATTGATGAGATTGACAAGATTGCCCGTAAGAGCGATAACCCGTCAATAACCCGTGACGTCAGTGGAGAGGGCGTGCAGCAGGGATTGCTGAAACTGCTGGAGGGTACGATGGTGAACGTGCCGCCTCAGGGTGGGCGTAAACATCCAGACCAGGAGTACATTCATGTGGATACCCATAACATCCTGTTCATCTGCGGAGGCGCCTTCGATGGCATCGAACGGAAAATCGCCCAACGCATGAATACCCATGTGGTAGGCTACAACTCGGTGCAGAACGTGGCGAAGATTGACAAGAACGACTTGATGAAATATATTCAGCCCATGGATCTCAAATCGTTCGGGCTGATACCCGAAATCATCGGACGCCTGCCGGTGCTCACCTATTTGAACCCGCTGGACCGTCCGGCGCTGGAAAAGATATTGACAGAGCCGAAAAACAGCATCGTCAAGCAGTATGAGAAGCTCTTTGAAATGGACGGTATCAAACTGACCTTTACCGAGGAAGCCTTGAAGCTGATAGTCGATAAGGCAGTTGAATACAAACTTGGTGCCCGTGGCCTTCGCTCTATCGTGGAGAGTATCATGATGGATGCCATGTTCGAAATACCCTCTAAGCGTGTAAAGCAGTTCAGTGTAACGCTCGATTATGCCAAGCAGCAACTGGACAAGTCGCATTTGCAGAAACTTGAAACCTAAAATCCTATATGACAAAAGAAGTGAACCTCATAGAAGCGCTGAAAAAATATTTTGGCTTTGATAAGTTTAAGGGTGATCAGGAAACGATTATCCGAAATGTGTTGGCAGGGAAAGATACTTTCGTGCTGATGCCGACAGGGGGCGGCAAGTCGCTTTGCTATCAGTTGCCGTCATTGCTGATGGATGGGACGGCTATCGTCATATCCCCCCTGATTGCTCTGATGAAAAATCAGGTGGATGTGATTTCCCATTTGAGTGAGGTTCCGGGAACGGCCCATTACCTGAATTCATCACTGAACAAGGCCGCCATTGACCAGGTGAAGGCTGATGTCTCGGCCGGCATTACCAAACTGCTGTATGTGGCACCCGAATCGCTGACCAAGGAAGATAATGTCGATTTTCTGAAGACGGTGAAAATATCTTTTTACGCCATTGATGAAGCCCACTGCATTTCGGAGTGGGGACATGACTTCCGCCCGGAATACCGTCGCATTCGTCCCATCATCAACGAAATAGGGAATGCCCCTGTCATTGCACTGACGGCAACGGCAACCGACAAGGTGCGTACCGACATCAAGAAGAGTCTGGGCATCATGGATGCTGAGGAGTTTAAAAGCTCCTTTAACCGTCCGAACCTTTATTATGAGGTGCGCCCGAAGACCAAGAATGTTGACAAGGACATCATCAAATTTATCAAGCAGCATCCGGGAAAGAGTGGCATCATCTATTGCCTGTCGAGGAAAAAGGTGGAAGAACTGGCAGCTATTCTGCGGGCAAACGATATTAAGGCGCAGGCTTACCACGCAGGATTAGACTCCCCTACGCGCTCGCAGACACAGGACGATTTCCTGATGGAGAAAATTGATGTGATTGTGGCTACCATCGCCTTTGGCATGGGAATAGACAAACCCGATGTGCGTTTTGTCATACATTATGATATACCCAAGTCGCTGGAGGGCTACTATCAGGAAACAGGACGTGCCGGTCGTGATGGCGGCGAAGGGTTGTGCATTGCCTTTTATTCCTATAAAGACCTGCAGAAACTGGACAAGTTTATGGAAGGTAAACCGGTAGCAGAACAGGACATCGGTCGTCAGTTGCTGCAGGAAACGGCTGCTTATGCTGAAACCTCAGTTTGCCGTCGTAAGATGCTGCTCCATTATTTCGGCGAGGTATATGACCGTGACAACTGTGGTAACTGTGACAACTGTCTGCATCCTAAAACCAAGATAGAGGGTATGGACCTGCTCGTCATTGTGCTGAAGACCATTGTCGCCCTGAAGGAAAACTTCCGGTCTGACTATGTCATAGACTTTATCATGGGACGTGAAACCGACGAGATAGTCGCCCATAAACATCACGAACATGAGCTGTTCGGTATTGGCGAAGATGAGGACGAAAAAATGTGGAACCCTGTCATCCGTCAAGCATTGATAGCAGGATATATCAAGAAAGAAGTAGAGAACTACGGATTGCTGAAAATCACCTCGGCAGGAAAGAAGTTCATGAAGAATCCCAGCTCCTTCATGATTGTGAAGGACGTGGAGTTCAATGACGACGATGAGGGCATTGTGGAGCACGAGGGAGGCATTAGTGCCCTCGACCCCATGCTGTGCTCCATGTTGCGTGACCTGCGTAAGAAATGGAGCAAACAGCTGGGACGGCCGCCGTACGTCATCTTCCAGGATGTGTCAATCGACCAGATGGCAACCGACTACCCTGTCACCCTTGAGGAACTGAAGAATATACAGGGAGTGGGCGAGGGTAAGGTGAAACAGTCATACGCCAAAGATTTCGTAGATCTGATAAAACGCTACTGTGACGAGAACGATATTGTGCGCCAGGCAGACCTGCGTGTACGTACCGTGGCAAAAAAGTCTATGCTGAAGGTGAAAATCATTCAGGCCATAGACCGCCAGATAGCCCTCGACGACATTGCGAATGCCCAAGGCATAGAGTTCGAGACACTGCTTGACGAAGTGGAGGCAATCGTATATAGCGGCACCAAACTGAATATTGACTATTTCCTTGAGGAGGTAATGGACGAAGACCGCATCGACGATATCTATGACTACTTCTCGGAAAGCGATACTGACAACTTGGAGACGGCTATCGAGGAACTGGGTGAGGACTATAGTGAGGACGAGATACGACTGATACGTATCAAGTTCATCTCGGATATGGCTAACTAAAGGAAGCGAAAAGTGAAAAGAGAAGAGTGAAGAATCGCAAAACGTTAAAAATTACCAAGGCAGTAGCAATTCTTCACTCTTCACTCTTCACTTTTCACTAAAAATGTGTATCTTTGCACGCAATAAAAAAATTAAAGGAGCATTTTTTATGTCATCATTTATTGCAGACAAGATTGTAATGGACGGCCTGACATTCGACGACGTCCTGTTGATTCCCGCTTATTCGGAGGTACTGCCTAAAATGGTAGAGTTGAAAACGCGTTTTTCTCGGCACATCGAGTTAAACATCCCCTTTGTGACGGCTGCCATGGACACTGTGACAGAGAGCCAGATGGCTATTGCCATCGCACGGGAGGGCGGCATAGGTGTCATTCATAAGAATATGTCTATCGAGAATCAGGCACGCGAGGTGGCTATCGTGAAACGTGCCGAGAATGGGATGATTTATGACCCGATAACGATTCCCCTTGGCTCCACGGTGGGCCAGGCACTCGACATCATGGCAGAATACCATATAGGTGGTATTCCCGTGGTTGACGACGAGAAACGGCTGGTGGGTATCGTTACCAACCGCGATTTGCGTTTTGAACGCCGTCTTGACCGCCCTGTCGATGAAGTCATGTCAAAGGACCATCTGGTGACTACCCATCAGCAAACTGATTTGGTGGCAGCAGCCCAGATACTGCAAGAGAACAAAATAGAGAAACTTCCGGTGGTCGATAAGGACAATCACCTGGTAGGCCTGATAACCTACAAGGATATTACCAAGGCAAAGGATAAGCCCATGGCTTGTAAGGATGAGAAAGGACGACTGCGCGTAGCAGCGGGTGTCGGCGTCACGGCAGACACGCTTGACCGTATGCAGGCATTGGTTGCTGCTGGTGCTGATGCCATCATCATCGATACGGCTCATGGACATTCAAAAGGTGTCATCGAAAAATTACGCGAGGCTAAGGCTTCCTTCCCTAACGTAGATATCGTCGTAGGAAATGTTGCCACGGGTGCTGCTGCCAAGATGCTGGCTGAGAATGGTGCTGATGCCGTCAAAGTCGGTATCGGGCCGGGGTCCATCTGCACCACCCGCGTGGTGGCTGGTGTCGGTGTCCCCCAGCTGAGTGCCGTCTATGATGTCTATACCGCTCTGAAGGGGACAGGTATTCCCCTCATTGCTGATGGAGGACTGCGCTATTCCGGCGACATCGTAAAGGCATTGGCTGCCGGTGGCTCCAGCGTGATGATTGGCTCATTGGTGGCAGGAACAGAAGAAAGCCCTGGCGAGACCATTATCTTTAATGGCCGTAAGTTCAAGAGCTATCGTGGCATGGGCTCTCTTGAGGCTATGGAGAACGGCTCGAAAGACCGTTACTTCCAGTCGGACACGAAGGATGTCAAGAAACTGGTGCCGGAAGGTATTGCCGGTCGCGTACCTTACAAGGGCACAGTGCAGGAGGTTATCTATCAGCTTTCCGGCGGTCTGCGCTCGGGTATGGGTTATTGTGGCGCACCTGACATTGAGCGTCTTCACGATGCTAAGTTTACACGTATCACCAACGCTGGTGTCATGGAGAGTCATCCGCACGATATTTCCATAACGAGCGAGGCTCCGAACTATTCACGCCCGAACAACTAATGTGTATGAAGAGGTGTGTGCTGGTCATGGTCTGCTGTGTGGCTGTCCTGATGCTTTGTGCGCAGGAGGCTGCCGACCCGGTTCTGTTGACTGTGAATGGTATTCCAGTTAACCGTTCAGAGTTTGTCAATAGCTATCATCATAATATTAAAGGTGACGTCGAAGACCGTATTTCGCCCAGCGATTACCTGGATCGTTTCATTGACTATAAGCTGAAATTGGCAGCAGCCCAAGCGGCGGGCTACCAGTTACCGACATCGTCAGATGGACGGACGGTCACAGCATCTTCGACAGTAAATGTTGCTGACAGGGAAGCTGTCTATCAGCGAGCTTGCCTGTCTGCTGGCAGTCAAGACATGCTTTGTCTTGCTCAGATATTGTTGAGCGTAGATTCCCGGGCAACGGCAACTGGCGTGGAAAAAGTCAGACAGCGCATAGATTCTGTTTACCAGGCACTCTCGCAGGGGGCTGATTTCTCAGAAATGGCCTGCCGCCTCTCTGACGATGCAACAGCTGCCTCTGGTGGCATGATGGGGTGGGTCGGGCCTACACAACTTCTGGAAACGGTGGAGCGCGAGGCCTACGCTTTGAGGAGTGGTGAAACGAGTCGGCCTTTCCTGTCGGTGGCAGGCTGGCATATTGTGAAGGTGCTCGACCGCAGGCCGGCAACGAGTGATGAGGTCAGACAGTGGTTCCTTTCCGAAGCTGCACCACAGCAGTTGGCTGTTTCCATGTCTGCTGGCGATGCACTGTTGCTGAAAGAGTATCAGGAGGGCTTGTTGGTTAGCCGTATGACACAGGAGACGGTCTATGAACAGCCGTTGCCTGAGGAGAAAAAGCTGAAACGCTATTTTAAGAAGAACAAGAAACGTTATGGACGTAAGCTGAAAAAGCGTGACTTCCCCCGTTTCCGTGATTTGGTGCTGGCAGATTACAGACTGCAGCAGGAGCAGGAATGGGTGGTCAGTTTACGCCGCCAGTATAAGGTGAGAGTGGATAAAAATATTTTGAAAACCATAGAATGAAGAAATCAAAAATCATAGGATTAGGCCTGTTGACCTTGCTGCCATTTGTCGGACTGACGGCTCATGTGCCGGGCATTGACGATGATGACCCGACATTACGGAGCGTAATTGATGAGGTCATCTGGGTGGTTGGCGACGAACCGATTCTGAAGTCGGAAGTGGAAGGCTTGCGACTGCAGGCTGAGATGGAGGGCAGGCGCTGGAAGGGTGATCCGGATTGTGCAATACCTGAGCGTATTGCCGTGGAGAAGCTTTTCCTGCACCAGGCAGCGATTGACAGTATTGAAGTGACCGAGGCTGACGTGGCTCAGAACGTGGAGCAGCGCCTGGAGTATTTCATCACACAGGCGGGTTCCCGTGAGAAACTTGAAGAGTACCGTGGACAGAGTCTTAGTCAGATACGCTCGCAGATGCGGGAAGAACTTCGTAAGCAGATGATGATTCAGCGAATGCGTGAGAAACTGGTGGAGGATATTACGGTTTCGCCGGCAGAGGTGCGCCGCTATTTCAGCACGTTGTCGCCAGATAGCATTCCTTTTGTACCCACAGAGGTAGAGGTCGAGATTCTGACTCAGGCACCGAAGATTGAGCAGGCAGAGATTGATCGCGTCAAAGATGAACTGCGTGAGTTTACTGACAGGGTAAACCAGGGGGAAACCACTTTCCAAACCTTGGCACGTATGTATTCAGAGGACCCCGGGTCTGCACGTTATGGCGGAGAACTGGGCTTTGTGGGGCGTGGAACTTTGGACCCTGCCTTTGCTGCTGTGGCCTTTAACCTTACTGACCCGCGAAAAGTGTCTAAGATTGTGGAGTCGGAATACGGCTTTCATATCATTCAGCTTATTGACAAGCGTGGAGACAAGGTGAACGTACGTCATATTCTGCGTAAACCGCAGATGTCGCAAGAGTCTGTCAATCGAGCTATAGCCCGACTGGATTCTATCGCCGATGACATCAGAAATGAGAAATTCTCGTTTGAAGATGCTGCCTCTTTATTGTCGGACGACAAAGATACCCGAAATAACCACGGACTCATGGCAAACACTACGGAGGATATGCGACGTACTTCAAAATTCCGAATGCAAGACCTTCCGGCTGACGTGGCACGTGCTGTGGATACCTTGAAAGTGGGAGGCGTGTCACGCTCGTTCCAGATGATTAACGAACGTGGAAAAACCGTCTGCGCAATAGTGAAACTCAAAAGTCGCATTGAAGGGCATAAGGCTACCATTACTGAGGACTTCCAGGTCATGAAGAATGTGGTGCTCAACAAACGAAAGGAAGAGTGCATCAGTAAGTGGATCGAGAAGAAAATAAAAACCATCTATGTACGTGTCAACGATCGCTATCGCGATTGTCAGTTTGAACATCAAGGTTGGATTAAATGACCATCTGTAACATCGTCAAGCGTTTCTTCAGCGGACATCGGGGAGTGCTGTTCCTGATTCTTTGCATGTGTGGACTGTGCGTGGTGGAGTCCATGCCCCCCGTGCCAAAAAAGAAAGCTAAGACACGAAAAAAGACAACGGTGTCAAGAGCTAAGCCGAGGCCCAGCGACAAACGGATATACCTGGTTCATGCCGACGAACTGCGGTATGACCAGTTTCAGAATAATAACGCACAAATACTGATAGGAAATGTGCATTTTGACCACATGGGAGCACGCCTCTTTTGTGACAGTGCGAATTTCTATGAGGACAGCAACTCTTTTGAGGCATACGGACATGTGAAGATGTATCAGGGTGACACGCTGTCGCTGTTCAGCGACTATGCGTTTTACGATGGAAACGACGAACTGGCACGTGCCCGTTATAATGTGGTGCTGAAACATAGAAAGTCAACGCTCTATACGGATAGTCTTGACTACGACCGCATGTATAATCTGGGCTATTTCTTCGAGGGTGGAAAACTGATTGACAATGGGAGTGTGCTGACGTCCGACTGGGGCGAGTACCATACCGACACGAAGATGGCTTTCTTTGCCTACGACGTGGAACTGAAAGATAATGACTTCTTCCTGACGACAGACTCTTTGTATTATAATACACAATCCTCCGTGGCCCATATCGTCGGACCCTCACGCATCATTTCCGGTACCAGTAATATTTATTCCGAAGACGGATATTATAATACCAAGACCGACCATTCGGAACTCTTCGGGCGTTCTGTTGTCAAAGACAAGGGGCGGTCGTTGGTGGGCGACAGCGTATATTATAATAGTACGACAGGCTCCAGTTTTGCGTATCGGAACGTGGAGTTCAGCGATTCCGTAAACAAGAATATGCTGACAGGCGACTTCCTGGAATATAATGAAGCTACAGGATATGCCATGGCAACTAAAAATGCCGTGGCTGTTGACTTCTCGCAAAAAGACACGCTGTTCATGCATGCTGACACGTTTAAGGTGTTTACATATCACATCAATACCGACTCTGTCTATAGGGTGATGCATGCCTACCACAAAGTGCGGGCTTACCGCGTTGATTTGCAGGCCGTCTGCGACTCCTTGGTGTATGACCAGAAAGACTCTGTAATGACGATGTATCGTGACCCCATTGTGTGGAATGGCAATCAGCAACTGCTGGGCGAGGTCATACAGGCTTATATGAAGGACTCGGTAATTGACAGGGCACATGTTCTCGGACAGGCTCTTTCGGTAGAGCTGATGTTTGACTCTGTTCATTATAATCAGCTCACTTCGAAAGAGATGTTGGCTTTCTTCAGAAACGGCCAGATCAGTGAAGCACATGCCAAGACTAACGCCTTGGCCATCTATCATGTGATTGATGATGCTGACAGTGCCTTTATTGCACAGGACTACACGGAGTCACCGCTGATGAAGATGTTTTTTGAAAATAGGAAAATGAAACGTATCTGGGTTGAAAAACCTAAAGGTGTCATGTATCCTATGACGCAGATACCGGCTGATAAGAAATTCCTGCCTAATTTCGTCTGGTTCGACTATATTCGTCCGCTGAACAAACAAGACATCTTTAATTGGAGGGGAAAGAAAAAAGAACAGGAACTGATACCAGAGAAAAGACGTGAGGCTCCTGTCCAGAACCTCAAGAAACCCGAGGCTCTCAAACCACCAGAGAATCATGAGTGACATCATCCAATTGCTTCCAGACTCCGTGGCCAACCAGATTGCTGCTGGCGAGGTCATACAGCGGCCGGCTTCTGTTATTAAGGAACTGGTGGAAAATGCTATTGACGCTGGGGCAACAACGATAAATGTGCTGGTGGTCGATGCTGGACGAACCTCTATCCAGGTGATAGACGATGGACGGGGAATGTCCGAAACGGACGCACGACTGGCATTTGAACGCCATGCCACATCGAAAATAAAAAAGGCCGACGACCTCTTTAACCTGCACACCATGGGCTTCCGTGGTGAGGCTCTTGCATCTATAGCTGCCGTGGCACAGGTGGAGCTTCGGACGAGAATGGCTGATAATGAGGTGGGCACGCTACTCACCATCTCTGGCTCACGCGTCGTGGGGCAGGAACCGGTTTCTTGTCCCGTGGGAAGTAATTTCAAGGTTGAGAACCTCTTTTTTAATGTTCCCGCACGTCGTAAGTTCCTCAAGACGAATGCGACGGAACTGAATAATATCATGGTGGCTTTCGAGCGGATAGTACTCGTCTATCCAAACATCAACTTTACACTTCATAGCAATGGCTCAGAATTGCTGAACCTGAAAGCAGGAAGCCTGCGACAGCGAGTAAGTGAAGTGTTCGGAAAACGTTTCTCACAGGAAATCCTACCTGTAGAGGTTGATACTGCCATGTGTCGCATAACGGGGTTTGTAGGGAAACCGGAAGCAGCTCGGAAAAAAAACGCACATGAATATTTCTTCGTGAATGGACGCTATATGAAACATGCTTACTTCCATAAGGCGGTACAAAGTGCTTACGACCGTATTGTGCCGGTAGGTATGCAGGTACCTTATTTAATCTACTTTGAGGTAAGTCCGGCGGATATTGATGTTAACATACACCCGACGAAGACAGAAATCAAATTCGAGAATGAACAGGCCATCTGGCAAATCCTCGTTGCTGCCGTGCGCGATGCTGTCGGAAAGTTTTGTGAAGTACCGTCCATTGACTTCGATACGGAAGGAAAACCGGAAATCCCTCTGTATGACCCGCAAAGACAAGTCGCTCCGCCTAATCCGAAATATAATGCATCTTACAACCCCTTCAGGGAGCATCATGAGAGCCGTTCCTCGGTGCCTGCTGACTGGCAACAGCTCTATGAGGGCTTGCAGCCGGATGCAGAACAGCAAAATTTATTCGTTGACGCTTCATCAGCATCACCATGGGAGAGGGTAGGGGCAGAAACTCTTCATGCCATAGAAGAAAAGTCACCTATACACTATCAGTATAAGGCCACATATATCATGACGGCTGTGAAGTCTGGACTGATGATTATTGACCAGTATCGGGCTGACCTCAGGTTTCTCTACGAACGCTATAGAGAGCAACTGCGTAACCATACGGGGAAATCGCAGCGCGTGCTCTTTCCTGAAGTAGTGCAGTTTGCCCCTTCTGAAACGATACTCTTGGAACGCCTTGCTCCCGAACTGGAAGCAATGGGCTTTGAACTCTCTGACTTGGGAAAGAACTCCTATGCGGTCAATGGCATACCTGCTGGCATTGAAGGTATCGACTTTGTCAGTCTCTTGCAGAACATGGTTGCTGAGGCTGCAGAGTTGACTGCCGGTGCAAAGGATGAGATAGAGCATACCCTGGCATTAAGTATGGCGCGTTCTGCAGCCATCCCTCATGGTCAGATCCTCTCAAATGAAGAAATGGAGTCGGTAGTAAACCGTCTTTTTGCCTGTTCAAATGTCAATTACACACCTGACGGGAAACCCATTCTTACTATTTTACCGCAACATGACATAGAACAGCTCCTTTCATGAAGATGAATACATCCACCTCCCTTCCCGTCGCTTTGTCCTTGCAATGTTCTTGCTCCGTTTCCCCTCCGTTTCCTCTCCGTTTCTTCTCCGTCTTCATTTTTTTTATTGGTTCTGTACGCTGAGGCTTTGCCTTGGTCCTAAAAAACAAACAGATATGAAAAAGTTATTAATATCCCTTCTACTGGTCTTTTCCGTAATGACCGTTGTTGCACAGGAAGACGCACAAGGTGCGTCGCCTGTTGAGCGCCATAGTGTGTCAACCAATCCCTTTTTTAGTAACTGGTTCTTGCAGGCAAACTTTGGTGGAAATGTCAATTACGACAACAACTTGGGCTTCTCCGTAGCTATAGGTAAATGGTTTACCCCAGGAATAGGACTGCGTACAAAGTATAGTATTTCGCGTTATAATATTCTTTCTGAGCATGTCCTGTTCAATCTCAGCAACATGTTCTACGGATATAATGACCGTCGCGTGTGGAGTCTCATCCCTTACGTCGGTGCGGGTTGGCGGAAACTCAAGGCGGAAGACCATCATGCCTTTGGCTATACCCTCGGACTTTGGAACCGTTTTCGCGTCAGTCGTAAGATAGCCTTGAATGTGGATGTCTCTTATGGCGTTTTCCAACGTACTTCCAAAGATCGTATGCTGAACATGGAAGTTGGCTTGACGTATAGCATCGGTAGTGGTACATGGGGTAGGACACCGAACTTGGATGCTGTCCATGCTTTATATGAGTCGGAGATTGATGCTCTTAATGCCCAGTTGCAGGATGCCTATTCAGAGAATGATGAGTTACGTCGCGAGTTGGAGCAGCGTTCCTCTTCCTCTTCTCCTTCTACAAGTGGTGACATGTCATCACCAGTAGAATAGTCTTGAGGCATGGTCCTGTATGCTGCGGTTTTGCCGCAGCCCCTTTCCCTTCTTGTCAGTCCTGTATGTTGCGGTTTTGCCGCAGCCCCTTTCCTTCTTGTCAGTCCTGTATGCTGCGGCTTTGCCGCAGCCTCACCGCCAGCTTTCCCTTTCTTTTTCCCTTCCATACAAAAAAGTTGCTCAAAAATTTGGCGGTTTCCGGGAAAAGCATTACCTTTGCACCCGCTTACTACGAGCACGGGCGCTTAGCTCAGCTGGTTTAGAGCATCTGCCTTACAAGCAGAGGGTCGGGGGTTCGAATCCCTCAGCGCCCACTCCCGTTTACAAAGCTGTGACAATGTCGCGGCTTTTTCTTTTTCTTCGTTGTCCAATATACAGCTGTCTTTATCTCCGTTCCCATGCAAAAAGTGTCGCTGTTTAACTCCTTTTAACTACATTATCTCCGTTTACTCCCTAAAAAGATGTAACTTTGTACCATCAATACAAACCAACACTTACAGAAAACAATGATTTGGAATGAGACAATGGAATGCATGGACCGCGAACAAATGCGCGAGATCCAGAGCAAGAGACTGGTAAAAATGGTGGAATATGTTTATCATAATACACCTTTTTACCGTAAGAAATTTCAGGAGATGGGCCTTGAACCTGGCGATGTGAAGAGTATTGATGACATCGTCAAACTGCCGTTTACGAATAAACTTGACCTGCGCGACAACTATCCTTTTGGTCTGGCTGCTGTGCCGATGAGTCAGATAGTGCGTATTCATGCCTCAAGTGGAACAACAGGAAAACCCGTGGTGGTGCTACATACACGTAAGGATATTGCGATGTGGACGGAAGCAATCTCTCGTGCCTTTACTGCCTATGGAGCTACCAAGGACGACATCTTTCAGGTAAGTTACGGCTATGGCTTGTTTACCGGTGGCCTGGGTGCTCACGATGGCGCAACGAATATTGGCGCTTCGGTCATACCCATGTCAAGTGGAAATACGCAGAAACAAATAACCCTGATGCACGATTTCGGGGCTTCTGTGCTCTGCTGCACTCCCAGTTATGCCATGTTCCTTGGAGAGGCTATGCGTGACAGCGAGTGGCCACGCGAGGAATTTAGATTGCGTATCGGTGCCTTCGGTGCCGAGCCCTGGACTGAGGAAATGCGTCAGAAGCTGGAAAGCACCATGGGCATTAAGGCCTACGATATCTATGGACTCTCTGAAATTGCCGGACCTGGTGTCGGCTTCGAGTGTGAACACCAGCATGGCACTCACCTGAATGAAGACTATTTCTATCCGGAAATATTGAACCCGGAAACAGGCGAACCCATGCCCGAGGGCGAGTTGGGCGAACTGACATTTACTCACCTCACCAAGGAAGGCATGCCCTTGCTGCGCTATCGTACCCACGACCTTACCGCCTTGCATTATGAAAAGTGTGCTTGTGGACGTACCCTTGTTCGTATGGATCGCATCCTCGGCCGTTGCGACGATATGCTCATCATCCGTGGCGTCAATGTCTTCCCGTCACAAATTGAGGCTGTCATTCTCTCGCTGCCAGAGTATGAGCCACACTTCCTCCTGACTGTCGATCGTGTCAACAATACTGACACCAGCGAACTGAAGGTGGAGGTTAAGGAAGACTACTTCACTGACGACATGGCTACCATGGTCGGCTTGCAGAAAAAGTTGGAGGCTGAACTGCGCTCTGTCATCGGCTTGGGATTCAAGGTGAAACTGGTGGAGCCTAAGGGCATTGAGCGTTCAACTGGCAAGGCACGTCGTGTCATCGATAACCGTAAGTTCCAGTAATATCATAACTCCTGTAATAGCTGTAAAACTATAGAAACTATAAAAAATATGAAAGCAAAACAATTATCCGTATTCCTTGAGAATAAATCAGGGCGTCTTACCGAGGTCGCCGAGGTGTTGGGCGAAGCTGGCATCAATCTTTCTGCCATGAGCATAGCAGATAATTCTGATTTCGGCATCCTGCGCTGCATCGTCAGTGATCCTGACAAAGCTTACCGGGTGTTGAAAGAGGCTCATTTTGCCGTAAAGATTACCGATGTCATTGGCTTTACCTGTCCAAACACGAGCGGTTCCTTGTCAAAGGTCCTTAGGCACCTTTCTGACAAGGGGGTATTCATTGAGTACATGTATTCTTTCGCAAACGGCGACGTGGCGCATGTCATTATACGTCCGACAGACCTGGACAATTGTGACAAGATACTTGCAGAAAAGGAAGTTGACCTCTTAGCTGCCAGCGATCTTTACCGGCTCTGAACCTGTCGTTCAGTCATCGGTCGTTCAGTCATCGGTCGTTTGTCTTCGGCTGTCTGTCTTCGGCTGTCTGTCTTCGGCTGTCCCATCTTCGGCTGTCTGTTCTGTATGCTGCGGCTTTGCCGCAGCCTCATTGCCAGTTTTGCCAGTTTTGCCTCCCCCCCCCCTGCCGCCCTCTCGTAAAAAATTGCCTAAAAATTTGGCGGTTTCGTGGAAAAGTATTACCTTTGCACTCGCTTACTACGAGTACGGGCGCTTAGCTCAGCTGGTTTAGAGCATCTGCCTTACAAGCAGAGGGTCGGGGGTTCGAATCCCTCAGCGCCCACTCCCGTTTACAATGCCGTGGCCCTGCCACGGCATTTTTTGTTCCCTTTTTGTTAAATATCCCCAAAAACGTGGCGTGACTTAAAAACACTTGCACTTCGTTTCTTGTAATTCTAAACTTTTTTGTATCTTTGCGGTCTCAAAAAGAGATGCTTCAATAATAAGGATAAGGAAAGTAATGAAATTAGATGAATTAACAGCCATTTCGCCTATTGATGGTCGCTATCGTAACAAAACAGAACAGTTAGCAGGTTTTTTTTCTGAATATGCCCTCATCAGGTATCGGGTGCGCGTTGAAATCGAATACTTCATCACGTTGTGTGAGTTACCTTTGCCCCAGCTGGAAAGTTTCGACCACCAGCTGTTTGAACCGTTGCGTGACATCTATCGGAAGTTTACCGAGCAGGATGCTGCGCGGGTAAAGGAAATCGAGAAGACTACCAACCATGATGTCAAGGCTGTCGAATACTTCATCAAGGAAAAGCTGACTGGTGTCTCTTCCGCCACTCCCGCTACGGCTTCCGCCACTCCCGCTACGGCTTCCGCCGCTTCCGGTTCCGTATGCTGCGACTGTGTCGCAGCAAAAGAGTTCATCCACTTCGGCCTCACTTCCCAGGACATTAACAATACCAGCGTCCCTTTGTCCGTCAAAGAATCTCTGGAGCAAGTATATTACCCTCTCATCGAAGAGCTGATAGAACAACTCAATGACTATGCTGAACAATGGAAGAACGTGCCCATGCTGGCTAAGACGCATGGACAGCCTGCTTCCCCTACGCGTCTCGGAAAAGAAGTCATGGTCTATGTCTATCGGCTCGAGGAGCAGCTCCGCGCCCTTAAGGACATACCCATAACAGCCAAGTTCGGTGGCGCTACGGGAAATTTCAACGCCCATCATGTCGCCTACCCGCAATATGACTGGCGGGAGATCGGAAATGCTTTTGTCAGTGAAAAACTTGGTCTGGAACGTGAGCAGTGGACAACGCAAATCAGTAACTATGATTGGCTCGGTGCCATCTTCGATGCCATGCGTCGTATTAATACCATCGTCATCGACCTTGACCGCGACTTCTGGATGTATATCTCCATGGAGTACTTCAAGCAGAAAATCAAGGCCGGCGAGGTGGGCAGTAGTGCCATGCCCCACAAGGTCAATCCCATCGATTTCGAAAACTCTGAGGGAAATCTGGGCATCGCAAATGCCATCCTTCAGTTCCTGGCACAGAAATTGCCCGTCAGCCGCTTGCAGCGTGACCTCACCGACTCTACGGTGCTCCGCAACGTCGGCGTTCCTATGGGACATGCGCTCATCGCTTTCCAGAGTACACTGAAAGGCCTGCGGAAACTCATCCTCAATGAAGAGAAACTGCATGCCGACCTTGAAAATACTTGGGCGGTCGTCGCTGAGGCTATTCAGACCATCCTGCGCCGTGAAGCGTATCCCAACCCCTACGAGGCGTTGAAGGCACTCACCCGTACCAACCAGCACATGACGGAAGAGACCATCCATGCTTTCATTCAGAATCTCGAAGTCAGTGACGACGTGAAACAGGAACTGCTGGCCATCACACCCTGGAACTACACCGGCATCTGACCGTGAAATTTTGAATAATTGACAGCACAATACACCAAATAATAATACTATATATATAATAAGTACGCGCGTACATTAATATAATAACAAAAATCAGCCGTGAGGCTTAAAAAGAAATGGAGAGTAAAACTATGGAATTTGAAAATGAAGTAAGACAAGACGAACAGTCTGTAGAACAGAACACTGGAAACCGAGAAGGCTATCAACCAAACCAGAATGGCTATCAGAGCTATCGTCCGGTTGGGCGCACACCGCGTCCACGCATTCAGAAACCGCGTCCCTACAATCAGGACCGTGGCAGTTACAACCATCGCTATCAGAACGACGAGGAGGGATTCCGCCCCGAAGGCTTCGGGGCTGCCCTGCAGCAGCAGGGTGGGCAGCCACAGCGTGGCGGCTATCGTCCTCGCTACAATAATAATGAGGGAAATAGTGAGGACGGCTACCAGCCCCGTGGCGGCTATCAGCCCCGTAATGACTACCAGCAGCGTGGTGGTTATCAGCCCCGCAACAACTACAACAATGCACAGCGTCCCCATCAGGGATACCGTCCTCGTTACAACAATAATGAAGAAGGCGGCTACAACCAGCAGCGTTCCTATCAGGGCTATCAGCCTCGTGGCGGCTACCAGCAGCGTGGTGGCTACCAGCAGCGCGGTGGCTATCAGGCTCGCGGCGGAAATGGCGAATTCCAGCCCCGCGGCGGCTACCAGCAGCGTGGCGGCTATAACAAGCGACCCGGCGGATTCCGTCCCCGTACGGCAGATTACGATCCCAATGCAAAGTACAGCATGAAGAAGCGTATCGAGTACAAGGAGGAAAATTACGATCCCAACGAGCCCCTGCGTCTGAACAAGTTCCTCGCCAATGCTGGCGTTTGCAGCCGTCGTGAGGCTGACGAGTTCATCCAGGCAGGTGTCGTCACCGTCAACGGTGAGGTGGTTACCGAATTGGGCAGCAAGGTGCTTCGTACCGACGAGGTACGTTTCCACGACCAACCCGTTAACCTCGAGAAGAAAGTCTATGTGCTGCTCAACAAACCCAAGGACTACGTCACTACCAGCGACGACCCCCAACAGCGCAAGACGGTCATGGATCTCGTCAAGGGTGCATGCCCCGAGCGCATTTATCCCGTAGGTCGCCTCGACCGTAACACCACCGGTGTCCTCCTGCTGACAAACGATGGTGACCTTGCTTCGAAACTCACCCATCCGAAGTTCCTCAAGAAGAAAATCTATCACGTTTATCTCGACAAGAACGTGACAGCCCACGACCTCCAGCAGATTGCCGAGGGTATTCAGCTCGAGGACGGCGAGATCAAGGCCGACGATGTCCAGTATGCTGATGCCGTTGACAAGAAACAGGTGGGCATCGAGATACATTCTGGCAAGAACCGTATCGTACGACGTATCTTTGAGAGCCTCGGCTACAAAGTCGTCAAGCTCGACCGTGTGCAGTTCGCCGGACTCACCAAGAAGAACCTTCGCCGTGGTGACTGGCGTTACCTCACCGAGGAAGAGGTTGATCGTCTTCGCATGGGAGCCTACGAGTAAAGGCTCCTTCCTATATACCTATAGTGTCTATAGTATCTGTAATATCTATAATACCCAAAATAAACTATTTCAATAGTTCCTGTAAAAAATGAAACGAATAAAAATAGCCGACATCCTCAAGTCAACTGATTACGGAAAAGAAGTCTGTGTCAAAGGCTGGGTGCGCACTCATCGCTCGTCAAAGGCCGTTGACTTCATCGCACTCAACGATGGCTCGACCATCAAGAACGTTCAGGTTGTCGTTGAACCCGAAAACTGTCCTGTATGCGGAGACTCCGTCTCCGCCCCCTCTCTCAAGGACATTACCACCGGTTCCTGCATTTCCGTCATAGGCACCCTCGTGGAGTCCCCGGCAGCAGGCCAGCCCTCAGAGGTCCAGGCCAAGGAGATTGAAATCTACGGCCTCTGCGACAATACCTACCCCATGCAGAAAAAAGGCCAGTCCTTCGAGGTCATGCGTAAGAATGCCCACATGCGTCTCCGCACCAATACGTTCGGAGCTGTCATGCGCATCCGTCATAACATGGCCATGGCCATTCACACCTATTTCCATGAGCATGGCTTCTACTACTTCCACACCCCGCTCATCACTGCCAGCGACTGTGAGGGCGCAGGCAACATGTTCCAAGTTACCACCAAGAACCTCTATGACCTGAAGAAAGACGAGAACGGAAAAATCATCTACGACGACGACTTCTTCGGCGAACAGACATCACTCACCGTCAGCGGACAGCTCGAAGGTGAGCTCGGAGCAACAGCCCTCGGTGCTATCTACACCTTCGGACCCACCTTCCGCGCCGAGAACAGCAACACGCCGCGTCACCTCGCGGAGTTCTGGATGGTTGAGCCCGAGGTGGCCTTCCTCGACCAGGAAGGACTCATGGATCTCGAAGAAGACTTTATTAAATATTGTGTGCGTTGGGCACTCGACAACTGCAAGGACGACCTTGAGTTCCTCAATAAGATGATCGACAAGACGCTCCTTGCTCGCCTCGAAGGCGTACTAAAGGAAACCTTCGTCCGTTTGCCCTATACTGAAGGTATCAACATCCTTCAGCAGGCCATCCGAGACGGGCACCACTTTGAGTTCCCCTGCAACTGGGGTGACGACCTGGCAAGCGAACACGAGCGCTACCTCGTAGAGGAGCACTTCAAGAAGCCGGTCATCATGACCGACTACCCCTCTGCCATCAAGTCCTTCTACATGAAGCAGAACGCACCCGTTCCCGCTTCCACTTCTTGTGGTTCCGCTTCCATTTCTTCCGCTTCCTCTCCCGCCGGTCCTGTATGCGGAGGCTCCGCCTCCGCCGTTCCTTCGGTAGGCTATCGTGGCGCTGTGGCTCCCGGCCCCACCATGCAAGGCACCGACGTCCTATTCCCCCAGATAGGAGAAATCATTGGCGGTTCCGTTCGTGAGGAAAGCTACGAGAAACTGATGAACGAGGTCACCAGCCGGAAAATGGACACCACCCACCTTTGGTGGTATCTTGACACCCGCCGTTGGGGCACCTGTCCGCATGCCGGTTTCGGCCTGGGCTTCGAGCGCCTCATCCTCTTCGTCACAGGTATGCAGAACATCCGCGACGTCATCCCGTTCCCAAGAACGCCGAAGAATGCTGAGTTCTAAACCAGGAAGGCAGACTCCTATATATATAATAAGGTATCATAGTGTGCCTGCCACCTCCCGGTTACCACTACAGTAACAACAATAACAATAATCACTATAAAATTTATAAAATCTAAAAAAACTATAAAAGGAACCCCCGTTTTAAGGAAAACTCAGTAAAAACTCCGTAGAAAAGCATTTTTTAGGCATTTTTCGAAAAAAAAGTTATAAAATCCTTGCAAGTTATCGGATTTATGCCTATATTTGCACCCAAAAACGTAACTCTGCATAAGAGATACGGTTAAAAATTGTGAGAGAATCGAGAACAAATAACATTTTTTATTAACTAATTTTAAATCGTATGAACAAAAGATTTTTGACAGCACTGCTTACTGGAGCTCTGTTCTTGGCTTCCACA
>JAGAYI010000026.1 GCA_017940545.1 Prevotella sp.
ACGGGAGGGGGATTTTTTATTTAACAATAATTGTACGAAAGACACCAACGCAAACGCTTACGTAAGAATTAAAGCGAATAATATTTCTTGATTTAAATTAATTTTGTTATCTTTGCACAAATATTTTTTATTAATTATTTAAAACTACTAATTTATGTCTGGTAATTTAAAAAGTATCAAAATGGCGCTGATAGGTGCCTTCCTGTTTATGGTAGGCAGCATTTCGGCGCAAACTGTCAAAGTGACGGTTACCGACGAAACTGGTGAGCCCGTCATCGGCGCAAGCGTGCTGGAGAAGGGATCGCAGAACGGCGGTATCACGGACATTGACGGTATCTTCAACATTACGTTGAAAGGTAGTAAGCAGATTGTGGTTTCATACATCGGTATGAAGACACAGACCATCGACGGCAAGGGAAAGACCGCCGTTGACGTGGTTCTGAAGGACGACGCTACGGGTCTGGAAGAAGTGGTTGTCATTGGTTACGGCTCCGTCCGTAAGAAGGACATCACGGGTTCTGTTGCTACCGTAAATAGTGAGACGCTGCAGGCTGTACCTGTTGCCAACGCTTCTGAGGCACTGACTGGTAAGCTGGCCGGTGTGCAGGTTACGACGACTGAAGGTTCGCCCGATGCTGAAGTGAAGATTCGCGTGCGTGGTGGCGGTTCAATCACACAGTCGAACGACCCGCTGTACATTGTCGATGGATTCCCCGTTGACGGTATCAGCGACATTCCTGCCAACGACATCGAGGACATCACCGTGCTGAAGGACGCTTCTTCTACCGCTATCTACGGTAGCCGTGGTGCCAACGGTGTTATCCTGGTGACCACCAAGAGCGGTCAGGCCGGTAAGGTGAAGGTGAGCTACAACGCTTACTACAGCTGGAAGAAGATTGCCAAGAAGTACGACGTGCTCGACGTTTACGACTACGCCAAGTGGCAGTATGAGTACGCTATGCTGTACAATGGCGGTGATGCTACCAAGATTAACCACTATACCGATAAGTTCGGTAACTATCAGGACATGGACCTCTACAAGAGCATCGAGGGCAACGACTGGCAGGACCTGGCTTACGGACGCACGGGCCACACCTTCAACCACAACATCAACATCAATGGTGGTTCTGACAACATGAAGTATGCATTCAGCTATGCTCACATGAACGACAAGGCCATCATGATTGGTTCAAGTTTCAAGCGTGACAACTTCTCACTGAAACTGAACACGAAGCCGACCAAGAAGACCACCCTGGACTTCCAGGCACGCTATGCCAACACCTCTATCTTCGGTGGTGGTGCCAACGAGGCTGCCGGTGCCTACGACACCGACCGTCGTCTGCGCTATGCTGTGCTTTACACACCGCTGCCCATGAAGGGAATCGACGGTACTGACGACCTGGAGCAGGCCAGTTTCTACGACCCTATCACAACGGCTAACGACAACGACCAGAAGAAGCAGCGCCGCAACCTGAATCTGGCTGGTTCTTTCGGCTGGGAGGTTTATAAGAACCTGAAGCTGAAGACCGAGTTCGGTTACGACACTTACGATGAATACGCTCAGCGCTTCTGGGGTACTACATCTTATTATATTAAGAACGTTCCTACGGGCACCAATCAGGGTAAGCCGGCCATCCGCAACGTTGACACCAAGCGTCACCGCTTCCGCAACACCAACACGGTCAGCTACGACTTCAAGGCTCTGTTCGGCAAGGACAGCGACCACTCACTGAACGTATTGGTAGGTCATGAGTATGTCATCACCAAGAAGCATGCCATTACCAACGAGGTACACGGATTCCCCACTGACTATGATGCTGAGACCGCATGGAAGCTGACCTCACAGGGTACTCCCTACACCGTCGAGGACTTCTACAGCGCTGACGACAAGCTGCTGTCTTGGTTCGGCCGTGCCAACTATAACTATAAGGACAAATACCTGATTAGCGCTACATTCCGTGCCGACGGTAGCTCGAAGTTCGCCGAGAAGAACCGCTGGGGCTACTTCCCCTCTGCAGCTATCGCATGGCGTGTCTCTGCCGAGCCGTTCATGGAAGGTACCAAGGACTGGCTGACCGACTTGAAGCTCCGCTTCAGCTACGGTACTGCCGGTAACAACAACATTCCCGTAGGCCAGCTGGTACAGGAGTATCAGAACAAGGCTACTACCTGGGTCAATGGATTCCCCAACTACTGGGCTCCCTCAAAGACCATGTTCAACCCCGACCTGAAGTGGGAGACCACCATCACCCGTAACGTCGGTATTGACTTCACCCTGTGGAACGGTAAGTTGAACGGTAGCTTGGAAGGCTACATCAACACCACCAAGGACCTGCTCATTCAGTTCCCGACCGGTGGTACAGGTTATGACAACCAGTATCGCAACTTAGGTAAGACCCAGAACATGGGTGCTGAGTTCTCTTTCACCTATCACATCGTGAACAAGGCTGACTGGGGTATCGACTTCAATGGTAACATCGGTTACAACAAGAACGAGATCAAGGAGTTAGGTATGAACGACTTTGCCACCAACACCAACTGGGGTTCTACCGAAATCGGTAACGACTACCGCGTAGCAGTCGGTCACTCTGTAGGTGAAATCATTGGCTATAAGAACGCTGGCCGCTACGAGGTTTCTGACTTCTCCGGCTACAATGAGACAACAGGCGAGTGGATTCTGAAGGAGGGCGTCGTCAACTCTTCAAGCGTCATCGGCACCATCCGCCCAGGTTCTATGAAACTGAAGGATGTCAGTGGTCCTGACGGAACTCCTGACGGTGTCATTACTGACGCTGATATCGTTGACATCGGTAACGTGAACCCGACATTTGTCGGCGGTTTCGGACTGAATGCACGTGCATACGGATTCGACCTCAGCGCCAACTTCAACTTCAGTATGGGCAACAAGGTCTATAATGCCAATAAGATTGAATACACAACGGCTTCTTACACCAAGTTCAGCCAGTATCGTAACCTGAGTACTGAGATGGCTGACGGCAAGCGCTGGACCTACGTCAATGCTGCCGGACAGTTTGTGACTGACCCCGCTGAGTTGGCTGCCCTGAACGCTAACACCACCATGTGGAGCCCCTACATGCAGCACTTCGTACTGACCGACTGGGCTATCGAGAAGGCAGACTTCCTGCGTCTGAACACCCTGACCTTAGGTTACACCCTGCCTGCCAAGATCGTCAAGCGTGCCGGCATCACTAACCTGCGCTTCTATGTAACGGCTTACAATGTATTCACCATAACCGGTTACTCTGGTTCTGACCCTGAAGCCGACTGTATCCGTAAGAGCAACCTGACCCCGAGTGTTGACTACTCTGGCTACCCACGTAGCCGTCAGCTCGTTGTCGGTCTGAATTTGAATTTCTAAAATGAAGGAGGAATAAGAAAATGAAGAATTATATCAAATTATCAATAATGGCTTTGTCGCTGGTGGGCATGTCCTCGTGCGACATGGAGTCTCCGTCTATCTCTTCGCTCGACGAGTCTTCTGTATTTTCTACTTATTCACTGGCAGAGGCAGAGATTATGTCCATCCACGTATCGTTCGGAGAGACAAACTCTTACCGTGGACGTTTCCTGCCCTACTACGGCATTAACTCGGACATTGAGTGGATTATCACACCATCATACGCCGATCGCCTGACCGATAAGTATGCACTGGCTAACTACGACACACAACCCGGTAACGGTCAGATGAACAGTGAAACCAATGCCTACGCTAAGTTCTACGAGGGCATTGAGCGTGCTAACCTGGCCATCAAGGGCATCCGTCAGTACGGTGACATTGAGAACAATCCCAACATGGCCCATCTGTTAGGCGAGGCCCTGACACTGCGTGCCGTTATCTACAACGACCTGGTCAAGGCATGGGGTGACGTTCCCGCCCGTTTTGAGCCGAACTCAGCAGAGAACCTGTACTTGCCACGTACCAATAAGGACGTCATCTACAAGCAGCTGCTGGCTGACCTGAAAGAGGCTGAAGGTTACTGCTACTGGCCCAATGAGAGTGGCATCACCAGCACTACAGAGCGTGTCAACAAGTCATTCGTCAAGGGTCTGCGTGCCCGTATCGCACTGGCTGCCGGTGGCTATGCTCTGCGTGGTGACGGCTACCGCCGTTCCAACGACCCTGAACTGGCTCCCGAAAAGATGTATCAGATTGCCAAGGAAGAGTGTATTGACATCATCAACAGCGGCCGTAACACGTTAGGTGAGTTCAAGGATAACTTCACCAAGCTCTGCCAAGACGAAGTCAAAGCAGGTGGTGAGAGCCTTTGGGAAATCCCCTTCTCTGATGGTCGTGGCCGTGTGCTCTATACGTTTGGTGTACGTCACCAGGTTGCTGACCAATATACCTACCAGAACCGTGGTGGTGTAAACGGTCCGCTCCCCACTCTGTTCTATGACTACGACAAGGACGACATTCGCCGTAACATTACTTGTGTACCCTACCGTTGGGGTAACAAGGATGACGGTAAGGCTACCAGCCATACTGCCGACAATGGTGAAACGTATGGTGTAGGTGGTGAAGGTGAGGTCTATCAGGTTCCTCAGGTTGTAAGTACTCCTATTGCCATGTACTTTGGTAAGCTTCGTTATGAATGGATGAAGCGCTGGGTAACTTCTACTAACGACGATGGTATCAACTGGCAGTACATGCGTCTGGCTGATGTCTATCTGATGGCTGCCGAGGCTGTCAACGAGCTGGATGGACCCGCTCAGGCATGGCAGTACATGAAACCGATTCTCGACCGTGCCCTGCCCGCTCAGAAGGTTTCTCAGTTGCAACAGATTTACACATCAAGCAAGGATGCTTTCTTTAAGGGTGTTGTTGACCAGCGTGCCTTTGAGTTTGCCGGTGAAATGCTGCGTAAGGCTGACCTCGTTCGCTGGGGTATCATCGACGAGAAGATGGCCGAGGCCAAGCAGAAGCTGCTCCGCCTTTCTGAACGTACCGGTGAATACTCTGACCTGCCCGAGAAGGTTTATGTAAGATATTACGAAGTCGGTTATCAGGTTCCTCCCACAGCAGAAGTCTTTGACAAGCTCACTCCTCCTACCACTGTTGCTGACAGCAAGGGCGTTGCTCACTCTGTTCCCGAAACGCTGATTATCTACGGTCTGAACCACGGTGACACCGACGATGAGGGTAAGGCCATGAAGGATGATGGTTTCGAGAGCAAGGGCTGGTTCCTGACCAACGGCGAGCCCCGTATCACTGACGACATCATCAACGGTCTTTATGTGGTTGACAAGCCCAGCATGCACTGCCTGTGGCCTATCTGGACATATTTCATTGGCAACAGCAATGGTATGCTGAACAATGACGGTAACTACGGTCAATTGTCTGAATAATCAAAAAAACAAGAAACAATGAAAAAGCTTAAAATATTCACAATATGCGCGTTAGGACTCACTACAGCAGTCCTGACCTCTTGCAAGGAGCAGGGCGAAGAGATTTTGAGTTACACGCTGAACCGAAACTTGTCACCTGTTGGCCTGGAAGCTAATAATGTCGGTGAGACGACGGCTGACATCCGATGGACGGAGTCTGCCGGTGCAACATCTTACAACATCCAGGTATTTGCTGACGACAGCCTTTCATACAATATGGAAGGAACACCTGCCTTTACAAAAACAGGTGTCACTGAAATCCCCTATGCCATAAGTGGTCTGTTCTATGACACAAAATACACGGTCTATGTGCAGGCCATCACCGAAGGTAACGAGGGACGCACCTCAAAATGGAACGGTGCCTACTTCCGCACCAGTGCCAAGCAGTTCCTGAAAAACCCGAAACCTGCCGACATTGCTGACCGTAGTGTCATACTGACGTGGGAAGTTGAGGAAGGCTACGATGTATCGACCATTGTGATTGGCAACATCACTCATGAGATAACGGCCGAGGAGAAGGAAGCCGGTAAGGCTGTCGTAGAAGGACTGGAGCCTGAAACGGCCTATACTGCCTACCTTTATTATAATGGTAAGCAGTGCGGTAACCGCAACTTCACGACCATTGCCGACCTGGAGGGTGCTATCCTCGTACACGAAGGTGACGACCTGGCCGACATCATTGCTGCAGCAGAGGCTAACTCCGTGCTCGCTGTATTCCCAGGAACTTACCTGCTGAATGAGAATGATGAAGGTATGACCGGTGCTGCCAAGGTGAACAACACCATCAGCATCAAGGGCGTTTATCCCACAGCACAGCCTGTCATCAAGGGACGCTTCGAACTCTATGCCGGTGCAGGTCTCTCCATCAGTCAGGTGGTTCTCGACGGTGCAGACAACGCTACTACCGACCAGACCTTCAACTACAAGGAAGCTAACATTGACTATGCTGCTCTTGACGTTCAGAGTGTTGAAATCAAGAACTACGGAAAGGGTATCTGCTACGGTAATATGGAAAAGAGTATCATTGAGGCTATTACCTTCAACAACTGTCTGATTCATGACATTGAGTGCGATGGTGGTGACTTCTTCGACATTCGTAAGAACTACGTGAAGAAAGTAACCTTCACGAAGTCAACCATCTATAACTGTGCTCAGAAGCGTGACTTCATTCGCTATGACGATGCTTCCGGTAACTATACCGATGCAGCTCCCGTCATTAAGGTTGACCAGTGTACGATTGACAACTGTCTGAATGGAGCTGATGCTAAGCGCTTGCTCTACGTCCGCTTCGTTGGCAACCAAATTGAATGGACTAACAACATCGTTTCTAACACGAAGGCGGTCTATACCAACCAGTCGAAGACAAGCACGCCGACTTACACCAACAACCATTACTTCAACTGCAGCAATGCCAACCTCTTTGCACCAAGCAACACCGAAGCTGATCCCAAGGTGTACTGGAATGGCGATGTCAATGGTAAGAATGGTGCTGACCCGAAGTATAAGGACGCCGCTAAAGGCGACTTTACCATCGGTAACGAGGATGTTGCCAAGCAGAAGGTGGGTGACCCACGCTGGTACACAGCTCAGTAATCCGTTTTCTAACAACAAACTACTATTAAATGAAAGAGGCACTCCCGGGCAACTGTCCGGGAGTGTTTTTTTTGTTTGAAAGAAAGCAGCAAGCGACTTTTTAACCTGACAATATTTGCAAGTATCAGAGATTCTTCGTACATTTGCAAAAACAAATCACAAAAACGATTTACAAATGAAGAAAATAATTGTCCTGGCTGTAGCACTACTGCCATTGGCCATGTATGCACAGTACCACATTCCCGAGCACAGCTCGCCTACCCGTAGCCTTTCTGAGGTATGGTCGCCCGACAATGGCGACGGTACCTACACCAACCCAGTCATCAATGCCGACTATAGCGACCCCGACGTTTGTGCAGGAAAACCACTCGCAACTTCAAACAAGGGAGAGGAATCTGAGGCTTACTACATGACCGCCTCATCATTCCAATGTATTCCCGGCCTACCTATACTTTACTCTACCGACCTGGTAAACTGGCAAATCATTAACTATGCCCTGAAAGACAGATTGTATGACGGTGACGAAGCACTCATTGAGCACTTCAACACCGTACAGCATGGCAACGGAGTGTGGGCACCGAGTATTCGCTATCACGACGGCTGGTACTACATCTACTGGGGTGATCCCGACTACGGTGTCTTTATGGTCAAGACACAGAATCCTGCCGGACAGTGGGAGAAGCCCGTCTGCGTGATTAAAGGAAAGGGAATGATTGACACCACCCCACTTTGGGACGATGACGGCCGCTGCTACCTGGTCAATGGTTGGGCAAACTCAAGAGCCAAGTTTGCATCAGTACTTTCTGTACGTGAATTGTCAGCCGACGGCACGCGGGTCATCAGCAATCCCGTCATCGTATTTGACGGGAATGGAACAGAAAACCGTACCTGCGAAGGACCGAAGTTCTATAAGCGTGACGGCTGGTACTGGATAATGTGCCCTGCAGGTGGCGTACCCACCGGTTTCCAGTTGGCCATGCGCAGTAAGTCACCCTACGGTCCCTACGAACACAAAGTGGTTCTGGCACAGGGTAAAACCGACATTAACGGGCCTCATCAGGGAGCATGGGTACACACGTCACTGGGTGAAGACTGGTTCCTACACTTTCAGGACAAGGAAGCCTACGGCCGAGTGGTTCACCTGCAACCTGTTGACTGGTCAACGGGATGGCCCATCATGGGCAAGAAGGGTGAACCTGTCGTTACCTACCGAAAGCCGAAAACTTCCGGCTCGGTGATGGTGAATCCAGTAGAAAGCGACGAATTTAATGAACCGCACTTGGGGTTACAATGGCAATGGCAAGCCAACTACCAACAAACGTTCGGCATGCCAACGGCCTTCGGCTCCATGCGAATCTTTACCCACAAGCTCGACAAGGATGCCAAGAACTTCTGGATGGTACCGAACATGCTACTGCAAAAGACACCCGCCGACGAGTTTACCGTTACCGCTAAGGTACGTATGACAGCAAAAGCCGAAGGCCAGATGGGAGGACTCATCATGATGGGACTGGACTACTCTGCCCTCATGGTAAAACGTGTTGGCGACGAGTTTCAGTTGCTGCAAGTAACCTGCAATGCTGCGGATAAAGGCAAAGAACAGACCGAGCAACTGATTGCCATGCTGAAAGCAACGGCCAAGGACGAGATTGACTACAAGCCGGGCATTCATGAAGACATCTACCTACGACTGACCGTCAGCAACACAGAAAGTGGACAGCCACACGGCGGTAAACCCATCGTACGCTTTGCATACAGCCTTAACGGAAAGAAGTTCACACCATGTGGGCAGGATTTCAATATGCGACAAGGCAAATGGATTGGAGCGAAGTTCGGGTTCATTGCCGTGGAAAGCGACCCGAAGACTGACCGCGGTTGGTTAGATGCCGACTGGATTAGAATTACAAGAAAATGAGGAATGAAAAACAGAAAACAATGAAACGAATACTTATTGGATTATCCATCAGCATTGGTCTGCTATATACAGTAAGTGTCCAAGCGCAAATAGAGGTGTTTCCCTACCAAGACCCACGTCTTCCGGCAGAACAACGGGCCGACGACCTGTTAGGACGATTGACGCTGGAGGAGAAAGTCAGCCTGATGATGAATGGCTCGCCAGCCATCAAACGTTTGGCCATTCCACAGTTTGAATGGTGGAGCGAGGCACTTCATGGCATTGGACGTAATGGCTTTGCCACCGTGTTTCCCATTACGACGGCCATGGCGGCATCGTGGAATGACGCGCTGGTCTATCGCTGCTTTGCAGCAGCCAGTGACGAGGCACGCGCCAAAAACAACGAAGCCAAACGACGTGGAGAGATAGGACGGTATCAGGGACTGTCCTTTTGGACACCCAACATTAATATTTTCCGTGACCCACGATGGGGACGAGGCCAAGAAACCTATGGCGAAGACCCGTGGCTGACCAGCCGGATGGGTGTCGCTGTGGTGCGCGGCTTACAGGGTGTGAATTACAACGGGACTCCCCTACCCGATGGCAATGGCTACTTGAAGCTACTGGCCTGCGCCAAGCACTTTGCCGTACATAGCGGACCAGAATGGAACCGCCATGAGTTCAACATTGAAAGATTGCCCGAGCGCGACCTATGGGAAACTTATCTACCGGCCTTCAAGGCGTTGGTTCAGGAGGCTGACGTACGTGAAGTGATGTGTGCCTACCAGCGCATTGACGGCGACCCTTGCTGCGGTAACAACCGTTACGAACAGCACATTCTGCGCGACCAGTGGGGCTTCAACGGCATCATCACAAGCGACTGTGGCGCCATCAACGACTTTTACGTGCCAGGTCGGCACGGCGTATCGACCGATGCTGCAGCCGCATCAGCAAAAGGAGTACTGTCAGGAACCGATGTGGAATGTGGCAGCAGTTACGAACATCTGCCGGAAGCCGTACAACGCGGTGAGATAAAAGAAGCAGACATCGACCGTTCCTTGCGTCGGCTCCTCATTGAGCGCATGCGAGTGGGGGACTTCGACCCTGACGAACTGGTTCCCTGGACCAAAATCGGGAAAGAAGTAGTGGCCTCGCCTGAGCACAAGCAGTTGGCACTTGACATAGCCCGACAAAGCATTGTTCTCTTGAAGAACGACGGTCTGCTACCCCTTTCAAGTGAAGAAATCCTATCTCGAAACTCTTCACTCATCATCATGGGTCCCAATGCCAACGACTCTACCATGCTATGGGGGAACTACACGGGTTACCCAACACAGACTACAACCATTCTGCAGGGCATCAGAAAATATATTCCCGACGCGCCCTATATCCGTGGTTGTGGATTCACTCGCAACGAGATACACGAAAGCCGTTTCGACATGATGCGAACCCCCGACGGACAACCCGGCATGCAGGCCACTTACTGGAACAATACTGAATGGCAAGGCATACCCGCAGCCACCACCGTCATGACGGAACCTATCAACCAAAGTAACGGCGGGGCAACAGTCTTTGCACCGGGAGTGAACTTAGAGAATTTCTCAGCTCGCTACGAAGGTATTTTCACCCCGACAAGAGATGAGGTTCTGACACTTCGTGAAGGTAGCGACGACAAGATACGCATCTATGTCAACGACGAACTGGTGATAGAACAATGGAAATCTCGTCACCGCATTGACTACAAGGAGAAAGAAATGACTTTCAAAGCCGGAGAATCCTACCGCATCCGCATAGACTATGTGCAGTTGGAAGACATGGCTGCCATGCAGTTCGACCTGTTCCAACGCACGATCCCCACAAAAGAGGAGTTGCTCAGCCAGATAGGAACGGCCGATACCATCATCTTCGTCGGCGGTATCTCCCCCCAACTGGAAGGTGAAGAAATGAAAGTAGATGAACCTGGATTCAAGGGCGGCGACCGCACCAGCATCGAACTGCCACAAGTGCAGCGTGATTTGCTTCGCATCCTGCATGAGGCAGGTAAAAGAATCATCTTCATCAACTGTTCTGGTGGTGCAATGGCTCTTGCACCTGAAGTAGAGACATGCGATGCCATGATACAAGCATGGTATGGTGGAGAACAAGCAGGACAGGCTGTTGCTGAGGTGCTATTTGGTGACTATAATCCCAGCGGCAAACTGCCTCTGACGTTCTATCGCAGTACCAACGACCTGCCCGACTTCTTAGACTATCGCATGACGAACCGGACTTACCGCTACTTTAAGGGCAAGGCACTTTTCCCCTTTGGCTACGGACTAAGCTACACTACATTCGAAATTGGCGAGCCTGAATATATTTATAATAAGGTACGCATATCTGTAAAGAATACAGGCTCACGTGACGGTGACGAGGTTATTCAGGTCTATATCCGTCATCCTGCAGACAAGAACGGCCCCCTGAAGACACTCCGCGCATTCCAACGAGTCAGCCTGAAGGCCGGCGAGACGAAGCATCTGACCATGGACTTTCCCCACGATCGTTTCGAGTGCTGGGATTCCAAGACAAACACCATGCGCGTCATTCCGGGGCATTACCAGCTCATGGTTGGCACGTCAAGCCGTCCCCAAGACCTCAACACCATCAAAGTCAAGATAAAATAAAATACGAAGAAAAAAGATATGAAAACAAAGATTGTATATGCCGTGGTAAGCAACGAGACAGATGTCTATCTCGAACAAGTTGTGCTGTCCGTCTATTCCCTGCGCAAGCACACGCCAAACGCATATATCGAATTAGTAGTTGACAGTAAGACCGAGGCCACCATCAAGGGCAAGCGTGAGGGCATGCTGCATGGCATTAACAAGCGAACCGTGGTAGAAGTGCCTGCAAAGTATAACAAGGTGGAAACCTCACGCTACCTGAAGACCAGTCTGCGTCAGACGGTAGAGGGTGATTTTCTATTCATCGACTCTGACACCATCGTGACCGACAGTCTGGCTGACGCCGACCAGTTGACGGGCGACATCATGATGGTGCTCGACTACCATGTACCACTACAGCAACGTCACAACTCAAAATCAGTCAGACGACGAATGAAGAAGACTGGCGTAGAATGGAACATATCCATGCCATACTATAACAGCGGCATCATGTACGTGAAGGACAACACCGTGAGCCAACGTCTCTTTCAGGCTTGGCACGAGAAGTGGAAAAGCAACGTGGAGACCGTAGGGCTGCACTTCGACCAGATTCCCTTAGCCTATGCCAACGAAGTCACGCAGCGTCCCATCAGCGAACTGGATGGCGTATGGAACTGCCAAATCATGAACAATGGTCTGCCCTTCCTGCAGCGAGCCAAGATTATACATTACTTCATGTCCTTTGCCAGTATCCGCACGGCCATGCCCTACCGTTTTCACGACAAGCAGTTGCTGCTTGACATCAAACAGCAAGGCACCGTTCCAACCCATGTTGCCGACATGGTGGAACGGGCCAAGGAAATGTTTGCCACAACCAACCAGATAGCTGGAGGTAACGAGGTGGCACTGCTGAACAACAGCCTCTATAAGCTCTACATATACCACCCCGCTATCTACTCGGCCTTCAATACCATTTCACGCTGGATCCTGAATGTCACCCATCCTAAGAAGAAGTAGCAGGAGCTATCGCACTTCTACCGTCTTCGGACTCTCATCGCCAAAGAGGAAGGAAGGCTGATAACCACCAAGATTGACTACGACCTTCTCGAAGACGATGGCCGGATGAAGAGGACGCAGGGTCACTGTATGTGTGGCTGACTGAGTGTTCAAGGGCAGTTCTACCACTTTTTCTATGACACGGCGGGCTACAGTAGGATAATAGATACTGTAAATATTCTCTGGTTTCTCGTTGAGTTCGGCGTTGAAATTAACCGTTACAGGATTGCCACCATCAAGTGACACTTCGTAGCATAGGCCACCAATGTTCAGGTAGTCAAGCGTTGACTTGACGACAACATGGATTTTCACTTGCTGACTGTTTGTTGGATGCTGAGCATCTGTACTGAAGCGGTACTCTAACTTCGCACCGTCAATAGGCTTGTCGTAGGGCATCAGCGTGATGCCACTCAACGTACGGCCTACAAAAGGCAGGACTGTCCACTTTGCCGACGGACTGTCCGTACGTGCATAAGTATGCTCAGCCTCCATGCTCACAAAGCCATTCTTAGCAGTAAATGAGTAGCTTGCGTCCGCAGCCTCACTAAAGGCAGGAAGACGCTTTACGTTGGGCAACACGTCGGTAGGACCGAAGTCATCGTTCCAACTCTTATAGCCAATATGTTTCTGGGTCATCATGCCGTTCCACTTACCTCCCGCAATGTCGTGGTTATACTGGGCACAAAGCACAGAGTCACGGCGGAAGCACTCTTCTACCCTATCAGCCCACTGGTTGCAGTCGGGGTTCTGTTCTTGATAAAGCTGATGATTCATGGCCTGTGCGTAATACATCTCATAGACATTAGCCATTGCTTGTACGGGGAAAAGGATGAGTTCACGATATGTATCACGGTATTGCTGAGATATCTCAGCATAGAGGCGAAGGGCATCACGCTCCAACTGCTGGTACTGGCTCACCACCTGCTGCCATTCGCCGGTATGAAGATTATAGGTGGCAGCATCCAGCATTTCGGCTGTGGAACGTCCTGCATACTTACAGCATAAGTTCAAAATGCGAGCTGCCTCAGCGGCATGCTCTTCCCCGGCAATAGAAGCACAGAAGGGTGTCATGTGAGTTGCGACTAAGTCGTTACCTACGGAACCGGGAGCCCAGGCCATGTCCATAAAGAGCGTAATGGGGTACTCCATGGGTTTGAGGTCACCCACGTTGAGAATCCACATGCGGTCGATGCCATGTGTGTAAGCCAACGAGAGTTGCTCCCACATGTTCTGTGCTGGGGTAACATTCAGCCACTTCGTGTTACGCGGAGCACCGACATAATCTACATGGTAGTAGAGTCCCCAGCCGCCCGGGTGCTTGCGTTCTTGAGCATTGGGCACACGGCGCAGGTTGCCCCAGTTGTCATCGCAAAGCAACATGAGCACATCGTCAGGCACCTTCATGCCTTTGTCGTAATAGTCAAGTACCTCCTTATAGAGCGCCCACACCTGCGGCACGTCCTTTGGGTTGCGGCCTGTCACCTCCTTGATGATGCGACGCTGGTTGTTGACAATGCGTTGCAGCAGCTTTGTATCAGCATCCTCGCTCATGGCCTCGTCGCCGTCGCCACGCATGCCGATAGTGATGACGTCGTCGGTATTCTTGGCACGTTCTATGCCCTCACGGAAGAAACGGTCAATGACCTGTTGGTTGGTCTGGTAGTTCCAGGCTCCATACTCAGCACGATGTCGGGCCCACTCCTGATGGTTGCGGGCCATGGGCTCGTGGTGACTGGTGCCGATGATAACGCCCATCTCGTCAGCTAAAGGTGAGTTTTGAGGGTCGTCAGCATAGAAGGCCCAGCTCCACATGGCCGGCCAAAGGAAGTTTCCCTTCAGACGGAGTATGAGCTCAAAGACTTTTTCGTAGAACTCATGCCCACCATAGTTAGTATGAAACGTGTTCTTGACCCACGATGTCAGGCAGGGAGCCTCGTCGTTGAGGAAGATGCCACGATAGCGGACAGTAGGCTCACCGTCGGTATAAGTGCCCCGACAAACAAAAATGCTGTCATGATGTTCTGCCGGTACATCAGCCCAGTAGTACCAGGGAGAAACACCTAACTGACGGGAGAGTTCGTAGATGCCGAAGATAGTACCCCGCCGATCGCTGCCGGCAATAACCAAATTGTTATCTACCAGCTGAATCATATACATCTCACGTTTACCTTTCAGCACCTGAAGGTTGATTTTTTTCTCTTTCACCATACGGTCAATAACTGCCGAATGACCAAGAGTTCCAACAATGATTGACGGATGAAGGGGGTTGAAAGCTGCCGTCTGGGCACGCAAAGTGGAGAGTTCAGCCTCAACACCTGTCACACGTCCGAAATCAGCACAAAGGTTACGAGCGGCGCGTAACACGCCACGCTCATCGTTGTTGTCAACATATACAGTAGCGGGCACGCCACCCACCACATGGCCGGAGCCGTGAATCAATACATCGCCCTGCGTAAAGCTGATAAAACGGTCAGCAGCCTGAACGGCTATCAGGGGAAGAATTCCAAAAAGAATTATAAAAAGTCGTTTTTTTTCCATGATTAAAGAAGACAAATTGGGACCTGCGTTTTCAAAACGCAAGTCCCAGTTTTCGGTTGATAATTACATTTATTTAGCTGTTTCTTCTTTCTTGGCAGGCTTCTTGGCAGCCGCTTTCTTTGGTGCAGCCTTCTTAGCCACCTTTTTCTCCTCAGCGGGAGCCAACTTCTCCAGTCGTGCCTTCAGACGGGTAATCTCCTTGTCCTTCATTTCAATCTCGTCTCCCTGGTTGCGGATGGTTGTCAGAAGGCTGTTCAGTTCCTCATTGTCAATCTCTGCGGGATAGAGTGCGTTAACTCTGTTAATGAAGTCACCCAGAATGTTCATATAGTTAGTGAAGGCATCGAACGGTCCGCTATAGATGCCACGGTCCAGACCGACGTTTGAGGGTTTGGTGGTCATGAAACGGAAGTTGTTAGAAGCCTGCAGGTAGTCCCAGTCCTGATTGATGCGTGGGTCGTTGGCAATGCGCAGACGGTCGGCCACGCTGTAGAGCTTGTTGAAGGCCTCGCGCTGCATGGCGTTACCCAGCCAGCAAGAGCAGTCGCGCTCCTCGTCAACCCATGACAGGGTGTCGGGTACGTCGATGCTGCTGACGCTCTTCATCTTGGAGCAAATCTCCGACGGCGTTGACCAAGTGATGCCCTTCTCCTTGGCACAAGCGGGAAGTGCATGCAGGAAGTCAAGGATGTTGCTGGACAGTGGCTGAGCGATGCCGAGGGCAGAGAGTTCCATGAAGATGTTGATGACCTGCTCTTCTTCCGGCAGACGCGCAATACGGTCAATATAAGCATCAGCAAACAGGGGGTAGCCCTCCCAGTCGCTATTGTTGAAGCGCAGCGAGATGTCGTCAGAGAGTTCTACGTCACGCAACAGCAATTTCAGGTTGGGAGCGATGTTGCAGTTATAGACGTAGTGCGGCGACTTCCAACCCAGCACGTGCTTGGCACCCTCGGTCAGCATGCCCTTGAAGCCCATGGCAGCCACCTGTCCGCCAATGTCGTCGCTGTAGATGAGCGACGAGTTGCGCAGCACGGTGGGCTTCTTGCCGAAGTACTCCTCAATCTTCTGGCACTGCTTCTTCACGTCGAGGGCAAAGGTCTCCTCGTTAGCCAGCGACGAGAGTCCGTGGCTGTAGGGCTCGGCCAGGAACTCCACGCAGCCGGTCTCGTTGAGCTTCTGCAACTTCTCCAGCACCTGCGGAGCGTGCATCTCCAGCTGCTCAATGCCCGTGCCTGAGAGCGAGAAGGCAACCTTGAAATACTGGCCATTCTCCTTAATCATTTCCTCCAGCGTGTTCAGTGCCGGCATGTAGGAGCGGTTGGCAATGTCGGTGATGCTACGCTCGTTCTCGTAGTCATCGTAGTAATAATGGTCGGTACCGATGTCGAAGAAACGGTAGCGCTTCAGATGTATAATCTGATGTATCTCAAAATATAAACAAATTGTTTTCATAATGAAGCCCCCCCTCTTATCCCCCCGAGGGGGGAAGACCATGCGGGGAGCATTGGGTCTGTTGTTTTCTGTTATACTTTACTATTCACTCCTCCCCTCGGGGAGGCCGGGACGGGGCTTATTCCCACCCGAGGGTTCTCTTATAGAGAGTAGCAATCCAGGCGCCGACCTTCTCCCAGGTTATCTGGTCAACCTCCTTCTTGCCCTCCTCCTTGAGGTAGTTGAAGAGCGAGTCGTTGGCACAGATGCTGTAGATGGCGTCAGCCAGGGCGTGGATGTCCCAATAGTCAACCTTGATACAGTTGTCAAGAATCTCTGCACAACCCGACTGCTTGGAGATAATCGAGGGCGTTCCGCACTGCATGGCCTCAAGCGGCGAAATGCCGAACGGCTCAGAGACGGAGGGCATGACATAGACGTCACTGTCCTTCAAGCACTCATACACCTGCTTGCCACGCATGAAGCCCGGGAAGTGGAAGCGGTCGGCAATGCCACGCTCGGCTGCCAGATAAATCATGGCATCCATCATGTCGCCTGAACCGGCCATGCAGAAACGAACGTTACGGGTGCGACGGATGACCATGTTAGCAGCCTCAACGAAGTATTCTGGTCCCTTCTGCATGGTGATGCGTCCGAGGAACGTCACCACCTTGTCCTTGCCCGTATGGTCAGGACGTGGAATGTCCTGGTATTCCTGCGGCAGCGGATAGACGGCGTTATGCACGGTGAAGCACTTGCGCGGGTCCTGATGATACTGGTTGATGACCGTCTGGCGGGTCAGCTCGCTGACGCACATGATGCAGTCGGCATTGTCCATACCGTTCTTCTCGATGGAATAAACAGTGGGGTTCACCTTACCGCGCGAGCGGTCGAAGTCTGTTGCATGAACGTGGATGCACAGCGGTTTGCCACTTACCTGCTTGGCATGAATGCCGGCAGGATAGGTCAGCCAGTCGTGTGCATGAATAATGTCAAAGTCCAAGGTGCGGGCAACTACGCCGGCAATAATGGAGTAGTTGTTGATTTCCTCATGCAGGTTACCCGGATAGCCACCTGCAAACTCCATGGCACCGAGGTCATTGACGTTCATATAGTTAAAGTCAGCATACAAATGGTCACGCAGACGGAAATAAAAATCCGGGTCCATGACATTACCCACGCGGTCCTTCACATAGTCGTAGCTGACGTCGCGATAAGCGATTGGCACTGCATTCATTGCAACAATATTGCAGGCCGTACGGTCCTCATCGCCGAAGGGTCTGGGCAGGCAGAGTGTAATGTCCATATCACCCTGTGCGTGCAACCCCTGAGAAATACCATAGTTAGCTGTGGCGAGTCCACCAAACACATGAGGAGGATACTCCCATCCAAACATTAATACTTTCATTGTCGTTCCTCCTTATTTTTGGTATGAATACTTTTCGAGTAACTTCAACGCACGCAGGATTTCAGCCACATTCATGGCAAAGGCCATGGCACCACGGCCGTGGAACGGCGGATTGCCGTCATACAGTTCGCTGATGGTGCCTAATGCGTGATAGTCCATCTCTTCCTCGTAGCCTACCATCTGGCGTTCAATGAACGACAGACGCGTGCGCTTGTAGAGTTTCAGGCAGGCCTCCATGTAGAATCCGCTCAGCCAAGGCCATGCTGTGCCCTGATGGTATGCGTAGTCGCGCTGAGTCTGCGGACCAACATACATCGGGTTATAACCGCCGCTCTTCGGCGACAGCGAACGCAGGCCCTTCGGGGTCAGCAGCTCACGTGTGCAAACATCCAGCACGCTCTTTTTCTGTTCCTGATTCAGTGGCGAGTAATCGAGGGCAACGGCGAAAATCATGTTCGGACGTACACTCCAATCCATCATGTTACCGTCCACATAATCAAGCAGATATCCGTATTCGTTCATGAAAGTTGCGACGAACGATTCCTTACAGAGTTCTGCACGCTTCTCCATGTCGGCAACTGTCTTCTCATCACCCTTCTCGGCAGACATGGCAGAGGCGAACTTCAGGGCGTTATACCACAGGGCATTGAACTCGACAATGTAGCCCGAACGGGGTACAACAGGACGGCCGTTGGCCGTAGAGTTCATCCATGTAATGGCCTTGTCGCGCCCATTGGCATAAAGCAATCCGTTCTCGTCAAGACGAAGATTCGGGTGCCCACCGGCTACTATATATTTAATAATGTCAAAGACCAGTTTGCCGTACATCTTCAGACCATGCTCCTTTCCTGCCTGCTTGACGTACTGCTGAATGGCCCAAATAGCCCACAGGGGGACATCGGGCTGGTCCATCTCATATATTTTTCCGCTCAGCGGTTTGCCCTGCATAAATTCGCGCAAGCCCTTCTCTGCGGTTTTCATCACGTGTTCGAAATAGTCCTGCTCGTCGATGGCCAGTGTCAGACCGGGCAACGAGATGAACGTGTCGCGTGCACGGCACTTGAACCAGGGGTAACCGGCCAGCAGGTAGCGGTCGTCGTTGTCGTCAAGCTTCTCTGAGCTGCCGCTGCGGCGGTCGCGGAAGTGGAACTGATGGGCGGCTGTTACGAGACAATGATAGAAGTTGTCGCGTGGGGTGCGCAGACTAACTTCCTTTTCAAACAATGCCTTCAGCGTAGTAGCCTTAATGGCCGACGTGGATGCCGAGAAAACGATGCTCTCGCCTTTCTTAATAGGCATCTCGAAATAACCGGGAACATACAGGTCTTCGTTCGAAGCATAGCCTCGCTCCTGCTCCTTCGGATATTCTACGCCACGATACCAGTCAGGCTGGAATACAAACTCGTTCTTCTTCGAGAACTGCATATACAGGTCAGGATAGCCGGCATACATACAGGTCTTGATGCCATGATCAACCTCATGGTACTCGCGGCTGGCGGTAGTGTTCTCATGGGTGAACTGACGAACGCTGCGGAAAGCCAGGAACGGACGGAAACGAAGCGTCGTGGCCGAGTGAGCATCCTCCAAAGTGTAACGAATCAAGATGCGGTCCTCGTAGGCCTGGAAGACCACCTCTTTCTTTAATAACACACCGCCTACACGGTATAGCGTGGTAGGCACTTTGTCACAGTCAAACTCCCGAATGTACTTGTGACCTTTAGGACTGTAATTATTTCCCGAGTACTTGTGCAGACCCAAGTTGAACTCAGCACCATGCTGAATCACCGTAGCGTCGAGCGACGACAACAGGACATGGTTTTCGTCATCGAGTTCAGGAACCGGCACTACCAACAGGCCGTGATATTTACGCGTATTACAATCTACGATCGTGGAGCAGGAATAGGCTCCCGAACGGTTGGTACGCAGCAATTCACGACGAATGGACTCCTCGAGGTTAGTCATTACAGCTTTTTCGAATCGTAAATAACTCATAGTTCCTATTTTAGGTTTTGTTTTTAAGTAAGTCTTAGATTTACATTCCAAAAGTAATCAATTTACACGGGATAACAAAAAAAATGCCCGATTATTTTAGAAAATCGTGCATTTTTTATTTTCTCTAACATATTTTCAATCAGGAATCAGGAAATTAACGACCTCTTCTTCTACTGTGATGCTGTACGGCCCTTCCAGTTTTCCAAGCAGCCGGCCGTCTATTCCGACACGGGCACGGGAGGTGTCATTCAGCAGTACCTGGCGCGTACGGTAGGGGTGAACACTGTGATGATTCAGGAAGTGTCCGGTCACCAGAAGCCAAAGGCCTGCAAAGAGGTGAGCCATCTTCTGCGGCTGATACACCACGCTCACGTCAAGCAAGCCGTTATAGGGTACAGCATTCGGTGTCTGTCCGTAGCCCGGACCACTACCTACACAAACCGTCATGACCCTGCGGCTAATGGTATCGGTATTGATTTTCAATTCCATCTTATAGTCAAACCTGTGGAAGGCCATCATCACAATGGAGGCAAAAAACGCCAAAGTACGTGAGCCAAGCAGCGAACGCGCTTGTCGGCGCTGATTCATCACGTCGGCAATAAGTCCGATATTGACACAATTCAAAAAGTAACGCCTTGTTCTATTGCCTGCCTCATCCTGATAGTTGACGCAGCCCAGGTCAACTTTGCGTACACGGTGCTTCACGAGCCAGTCAACCGTCTGCTGAATTTCACCTTCCTTGAAATCCCAATAACGGGCAAAGTCATTCAGCACCCCGTTGGGTATCACACCAAGAGCGACGGATTCCCTAACCTCAGGCTCCACCTCCATCAGGCAGTTGACTGCATCGTTCAATGCCGAATCACCCCCAACGACGACGATGGTCTTGTAACCATTATTAATAAGCATGCGCATGAGCCGTTCCACACTGTCGGCCGTCTCGCTCTGCACAAAGTCATACTGCACCTTGCGCAGGTCAAGCGCCCGTTGCACTTTCTCCCAGCGCTTTCGGTCAGGATGAATACCTTTCTTCGGGCAATACAGTATGCCCCACCGTGTCTGTTCTACTGCCATTATCTTTTATTTTGCTGTGTCTTCCCGTTTCAGCAGGTTCGCCTCGTCATCAGACAGTGACAGGCTCTTGACGATAACATCCAACGGAACACCATTTGCCTTCAGACTCCGCGCATTCTCCATACGCGCTGCTGCACGACCTGCTTCAATTCCTTCGGCACGACCTTCGGCAAAACCCTCAAGCTTTCCCTCGCCACGGGCTGTGACTATCTGGTCTGCCAAGATGACCCGGTCATCAATGTAGCGACGGTAAGCTATCTGTTCGTCTCGGCTCATGCGGGCAAACAACAGTTTCTGACGAGCCTCCTGCAGACCGGGAGCGTTGGCATCCTCCAGCACGCCAAAGTTTGCCTTGTCGCGCAACAGGCGCTTCAACGCCCAGTCGAAACTGATATATGTTCCGTCTCTCATAATCCTTTTTCCTTTTGGCGACAAAGTTACGAATAAGTGAGCAAAATGCAAAAGGAAAACTCGTTTTTCTTTTCATTTTCGAACGAAAGTAACTTCGCGCTGCAAACGCAAAGTTACGAAAAGTCGAGAGCATAACAAAGAAACTTGTTTCTTTTTTTTGCCGAGACGGAGTAATTTCGCGACTTTTGTCGCAAAGTTACGAAAAGTCGAGAGCTATACAATATAAATTCGCATTTATTTTTATGCCGAGTCGGAGAGAACTCACTTCACCGTATAACCGTTAGGCATCTTGAACATCTTGGGGTCAATGCTCGTGGGCTGCTCAATCGCCTACGTAGTGGTCACACTGCTTGCCCGCGACGGTTGCGGTGCCCTTTTTCTGCAGGTTGAGTTTCTTCATCAGCGTCTCGTTCTGGTCGAGGAAGTTCAGGTCGGCATCCTTGGTGCGCTTGGCCTTTTTCGTCTTCTTGTCGAGGGCGTAGGAGGCGCTGCCTTGCTTCAGTGCGATGGTCGCCACGCTGCCTATCTTGAGCTCGCGGCGCTCGTACTGCCCGATTTTGTCGAAGGCTTTGGCCTGAACGCCCTGCTGACTGCCCTGCGTCACCTTGTACTTCACGATGGCCCGCTCTATTTCGTAGCGTTTCATCTGTGCCACTGCCGATGTAGAAGATGTAGGGCTGGTGTAATGGTTGCGGTGCCACTCGCCGTCGCTCAGGTATTCTGCCGTCTGGTCATCGTCACGATAGGTACTTCAGTATTTCGTCCACCTTCTCCTCCATGGGCAGCGTGGCGTCAATCCAATGGATGGTGAACCCGCGGCGCTCCATGCCCCGGAACCACGTCATCTGGCGCTTGGCAAACTGGTGGATGGCTATCTCTAACTGGCGGAACATCTCGTCGTACGTCAGCTTGCCTGTTACATACTCCGTCAGGTATTTATATTCCAGCCCGTAGTAAATCAGGTCTTCGGCAGGTATGCCTTCGGCCAATAGTCCGCGAATTTCGTCAACCATGCCCTCTTCCAAACGGGCTTTCAGTCGGCGGGTGATTCTCTCGCGTCGCAGCTCACGGTCTATCTGCAGTCCTACGATGAGGGAGTCAACGGGCGGAAGTTCCCTTCTTGGCATGGGGTGCTCCATATTATATGTCTCAATCTCGATGGCCCTGATAGCCCGCTGACAGGAATCAACGTCGGTGGTGTTGTGCATCGTGGAGCCGTTCTTCGCCTTCAGTTCTGTCAGCATGGCGGTCAGTTCTTCGAGCGACCTGCCTTCCAAGCGGTCGCGCAGTTCCTGGTTCTGGGGCACGGGCGACAGCTGGTAACCCTTCAGTACGGCCTCAATATACAACCCCGTACCTCCGCAAAGTATGGGCTGCACTCCCCTGCTTTGCATGTCCTGATAGACGTCAAAAAAGTCTTGCTGATACTGAAAGAGGTTATACTTAGTGCCAGGCTCGCAGATGTCGATGAGGTGGTAGGGGATGTTGACGGCAGAGCCGTCAACCACAGGACCAGCAACAGAGCCAACCACAGGAGCAGACACTAGACCAGCCACAACACGGTAGTCGCTGAGGTCCTTGCCTGTTCCTATGTCCATGCGGCGATAGACCTGACGCGAGTCGGCCGAGATGATTTCTCCGCCCAGCCGCTGCGCCAGAGCCACCGCTAACTGCGTCTTGCCACAGGCCGTTGGCCCGAGTACGGTAATCAGCTTATGCTTCACTTCACCTCTACACTTTCCAGAATGGCCTTTGCCTCCGGGTCGTTAATGTCAATATTCTCTAACTGAACGTAAAGCACTCCCGTCTTCAAGGCCGTGAAGGCACAGTGGCGGGCAGCATACTTGCTGTTCGCGTTGGGTGCATAGGCAATGCTCCAGGTGTTGTCACCCAGCTCCTGACTGGGCTGATACTCCCAGCCGTTCTTCTCGCGGCAAATACTCTTCATCATTGCTGCAGGCTTACTTGTAGTGTTGGCATAGACATGGAAGGCCAGCTTCATCGTCGTTCCGCCCACCTTTTTCGTCAGGTTCAGACTCTCGTAGCTGTCAGAACCTGTTGTCGCCTGTTCCCAACCTGTGGGCAAGACCACGCTGTACTGGTTCTGCTCAATCTTTACACCATCTGTTTCTGCCGTCTTCTTGCCACACGACAGCACCGTCAATACGGTCATTAACGTAAGGGCCATGCCCAAAAACATCTTTTTCATAAGCGTTATGTTATTAATCATTCTAACTATACAAATAGAAACCATTACTGTTCGTCAGGATAGTAAATGTCATGCCACTCAAGGACAGGATCAATTGTTGCTCCAATCGACCGGATGATTTTCTCTGCCTCTGCAGCCGGCATGTCACTGCCGTCCATCAGGTAGTAGCTGGGGCCGAAGTCTTCAAGGCTGTTGTCCCACTCTTGTATATCAACAAGTTGTCCTGCCTTCCGGCTGTTCTTCACCAGAATATAGCCCGACAGCATCGTCGCGGCGCCGCCATGACCACTGTAGCCAAGCGCATGGCGATAGAACGAGAGCATGAGCTTTTCATCCTGTCCACACAGCAATTCCGCTTTTCCGCCGTTCATGGCGTATGCCCCAATGTAGGTGTCGTATGAGGTAGAGCCCTTCAGGAACAGTTCCGGAATACCGTCTTTATCTACATCGTACAGCGCATACTCAGTCATGTAGGGCTTCTCAACGTTCATGCAGAACTCCTTATAGAGATTGACCAGTTTCTCCATATTGCCAAACGACACGCGCTCTACAGAAGGTTTCATGCCGTCCCAGTCGTAACGGTGGACAACCGGGCAGTAAGTTCCCGGAAAGTCCTCTGTAATGACCAGCTGGCGTCCCTCCTTTGGCAACGCTATTTCAGCAGACATAGTGGAAAAGAGTGGTTTGAATAAATGCTCCAGACTTTTTTCCGGAGTCAGCACCCGCTTGGCGGGGTCATAATCGTAGAAACACATCAGCGTCTTACATGCTGATGACATTTGCCGGAAGGCAACTGCCAACAGGCGGTGCCCATTAGTCCGTTTCCACACACAAGCCTGCACCGACTCCGCCTCGGGAGCGTTGCTCACCATCAGGTCTGTCTCGTCCGGCCCGTTGCCGCACATCAAGCCTTCCTGCATGCTGACGTAACCATTCTTCACATCGACGTCAACAATATCTTCACATTCGAGGTGCTGCTCGTCAACGTGCAGCAGCAGCCGAATCAGCGATTTTGACGGCATGGCATCACTGAGTCCCCTTATCAGCGAAAGTATGTCACCGCCCTGCACGCCACTTATGCTTCTGGCGGTCCACGTCTGCTGTATTTGGTCTATCGTCATGACGCTCTGTGCCGGTAGCGCCAGGGGCAGCAAAGCCAGTAGGAAGAAAAATGAAACACGTCTCATGTTTTATGAATGTCTTTGGTTCTTGATTAGGTTCTCCGGCCACAAAGATAAACAAAAATTGCCATCCTGCAAAGCAGAATGGCTGATTTTTATGGAAAAGTTTTTTAAGCTACTTGAGCATAGTGACTTCCGTTCATCGGCATTTGCCGCTCGGCGACGAAGGAGACGCTTGCTACCAACGGGACGCAAGAATGCGGCTGAACGGTGGTGAGTCGAGTCCCTTTCGGTTCATTTTTTGAAAGGTTTACCTACGGAGGACTCTCTTACCTAAAAAGAATTCGCTGCTCTCTTCCTGTGAGCAGGCAGAAATTATTCCGATGTTCGCCCACATACTGCTACATATATATAACGTATGGCGGAACTCAGAAGACAAGGCGCAGCCGAGAGTAAGAGCCATGGCGGCTGAAGTTGCCAGCGTGCGCCCGTCAACTGAATGCAACTGCTTGGACGCCCCGAAGTCTATCAGGTACAAGCGTCCGTTGGCATCGACCATGAAGTTATCGGGCTTGATGTCGAGATGCCATATCTGCTCCCTATCATTCCGAAAAAAAGCCGCCCTGCAAAGCAGAACGGCTATTTTTATTTATAAGTTTCCTTGTTCTCGCAGCTTATTTCAGCTCAGCGAGGTACTTAATGGTGCGAACCATCTGAGAAGTGTAAGAGTTCTCATTGTCGTACCAAGCAACAACCTGTACCAGAGAGTTGCCGTCGCCAATCTTGCTGACCATGGTCTGGTTAGCGTCGAACAGAGAACCGTACTTCATGCCGATGATGTCAGAAGAAACGAGCTTCTCCTCAGTGTAACCGAACGACTCGTTCTGAGCAGCCTTCATGGCAGCGTTGATGCCCTCGACAGTTACCTCGCCCTTCACAACAGCGTGCAGGATGGTGGTAGAACCTGTAGGAGTCGGAACGCGCTGGGCAGCACCGATCAGCTTACCGTTCAGCTCGGGAATAACCAGACCGATAGCCTTGGCAGCACCCGTAGAGTTAGGAACGATGTTCTGGGCACCGGCACGTGCACGCTGAACATCACCTTTGCGCTGAGGACCGTCCAGAATCATCTGGTCGCCAGTGTAAGCGTGAACAGTTGTCATGATACCGCTCTGGATAGCAGCGAAGTCGTTCAGAGCCTTGGTCATGGGAGCCAGACAGTTAGTGGTGCAAGAAGCAGCAGAGATAACAGTGTCAGCAGGAGTCAGAGTCTTGTGGTTTACGTTGTAAACGATGGTGGGCAGGTCATTGCCGGCAGGAGCAGAGATGACAACCTTCT
>JAGAYI010000027.1 GCA_017940545.1 Prevotella sp.
AGTACAATACAAAATAAATATTGGCTTTTCTGACTGCAAGACGACGCCTGCCGTTTAGAGTGTGCCGGGGAAACTGGGAGAAACCCCCGGGGAAACGGGGAGAAACTGCCGGGGAAACGGGGAGAAAGGGTAGGGGAAACGGGAACACGGCGGCCGCCGTTAATTATAACGCCGCCCGCCGTTAGAACTAACAGCGGGCGGCGTTCGTTCTAACGGCGGGCGGTGTAACCCCTTCTGTTCGGTGATTCTTTCCTTTTGACAGGTGACGGTGGGGAACCATCGATGCCGAGCATGGGCTATTTGTTCAGACGCCAGGTGGCACCGTCCTTGGTGTCCTTCACCTCGAAGCCGAGGGCGGACAGCTCGTCACGGATATGGTCGGAGGTGGCCCAGTCTTTGCTGGCCTTGGCCTTGGCACGCAGGTCAAGCACCATATCGACCACCTTGCCGAAGGCCTCTTCGCGCTCCTGGTTCTTGGCTCCTGACTGCTGAGTGCTGCTCTGCAGGCCTAACAGGTCTTCGGCAAACAGGTGCATCGTCTCGCTGAGCTCCTTGAGGCAGTCAGCGCAGATGGTGGCCTTGTGGTCAATGAGCTTGTTGATGGTGGTGCAGGCTTCGAACAGGTAGCTCAGCACGAGCGGTGTTGCAAAGTCGTCGTTCATGGCGTCGTAGCACTTCCGGCGCAGCTCTTTCACCGTTTTGCCGGTCTCGGCGTCGCACTCGTTGCTGACGGGCACGCGCTTCAGGTCACTGAGTCCCTGCATGAGTTTCTGCAGTCCCTTTTCGGAGGCTATGAGTGCTTCGTTGGAGAAATCGACGGTACCACGGTAGTGCGCCGAGAGTATGAAGAAGCGTATGGTCATGGGCGAGAAGGCTTGCGTGAGCATGGGGTGGCTGCCGGTGAAGAACTGCTCGAGGGTGATGAAGTTGCCGAGCGACTTGCCCATCTTCTGTCCGTTGATGGTTATCATGTTGTTGTGCATCCAGTACTTCACGGCCTGATGTCCCATGGAGGCCACGGCCTGGGCTATTTCGCACTCGTGGTGTGGGAAGACGAGGTCCATGCCGCCGCCGTGAATGTCGAACTGCTCGCCTAAGTACTTGCGGCCCATGGCTGTGCACTCACAGTGCCAGCCGGGGAAGCCGTCGCTCCAGGGCGACGGCCAGCGCATGATGTGTTCGGGCTGTGCCTTCTTCCACAGGGCGAAGTCGGCCTGGTGGCGCTTCTCGCCTACGCCGGCCAGCGTGCGGCTCTCGTCCTTGATGTTCTCCAGGGAGCGTCCTGAGAGTATGCCGTACTTGTGCTGCCTGTTGTAGGCCTCAATGTCGAAGTAGATGCTTCCGTTCGACTGGTAGGCGAAGCCGTTGTCGAGTATCTGCTGCACTAACTGCTGCTGCTCAATGATGTGGCCGGTGGCGTGTGGCTCAATGGAGGGTCGCAGCACGCCGAGAGCATCCATGGCCTGGTGGTAGCGGTTGGTGTAGTGCTGGGCTATCTCCATGGGTTCCAGCTGTTCCAGTCGTGCCTTCTTCTCTATCTTGTCGTCACCCTCGTCGGCGTCGTGCTCCAGGTGGCCCACGTCGGTAATGTTGCGCACGTAGCGCACCTTGTAACCTAAGTGCCGGAGGTAGCGGAACACCACGTCGAACGTGATGGCGGGGCGTGCGTGGCCTAAATGTGGGTCGCCATAGACGGTGGGTCCGCAGACGTACATGCCCACACTGGGGGCGTGGAGGGGCTCGAAGCGCTCTTTCTGGCGCGTCAGGGTGTTATAAACTACAAGTCTTGATTCCATGTTTCTAATGATTTTTGCGTGCAAAATTACAAAAAACTTTCTACATACAACGCTTGACTCTTATTTTTTTCGTACCTTTGCACGAAATTGTGAAAATAAAAGAACGACATGACACTAAAAGACTTACTGAACCGGAACGACCGCTTTGCCGCAGCTAACGGCATACAACTGACGGAGATACGCGAGGGTTACGCCCGTGCAGAAATGACGGTGAGCAGGAACCACCTGAATGGGGGCAACGTGTGCCAGGGGGGTGCGCTGTTCACGCTGGCCGACCTGGCCTTCGCGGCGGTCACCAACAGCCACGGACAGCTCAGCTTCGGCATACAGAGCAGCATCACCTTCTCGCGCTCGGCCATGGAGGGCGACGTGCTGCGTGCCGAGGCTACGGAAACCATTAACCACCACAAGATTCCATACTGCGAGGTGAAAATCAGCAACCAACGGGGGGAGCTGATTGCCGTCTTCACGGGCATGGCCTACCGAAAGTCGGACAGGAAAATGGAGGTGGAGGGGCTGATGTAAAAAACAACAGGAAGGTACTTTCGTTCTTTGACCTGAAGGGGCAAAGCGGCAGAGCCGAGCGCGAAAACAAAAAAAATAGTCGTTTTCTTTTGGTGTTTTGCTCACTTATTCGTACCTTTGCAGCCGTTAACAAAACAGGGGCGTAGCTCAGCTGGTTTAGAGCGCTTCAGTCACATTGAAGAGGTCATCGGTTCGAACCCGATCGTCCCTACCTGCTAAAGTTTTTCAAGTTTTACTTTCAGGACACAGATTGATAAAAATAAAAAACAACAATGGGAAAAGTTATTTTGACCGGTGACCGCCCCACCGGGAAACTGCATCTGGGACACTACGTGGGTTCCCTGCGTCGCCGTGTGCAGTTGCAGAATGCGGGTGACTACGACAGGATGTTTGTCTTCATGGCCGACGTTCAGGCCCTGACGGACAATGCCGACAACCCGGAGAAAATACGTCAGAACATCATAGAGGTGGCCCTCGACTACCTGGCTGCCGGACTCGACCCGGAGCGTTGCACGCTCTTCATTCAGAGCCAGATTCCGGAGCTGGCCGAGTTGACGACGTACCTGATGAACCTCATCACCGTGAGCCGCGTACAGCGCAACCCGACGGTGAAGACGGAAATCAAGATGCGTAACTTCGAGGCGAACATCCCGCTGGGATTCTTCTGCTACCCCGTGAGCCAGGCTGCCGACATCACGCTGTTCAAGGCTACCACGGTGCCTGCCGGTGAGGACCAGGAGCCCATGCTCGAGGTGACACGCGAGCTGGTGCGCCGCTTCAACCAGACATACGCCGAGGTGCTGGTGGAGCCGGACATCCTGCTACCCGAGAACCTGACGGCACGCCGACTGCCGGGAACGGACGGCAAGGAGAAGATGTCGAAGTCGCTGGGCAACTGCATCTACCTCTCGGACGACAAGGACACCGTGTGGCAGAAGGTGCGCTCGATGTACACCGACCCCGAGCACGTCAACCTGAACGACCCGGGCCACGTGGAGGGCAATGCCGTGTTTACCTACTTGGATGCTTTCTCTACCGACGAGGACTTCAAGAACTTCTGGCCGGAGTACCAGAACCTGGACGAGCTGAAGGACCACTACCGCCGTGGTGGACTGGGCGACATGAAGTGCAAGAAATTCCTGAACGAGGTGCTCAACCAGTTCCTGGAGCCCATGCGCCAGCGCCGCCATGAGTTTGAGCAGGACATTCCCGAGATTTACAACATCCTGAAGAAGGGAACGGAGCAGGCCCGCGAGACGGGTGCCCGGACGATGGACGAGGTGCGCAAGGCCATGCAGATAGACTACTTCAACGACACCGCCCTGATACAGGAACAGGCAGAACGATTCAGAAAATAACATTAAACATTATGAGTTATACACGTATGACTGCTGCAGAGGCTGCAGCGCTGATTAAGAATGGCGACCACATCGCCATGAGTGGTTTCACACCGGCCGGTGTGGCCAAGGCAACAACGAAGGAGCTGGCCAAGATTGCCATTGCTGAGCATGAGGCCGGCCGCGAGTTCAAGGTGGCTATCTTCACGGGTGCATCTACCGGTCAGAGTACCGATGGTGACCTGGCTAACGCACAGGCTATCCTCTATCGTGCACCCTACACCACGAATCCTGATTTCCGCAAGCACGTGAATCTGGGTGAGATTCCCTACAACGACCTGCACCTGAGCCACATGGCACAGGAGCTGCGCTACGGTTTCTATGGCGATGTTGACTGGGCCATCCTCGAGGTCTGCGACATTGAGGACTGCGGTAACGACTATCACGTGTTCCTGACGGCTGCCGGCGGCATCAGCCCCACGGCTGCCCGACTGGCCAAGCACGTCATTCTGGAGCTTAATTCATTCCATAACCCCAACGCCAAGTTCATCCATGACGTGTATGAGCCGCTGGACCCTCCCTACCGCAAGGCTATACCCATTGAGCATGTGGGCGACCGCATCGGTAAGCCGTACGTCAGCATACCCAAGGAGAAGGTGGCGGGTGTCGTGGAGTGTAACATCCCCGACGAGGCACGCGCCTTCAAGGACAGTGACCCCGTGACCGACAAGATTGGTTTCCTGACGGCTGAGTTCCTTGTTGAGGAGATGCACAAGGGACGCATACCGCGTGAGTTCCTGCCCCTGCAGAGCGGCGTAGGCTCGACAGCAAATGCCATCCTGGGTGCCCTGGGTGAGGACAAGCACGTGCCCGACTTCAACATCTACACGGAGGTGATTCAGAACTCCGTCATTGAGATGATGCTCAACGGCCGCGTGAAGGATGCCTCTGCCTGCTCGCTGACCGTGTCGAACGAGTGCCTGATGCAGGTGTATGACAACATGGACTACATGAAGCAGCACCTGACGCTGCGCCAGAGTGAAATCTCGAACTCACCGGAGATTATACGCCGACTGGGTGTCATTGCCATCAACACGGCTATTGAGGCCGACCTCTACGGCAACGTGAACTCTACCCACATCAGCGGTACGAAGATGATGAACGGCATTGGCGGTTCGGGCGACTTCATACGCAATGCCTACCTCAGCATCTTTACCTGCCCGTCGGTGGCAAAGGGTGGCGTTATCTCCAGCATCGTGCCCTTCGTCAGCCACCAGGACTCCAGCGAGCACGACGTGAACATCATCGTCACCGAACAGGGTATTGCCGACCTGCGCGGCAAGAGCCCCGCACAGCGTGCTGAGTGCATCATTGAGAACTGCGCTCACCCCGACTACAAGCAGCTGCTGTGGGACTACCTGAAGATTTCGAAGATGGGACAGACGCGCCACAACCTGACAGCCGCCTTCGCCATGCACGACACACTGGCTCGCAAGGGCGACATGAAACTGACCGACTTTGCAGAATATGTAAAGTAAAAACGTTCGACTTTCTGAAGTCAGGAAGTTAAAAGAATAAAGGGGAGTTCTTTGCGCACGCAAAGAACTCCCCTTAACTTTCCGGAAATCACTCCAAATAATCCCTCAGCACATCCCACACGGCAATGATGTGGCAGAGGCTGCCTGCCAGCACGAAGAAGTGGAACACGGTGTGCATAAAACGCTTCTTGTTGATACTGTAAAAGACAGCACCCGTAATGTAGCACACGCCCTCGGCAATAATCCAGATAACGGCAGCCGTGCTCACCGCGTTGAGCAACGGCTTGAAAGCCACGAGCACACTGAGCCCCATGCCCACAAAACAAAACGTTTCAACGTTGGAATGCTGCTTCAGACGAATGAAGCTGATAGTGGTTCCGGCAATGGCACACAGCCATACAAACGAGAAAAGACCCCAACCCCAGTAGCCTTGGTCGCGAAGCGCCGTCAGCGTCAGAGGCGAATAGGAACCGGCAATGTGCCAGTAGATGGCAGCATGGTCCCACCGGCGAAAACGCTCACGCCACTTGGAACGCTGGCTGACGGCATGATAGACCGTCGAGGCAATATAAGAACCCAGCATGCCGAAGAGATAGAGCGACACGCCCAGACGCGCCCAGCCATTATCACCCCGAAAGCAAATGACAAGGAAAACAATGCCGAACACTACGCCTAACACGATGCCGCCGGCATGCGACCATGAGTTCCAGTACTCTTCCTTCTTGGAATAATGTATGCCCATACGCTTTCCTTATAAACGAAAAGATACGAAAACCACATGTGTTCCCGTATCTCTACAATGACGTGTGGACCAGCCAGGGCTTGAACCTGGGACCTCCAGATTATGAGTCTGTTGCTCTAACCAACTGAGCTACAAGTCCGGTTTTGCGGATGCAAAGGTAGTAAATATTTATGAATTATGAATTATAAATTATATTTTTTTTGTAATTTTGCCGCACAAATGAAGATTATATACCTAAAAGAGCCGTTTTTGGAGCCCACACCATGTGTTGCCACCATCGGAATGTTCGATGGCGTACACCAGGGACATCGCTTTGTCATTGACCGTCTGAAGCAGGAAGCAAAGCAATGCCGGCTGCCAGCGTGCGTGGTAACCTTCGACCGACACCCCCGGCAAGTTCTGCAGCCTGACTGGCAGCCCCAGCTGCTCAGTACGCTTGACGAAAAGCTCCTGCTGCTCTCACTGACCGGCATCGACCAGTGCGTCGTACTGACGTTTACCAAGGAAATGGCCCACCTGCCAGCCTACGACTTCATGCAACAGGTTTTAAAGAAACAAATTGGAGTGAAAACGCTGCTGACAGGCTACGACAACCATTTCGGGCACCGCACGCCGGGGCAGCAGACGGGGTTTGATGACTACCTACGCTACGGAAAGGAGCTGGGAATAGAAGTGAAGAGCCTGCCCCCCACCCCAGCGCAACCCGGCAGCAACGACCATTTACTGAAGAAGAATCATGAAGACAGACAGGTTACCAATTCCTCACTCATTCGCCGGCTGCTTACTGAAGGACGCATAGAAGAGGCCAACGACTGTCTGGGGCATCCCTATACCGTCACGGGAACGGTGGTCAGCGGTCAGCATATTGGCACAGAAATTGGCTTCCCTACTGCCAACCTACAGCCTGACGACCCGTGTAAACTGATTCCCGCAAACGGTGTATATGCAGTAAAGGTCAGACTGGAGAGCTCGTTGGAGCAGAAACATGCCATGACCAACATTGGACACCGCCCGACCTTCAACGGCCAACAAACCACCCTGGAAACACACATCCTGCACCATGAGGGCAAACTCTACGGACAAAGCATGACTGTCAGCTTCATTCACCGGCTGCGCGACGAACAACGCTTCGACACTCCTGAAGAACTGGTTGAGCAGCTACGGCAGGATGCTCAAAATGCAGAAGAACGACTGAACCAAGACATCAAAGCATGAAATACGTAAAAACCATCATTGAAACAATACTCTACGTGATTGCATTTCTGGTCATCCAGATGTTCGTGACCTTTATCGTCGTCGGCATACAGTATTTTAAAAGCGGTAGCCAACTGAGCGAACTGGCAGAACAAGCTGCGAATGGTGCCATGACACCCAGTGCCACCAGCTTCGTCATCATCTCCATTGCCAGTAGTGTGTTGACACTGGCGCTCTTCTTGCTGCTGCACTGGACGCCGGCAAACGGAGCATATCTGCGCAGTCGTCCGTGGACGGCGATGGCATGGGTGGCCATCCTCGCGCTCGGAACCATTATTCCCTCCACATGGTTAGGAGAAAAAATACCCTACGAGATGCCGGAAGAAATGGAGATTCTGCTAACCGATATGATGCGTAATCGCTGGGGTTACCTGTCAGTAGGCATACTGGTGCCACTGGCTGAGGAGGCCGTCTTCCGCGGAGCCATTCTGCGTGTGCTGCTCAATCTGGGAAAGGACAAGGAACAGGGAGCAGGTCTCTGGACGTGTGGGGCCATTGTCGTCTCGGCCTTCATCTTCGGGGCCGTTCACGGCAACGTGCAGCAATTCGTGCACGCCACGCTCATTGGCCTTGTTATCGGTTGGATGTACTATCGTACAGGCAGCATTATTCCCGGCATTGTTTTCCACTGGGTTAACAATTCGGCCGCCTATGTGATTACCAACCTCATACCAACCGCCAATGATGCCAAACTCGTTGATATCTTCGGCGGCGACCAGCGTGCCGTCTATATGGCGCTCGGGTTCTCCTGCTGTCTCATTTTCCCGGCCCTATTCCAGCTCTATCTACGGCTAAGGAAGGCTGAGTGAGAACCCTGTACTTCTCTCATAAGAGTCAACCCATAAAAAACGAAGAGGCCGCTTCCGACGTTTCGGAAGCGGCCTTACTTCTACGTTAGTATGTTATGAAAAATTTGAGAGAATTGAAACTTCACAGTTTCTTTTGTGTTTTACTAAACATGATTAATATAGAGAAAGCATAGAAATTTTCTTTTTTCAAGTGTTGGAAGCGTGCTGTCCAAACATCTGCATCAGCATTTCAATAAACTCTTCGTCAATGTCGCCTGTCAGGTTGATGAGCACGAAACCGTTTTTCTCGGGAGCCTTGCCCAGCATAACCATCTCCACCTTCCGGCCGCTACGCTGCTCGCGACTGTAAAAAACCCCTTCAAGCCGTTCCGTACGGAAGTCCTTGAGATGCTTAAATCGCCGTGCATTCTTTTTCAGCAGGGCCTCAGCACGCTCATAGTAATGGGCACCGTTCTGCTTGGCCTGAAGAATCCGGGCACTGCGCAGTTTGGCTATGGCCTGCAGGAGTGTGTCGTTGCGGTTTTTACCGCCCATGGCTACCAGCTGTTCCATCATCTTTGGACTGATGGTAATACACTCCACGGTGTCGGCACTGCACTGCTGCATGAAACGCGAGGCGAAGTCTTGTCCCCGCTGTGCCATGACACCCATAACGGTCATGAATAAAATCAATAAGCAAAGAACGCGTTTCATTCTATGATGGTTGAATCCTTCAGTATCACGTCTGACGGCTTGGCATTAAAGCTTTCGCCGACGAGTTGCAATGCACTCTCCACCTTGTCGTAAGCTACTGAGGGGTCTTCATAAGTGTCTTTATAGTTGGCATAATTAATCTCATCTTCAGCACGATCCTCGCCCAAGGAGAACTGGGCAGCCTGTCCCAAAGACAAGAAGACAGCTACTACAGCTGCTGCCTTAAACAGCGGCATAAGGCGCTGGCTCAGACTAATTTGACGAGCCTTGACGATGGTCTGCGGCTGGCCTTCTACCATTTTCAGAATACGGTTATCAAAGTCCTCGCCCAATACAGTCTGCTGCTCTTCCTGCCGGAAGACGAACAAGTCGCGATATTTCTCCATGCCGGAAGGTATCTCCTTCTGGCTGAAGAACGACTGCAGAATGCTCTCTTCCTCCAGGGAAGTTTCTGCTGCAAAGTAGCGGTCTAAGAGTTGTTCGATGTACCTATAGTCCATATTCTTGTATTCCTATGTATCGTTGTTTAATAACTTGGCGAGCCCGGAAGATGTTAACCTTCACCTGTTCCTCGCTAATGCTGAGGGCTGCGGCTATTTCCTTGTAGCTTTTCCCCTCAATGTCGCGGAGTTGCATGATGCTTCGCTGTTTTTCCGGCAGGCTGTTGATGAGACGTCTGACAAGCTCTATTCGGTCTCGCTGTACGGTCTGCTCTTCTGGGTTGGAGGCATAGCTCACGTCAGCGGTCTCATGGTCAGCAGCATCAAGTGTCAGGTTCTGGCGTTCATGCTGCCGTGTCTTGTCAACAGCAAGATTCCTGCACACCGTCAGGCAGAAGGCTTCTATAGAGTCTAACCGTCCCCAGTCGTCACGCCGGTTCCAGACTTTTATCATTGTCTCCTGTACCACATCCTCCGCCTCCTCACGATTGAGCGTTATGCGAAGTGCCAACCGGAAGAGCTCGTTCTTCAGCGGCAATATGTCGTTACGGAAACTGATATTTTTCATCCTCTCCTATTTAAATGACGATTCAAAGAAGGAATAGTTACAAAAAGTTCTTTTTTTTATTTAATTATTTTTCAATCACCGTTCCGTGCATCCCGTCAATGGCTGTAGCCAGAGTGATGATAACGCGACTGACGCCGGCATCAACTGCAGCCAGGGCGTTCTCTATCTTGGGCAGCATGCCACCACTGATGGTGCCGTCTGCCTTGTAACGTTCATAGTCTGCATGGGTAATGACAGGTATCACGCTCTCATCGTCGTCAGCATTGAGCAGTACACCCTTCTTTTCAAACGAAAAAATCAGTGTTACGTCATATCGTCCTGCCAATGCCTTAGCCGTCTCTGAAGCCATGGTATCTGCATTGGTGTTCAGAATGTGCCCCATGCCGTCGTGGGTCAGCGGTGCAACGACCGGCGTAATGCCCGCCTCAATCAGTCTGCTGAGCTGTTCACCATCTGCCTTGTCAACGTCACCTACGAAACCATAGTCAATACCATCCTTCAGTGGACGCTTGTGTGAACGGATGACATCACCGTCTGCTCCTGTCAGACCAATGGCATTGACGCCTATTGCCTGAAGACGGGCCACCACCTGCTTGTTGACCAGACCGCCATAAACCATCGTCACTACTTCGAGCATTTGCTCGTCGGTAATGCGACGACCGCCTACCATGTGTGTCTCGACACCCAGGCGTTCTGCCATCTTCGTGGCACGGCGACCGCCACCATGCACCAACAGTTTCCGCCCTTCAATGGCACTGAAATCCTTTAATAACTGAGAGAGCTGCAGTTCGTCCTCGACCACAGCTCCTCCTACCTTTACAATTGTCAGTTGTTCCCTCATTCCGTTTCTTGTATATTTTACTTTGTTGTCTGCTGCCCTGCGGCATTACTCTAAATAAGTGTAACCATAGAGTCCGCTGCGATAGTTGCTGAGAAACTCCTTTCCTTCTTCGAGCGTGATTTTGCCCTGTTTGACACTCTTGGACACCCAGATTTCCAACTGACGTACCAGCTTTTTGGGCTCGTACTGCACGTACTCCAGTACTTCTTCGACGGTCTCGCCATCGAACACCTGGTCAATATGGTAGCTTCCGTCCTTCACAGAGATATGTACTGCCGTTGTATCACCAAAGAGGTTATGCATGTCGCCCAGAATCTCCTGATAAGCACCGACCAGGAATACGCCCAGATAGTAACTCTCGTTCTTCTTGAGTGTATGAACTGGCAGGGAATGGGCGTTGTGCCGATTGGTGGCAAAGTTAGCAATCTTACCGTCAGAGTCGCAAGTGATGTCTTGAATTGTGGCATTGCGCGTGGGGCGCTCATGAAGCCGTTGAATAGGCATGATGGGGAATATCTGGTCAATGGCCCATGAGTCAGGCAAGCTTTGGAACAGTGAGAAGTTACAGAAATACTTGTCTGCCAAGAGTTTGTCAATATTCATCAGCTCTTCTGGCACATGTTTCAGGTTCTTCGCAAGAGCATGAATCTCGTGGCACACACTCCAGTACATAGCCTCTATCTCGGCACGGGTCTTGAGGTCAACGATGCCATGGGCAAAGAGGTCGAGCACCTCCTCTCGAATCTGCTCAGCATCGTGCCAGTCTTCCAGCACGTTTCGGGGCGAGAGGTTATCCCATATCTCGTATAGGTCTTTTACTAACTGATGAGAGTTTTCGTCGGGCTCAAACTCCTCGGGCATTTCGGGAAGCGAAGCCGTTTCCAGCACGTCAATGACCAACACCGAGTGGTGGGCTGCCAGAGAACGCCCACTCTCGGTAATGAGATTAGGGTGAGGAAGTCCATTCTTGTTTGCCGCATCTACAAAGGTGTAAATACAGTCGTTGACATACTCTTGGATAGAATAGTTGACAGAACTCTCGCTGGAGGGAGAACGTGTGCCGTCGTAATCAACACCCAAGCCACCGCCACAATCGACAAAATCGACGTTATAACCCATCTTGTGAAGTTGAACATAGAACTGTGAAGCCTCGCGCAAGGCGGTCTGTATGCGACGAATCTTGGTGATTTGCGAACCAATATGGAAGTGGATAAGCCTGAGACAATCGCGCATATCCTTCTTGTCCAGCAGTTCAAGGGCTTCTAACAACTCTGCACTTGTCAAACCGAACTTTGAGGCATCGCCACCACTCTCTTCCCATTTGCCGGCACCGCTGGAGGCCAGTTTGATACGGATGCCTATGTTGGGGCGCACGCCGAGCTTCTTGGCTTCGCGAGCAATGATTTCAAGCTCGTTCAGCTTTTCCACAACAATGAAGATGCGTTTGCCCATCTTCTGTGCCAACAATGCCAATTCAATGTACGACTGATCCTTATAGCCGTTACAGATGATAATAGAGTCACTCTGGCACTGAACGGCAATGACCGCATGCAACTCGGGTTTTGAGCCTGCCTCAATTCCCAGATTGAACTTCCGGCCATGAGAGATAATCTCCTCCACCACCGGCTGCATCTGGTTGACTTTGATGGGGAACACCACGTAGTTCTCAGCCTTGTAGGCATACTCATCGGCCGCTTTTTTGAAGCAGCTCCAAGTCTTTTCAATACGATTGTCAAGAATGTCGGGAAAACGAAGCAGTACCGGCGACTGTACATCGCGTAGCGATAATTCGTTCATTACTTCGTGAAGGTCAATCTGCGTACCATCCTTGCAGGGTGTCACATAAACGTTTCCCTGCTCGTTGATGCCGAAATAGTTGGTACCCCAGCCATTGATGTTGTAGAGCTCCTTGGAGTCCTCAATCGTCCATTTCTTCATTTTGCTTACATGAGCCCCCTGACTCAGGGGATTTTAAGAAGTTCTTTCGCTTGGTTTACTGATATGTTAATTTTCTCGTATGTATCCATCAGACTGACGTCGAGCACATGGGTTGCCTTGGAATAGTAGGGTTCACGGTGCTCCAGCTGTTCGCGGATAAAGGAGACGAGCTCCTCAGACGATTTGCCCTTTAACAGCGGGCGCTCGGTCTTACCCATCAACAAGTGCTTATAGAGTACTTCAGGACTGGCCTTCAGCCAGATGACATCGCCCTGCTGGTTCAGATAGTCTATGTTGTCAAAGAAACAAGGTGTACCACCGCCACAGCTTAGTACAATGTTCTCAAACTCAGCCACCTCGTGAAGCATATTACGCTCTATCTCACGGAAGCCTTCCTCACCCCGCTCTGCAAAGATTTGCGCCACGGTCTTACGCCGACGACTTTCTATGTACCAGTCAAGATCGTAGAACTGCAAGCCCAAAGCCTTTGCCAAAGCACGACCTACGGTGGTCTTGCCAGAACCCATATAGCCAATGAGGATGATTCGACGCATCATACTTAATATTTGCGAATGACTGGATTTCTGTTTTACGACTTGTTCTTCTGTTTCGCAATGATGTCCATACACTCCTGATAAGTGAGTTCCTTGGCTCGTTCGTGCAGGTTCTTAGGTAAACGGTAGTTCTTGCCGTCGTATGCAATATAAGGGCCGTAACGGCCTGTCAACACTTCCAACTTCGCGTCTTCATCAAATGTCTTAATGTGACGCTGCTGCTCCTCACTACGCTTCTTGTTAATCAGCTCTATTGCCTCTTCCAGTGTGATGGTCAGTGGGTCTGCATCCTTGGGCAACGAGGTGTATTTCTGCTCATGCAGCACGTAGGGTCCAAAACGACCGGCACCTATGACTACGGGCTTTCCTTCATACTCTCCCACTTCGCGAGGCAGCATAAACAGGTCAAGAGCTTCATCCAGTGTAATGGTCTCTATACTCTTGTCCTTGGGTACGTGGGCAAACACGGGTTTCTCCTTGTCTTCCACCGTACCAATCTGTACCACGGGGCCAAAACGACCTATCTTTACGAGCACGAGGCGACCATCCTTGGGGTTTGTTCCCAGTGTGCGCTCTCCTGCCTTGTGACCTTGACGAGCATTCATGGTTTTCTCAACTGTGCTTTCAAAGTCCTTATAAAAATCAGCCATCATCAGGTTCCATTTTTCCTTACCCTCGGCAATTTTGTCGAAGTCTTGCTCTACCTTGGCGGTAAAATTATAGTCCATGATGCGTGGGAAGTACTCCATCAGGAAATCATTGACCACGATGCCCACGTCAGTAGGAAGCAGTTTTCCTTTTTCCGAACCTGCCATTTCCTTACGGACCTTCTGCGTAACCTGCTTACCCTTGAGGGTATCAATGGTATAGGTGCGCTCCGTTCCCTTTTTGTCACCTTTCTGCACGTACTCACGCTGCTGAATAGTTGAAATGGTAGGGGCATAAGTAGAAGGGCGACCGATGCCCAATTCTTCCATCTTATGTACGAGTGAGGCTTCTGTATAGCGCAGAGGGCCTTGGCTGAAGCGCTCAGTAGCCGTTATCTCACGCCGTGTCAGTTCGTCGCCGTTCTTCAGCGGTGGTAGCAGATGGCCGTTCTCTTCCTCATCCTGCGACTCCTCGTCCTGTGACTCCCTATATACCTTCAGAAAACCATCGAACTTCACCACTTCACCTTGAGTGATGAATTTGTTGGGTGTTGGGTGTTGAGTGTTGATACCTATCTCCACCGTCGTTTTTTCCAGTTCAGCATCAGCCATCTGGCTGGCCAAGGTACGTTTCCAGATAAGGTCATACAGCCTGCGCTCCTGAAGGGTTCCCTCTATCTCCGACTGGTCCATGTAGGTAGGACGAATGGCCTCGTGTGCCTCCTGTGCACCCTTTGAGCTTGTATGATACTGACGGGGGTTGCAGTATTCCTTTCCGTAAAGCTGGGTAATTTCCTCTTTACTGGCATTCAGGCAAAGCTTTGACAAGTTGACAGAGTCGGTACGCATGTAGGTAATGCGACCATTTTCGTAAAGACGCTGCGCCACCATCATGGTCTGGCTTACAGTAAAACCTAATTTGCGAGCCGCTTCCTGCTGTAACGTAGAAGTTGTAAAGGGAGGAGCCGGTGTACGTTTCAGTGGTTTTTTACTGACACTATTAACAGTAAACGTGGCCTCCTTGCAAGACTCCAGGAACTGTTCCACCTCTTCGTGCGTCTTCAGACGCTTGTCCAGCAGTGCCTTCACTTCGGTCTGCGAACCGTCAGCATTCGTAACGGCAAATATGGCATTTACGCTATAGAACGGTTCGCTCATAAAGGCATGTATCTCGCGTTCACGCTCCACAATTAGTCTTACTGCCACGCTCTGTACACGTCCGGCAGACAATGACGGCTTTACCTTTCGCCACAACACGGGCGAAATTTTGAAACCTACCAAACGGTCTAACACGCGGCGTGCCTGCTGAGCATTGACCAGGTTCATATCCAAGTGGCGTGGGTGTTCAATAGCTTCCAGAATGGCTGGTTTGGTAATCTCATGGAATACTATACGATTGGTATTCTTCTCATCCAGTCCCAGCACCTCACAAAGATGCCAACTGATAGCTTCCCCTTCACGGTCTTCATCACTTGCCAGCCACACCTTAGAGGCTTTCTTGGCCTGTGACTTCAAGTCTTTGACCAACTTTACCTTTTCCGAAGGAATCTCATATTCTGGTTCCAAAGTGTCAGTATCTATACTCATCTCGTGTTTCTTCAAATCACGAATGTGTCCATAACTCGACATCACCTTGAAATCGCTACCCAGAAAACGCTCAATGGTTTTTGCCTTGGCAGGCGACTCTACAATAACCAAATTTTTCTGCATCTTACTCGTTCAAATTATTTCGGGCTGCAAAAGTAGAGAAAAGTTTTGGTTACACCTTATATATATAAGAGATTTTTAATTTTATTAACAATGTCGTCGGTCTTGTAAGTTTTTAACAGGTTGTTCTTTCAGGAAGCGAATGACAGCATTTCGAATACTGGTCAGCCCGAAATCGGCAGGGTTAATCTGGTCAACAGGTATCCAGAAACATTCGGCAGCGTCGTCGGCAGCATGGACCTCCACACCAGCCGGCACACGAACCAAATAGTCCATGTCAAGTGTATGTACGCCTAAGCCGCTGTATTGATAGACGTTGGGAGAAGAAAAAAGATACTTTACCACATCCACATCAAGCCCCGTTTCTTCTTTGATTTCACGCTTCATGCCCTCTTCAACAGTCTCTCCCATATCACAAAAGCCACCTGGAAGGTCGAGCGTACCCTTGGCAGGTTCCTTGGCCCGACGGACAACCAGTAACTCGTTCTTTTCGTTAAGGATAAAAGCTGCCGTAGCTGAGCAAGGGTTCGCATAATACGTGAACCCGCAATCCTCGCACTTCTTACTCTTGAAGTTATGAACCACAAAATGCTTACTGCCACACACGGGGCAGTAAGCAAATATTTCCAATGGATGCGTCATTCCCAGTTATCCGTTCTAAAGGGGAACAAGGGCAGGCCACCCATGTTACCGAGATTACCTAACAGGAAATTGCGGAAACAATAGCGCACAGCTACGGGTTCCTTCACTTCAGGCGACACCACCATCAGCGCCTCGTCCCACTTTCCACCACCAGGCTTCCAGTAATGCTGGGCCTTTGCCGGATGAAACACACGGTCAGCACCGGCAACCTCAAAGCCGTTGATATCCTCAAAACGGTTCAAACCGCCAAACTCATCGTTGAAATGGAGGAAAATGGTGTCATTCTTGACAGTCATCTCCTTGTACGAAGGACTTTGACAAATAACCGACTGCATGCCGTAGGTCTTGTTCAATGCTAAGAAGGCCAGACGCTCGCCCACCTTCTGCTTCTGCGTGGGGTGAATCTGTGTAAGTTCATAGGGATAGACACAATCGTTGGTACAAACAATACCACTGTTAGGAATTATCTGCGAGGCGCGGAACTGCTGCTCCTGCAACAGAGCGTTCCACGTACCCATGATGTTACCACTTTCATAAGGTGCAATCTGTACGAAATAGAACGGAATATCGCCTTGTCCGAACTGCTGGCGCCATTGTTCTACAAGCAATTTCAAACGCTCAGAGTACTGATTGCCGGGGTCACCTACATTAGAGCAGCCCTGATAGAACAGAATACCCTTAATGGTATAGTTCAGAATAGGGTTAAACGTGCCGTTTCCCCATACAAGGGCACGGTGATAGTCCCACTCCTTCTTAAAATTGACTATTCCCATAGTGTCTGTAGGCTCGTTGGTGTATTTCTCCAGATTTTCCTTGGTCAGCCAGCTTTCCACACGCGAACCACCTTTATTCGCCTCTATGAGTCCAACAGGAATGTTCAGCGTCTTGTTGACTAACCGAGCAAAGAAATAGCCCGTTGCCGAAAAGTCAACCACATTCTGAGGTGTACATTCACGCCATGCGCAATCAGCATCCTCCTGCGGGGTCATACGCATAATGCTGGGAATCTTTACGCTACGCACTCCTTTCGGGTTCTGCGCCTCAAGCACATGATGGTTGAAATTCTCTACCGGGCACTGGCCGAAACCCTTTAACGGCATTTCCATATTCGACTGCCCGGCACATACCCAAACCTCACCAACCAACACGTTCTGTAGCACCACCTGGCCGTCGCCGTCATCAAACGTAATGCTGTACGGTGTGTAAGAGGCGGCTGGAGTCTGTACCTTAACAAGCCACTTGCCAGCCTTGTCAGCATTGCACTGAACGGTCTTGCCGTTCCACGACGTGGTGACTTTCACCGCTTTCCCTGCTTTCGCCCATCCCCACAGACGAGCGTCCGTCTGTTGCTGTAACACCATGTTGTCGCAAAGAATATGCGGCAGTTTAACTTTTGCTTGTACACCGGCAATTGTCAAGACCAGTGCACCAATTAAGAATAACTTTTTCTTCATATAGTTTTTGGTTTGATTGGATTTTGACTGCAAAGTTATAAAATAATTGAGAACCAATAGTTCGTAAACACGTTAAAAATGAATAATCACTAATATTTAGAATGTAAATTTAAGAATTAATTTTGTACCTTTGCCGCCAATTATGACTTACACTATTATCGAAACAGGAGCCATCGGTGGATTCTATGGCACCAAACTGGCTCAGAGCGGCAAGGAGGTTCACTTCTTGCTACATCGTGACTACGAATATGTAAAACAAAACATTTAATTAGATAACGTTATGACTACTCCTCCATCGGCCTTCTTCCTGGTTGGAGCGGCCACAGCCTATTTCACGCTGTCTGCTATACAAATATTTACCACTAAGAAACGTAATCGCCTACAGACCGTTTTAGGATGGATTTTTATTGTATGGGCTGTTCTGAATCTGAAAGACATCATTATTTCATTACCAGAATTTAATAATAAGGAAACCGTCAAATACATTCTTCTTATCGACGGATGGTCCATCATTACGTATTTTATTTTTCTCTATGAACTGACCATTCCGAAATGGACGACATGGCGGAAAATACTAATTATGTGCCTGCCTTTTATCGTCATCTCCACGATTTACGTCATTTGGCCAAACTTCATGGTCATGAACGTTTATGTCATCTTCCTCTGGCTTTGTGCAGTATCTTTCTTTGTAATCGGGTTCGTCAAGTACAAACACTATATCAGATACATTCACGAGAACTACTCGAACATTGATGAAATAGACATTTCATGGCTCAGATATATGTTTGTCTTCGCCTTTTTGGAACAAAGCCTGTACTTCGTTATTGCCTATAGGTATAACTTTGTGATTGACCTGCTATACTATGGCTCTGCAATTGGAATGTGGTTTATTGCCCATACCTACACCATGACGCTCAAGCCTGTCGTCATCATGGAACCTGCCCCCATTTCCCTACAAAAGGAGATTGAGGCCAAAGGCTATCATTTTGCTGGAAACATTGAGAAAATGGTGGAGAATCAGGAACTCTACCTGAACAAAGACCTGACGCTAAGCGACCTGGCCAAGTCCATCGGCACCAACCGTACCTACTTGAGCGACTACTTCTGCAACAACAAGCACACTACGTTCTATGACTACATCAACCAGCTGCGCATTGAACAGATGGCCATCCCCTTGATCCAACAACACCCAGAATACACACTTGAATATATTGCAGCAGAAAGTGGTTTCAAGTCGGTCTCCACCTTTCGTAGGGCTTTCATAAAAATTACGGATAAGAGCCCAAGTCAATACCGAAGCGAACTGGACACAAGACAACAAAGTGATAAAAAATAAAACCCCTATAAAGTGTTTGCAGCATGTCTCACGACACACTGCAAACGGATATATAACACACTTTCCTCAAAAGTACGATGCAAAGATAAACGTATTTTTTGGGAAACAATACGTTAATCATAAAAAAGACCGTTCAATTTTACAAAAACAATCGGTCAATAAAACAATTAGACGTTGTTATCTACTTTTTCCTGGGTTTCCTACGTGCCCACCCCTCTTCGGTGAAATCGGGAATTTCGCCTTTCAACTTCATTGATTTAGGGTTTAGGAACTGAATCCAGTCATCTTTCTTCTTTTTTGGTTGATTTTTGGGGTTTTTCTGCTGTGCTGCATGGTTTGCTGTACCTTTCTTGCCCGCAAACTTGCCTGTTTCTTTGGTTTTTTGTGTATCATCAGCATCATTGCAGCGCACCTCACGACGCTTGTAGCGCTGGCCGTTCAGCGATTTCATCACGCGATTGGCATCTTCTTCGGGGACATCAAAGTAAGCAAACTTCTGAAGGAGGTCTATGTGCCCCACTTCGACACGACCACCTACATGCTTATTTAAGAACTGCATCAACTCACCTGGATAGAAACCGTCGGTCTTTCCCAAGTTAATAAACAGACGACGAAAGCCTGCCTCAACCTTCGACTGTGTGCGACGTTCACCGTCTTTCGTTCCTTGCTGTCTATTACCACGCTCCTTCTTCGATGAAACCGGCAGAATCTCGGGTGCATCGGCATAGTAGGCCAGGAATTTTCCAAACTCCAACGAGACGATTTTCTTGATGAGGTCTTCCTTCTCCACAAACTCAAAGTAGCGGTTGATGTCCTGCATAAAAGGTGCAATTTCATCGTCGTTCACATCCACCTTCACTATCTGGTCCATCACCTTGTAGAGCTGTTTCTGGCAGATTTCCTGTGCCGTGGGAATCTTTCCCTCAACAAACTCCTTGCCAATCTCCTTTTCGATGTTGCGTATCTTGTGTTTCTCGCGGATGTGGACAATGCTGATGCTGGTTCCTTTCTTGCCGGCACGGCCCGTACGGCCTGAGCGGTGGGTGTAGTTCTCAATGTCGTCAGGCAGTCCGAAGTTGATGACGTGCGTCAGGTCGTCAACGTCCAGTCCGCGTGCTGCCACGTCGGTAGCCACCAACAGCTGCACCGTGTGCTGACGGAACTTCTGCATGGTCAGGTCGCGCTGTTGCTGCGACAGGTCGCCATGCAGCGACTCGGCATTGTAGCCGTCCTTGATGAGTTTGTCGGCTATCTCCTGCGTTTCCAGCTTGGTACGGCAGAAGATGATGGCAAAGATTCTCGGATAGTAATCCACAATACGCTTCAAGGCCAGATACTTGTCCTTGGCGTTCACCATATAGTAGATATGGTTCACGTTCTCTGCCCCCTCGTTACGGCTTCCAACCACGATCTCCTTGTGGTCGTGCAGATAGCCCTTGGCTATGCGCTCAATGTCGCGGCTCATCGTAGCCGAGAAGAGCAGCGTGTTACGGTCGTCAGGAATGCGTTCCAGAATGGCATCAATACTCTCCGAGAAGCCCATGTTCAGCATCTCGTCGGCCTCGTCCAGCACCACGTTGTAGGCCTGGTCCAGCTGAGCCACCCCACGGTTCATCAAGTCGATGAGTCGGCCGGGCGTTGCTACGATGATGTGTGCCCCATGCTTCAGGGCCCTGATTTGCTGGGCTATGCTGGCTCCGCCATATACCGCTTCCACGTGGATACTGGGCATATACTTCGAAAAATCCTTCAAGTCATCGGCAATCTGCAAGCACAGCTCACGCGTGGGCGAGAGAATCAGAGCCTGTGTCTCTCGCCTTTCGGGGTCAATGCGTTGCAGCACGGGAATGCCGAATGCTGCCGTCTTACCCGTTCCCGTCTGGGCCAGGGCGATGACGTCATTTCTACTACCTAATAAATAAGGGATTACTTCCTCCTGTACGGGCATGGGCTGCGTGAATCCCAGCTCCTCGATGGCACGGCGAATCTCTTCGCAGACGCCAAGTTCTTCAAATGTCTTCAAACTCTAATCAATTATAATTCAGCGGCAAAGGTACAAAATAAATGACAAAGCGAAGAGCGAAAAGTGAATAATTTATCTCCGCAACTAAAAAAATACTTAACCCATAGCCGATAACTGAAAACTTTTACTACCTTTGTGCCATGATAACAAACTAAAGACGAAGAAGAATATGAAGCTATGTATTTTCTGTTCTGCCAACCAGCAGATAGACCACGACTTTTTTGAAATGACCAAGGAACTGGGACGTTGGGCTGCAAGAAACGGCCATTCCATCGTATATGGTGGTGTGAACTGTGGTCTGATGGAGTGTGTGGCTAAGGCCACAAAGGAAGTTGGCGGACACACTATTGGTGTGGTACCGGCCATCGTAGAGAAATCAGGCCGTGCCAGCAACTACGTAGATGTAGAAATTCCTTGCGACAACCTTAATGACCGCAAACAGCTGATGCAGGACATGAGCGACGTGTTCATTGCGCTGCCCGGAGGCATCGGCACCCTCGATGAAATCTTTACCATTGCAGCCTCAGCCACTATCGGCTATCACGAAAAGACCGTCATTCTCTATAACATGAAGGGCTTTTGGAACAGCCTCATCGCCATGCTCGACGACCTGCACAGCCGTGGTGTCACCCGTAAGCAGTGGCGCACCTACATTAAGGTTGCAGACACACTGGAAGACATTAAGAAACTACTGGAGTAGGATGCCACATCGTTTGAACGCTCGACACATCAAAAAAAACGGCCTGATTCTTGGCTTTTTGCGAACTTTTTCGTATCTTTGCAAGGTCAGAGCAAATGAAGACTATTTGCAAGAAAAAGAGCTATAAATAATCAAGAAGGGATTACACCGTCCGCTGCAATTACTTTCACCGCCCGCTGCAATTACTTTCAGCGGGCGGTGCTATTCGTTTCAGCGGCCGCTGAAACCCAAAGACCCCGGCAGAAACTCCCTGTTTCCCCCTACCTTTCTCCCCGTTTCCCCGGGGGTTTCTCCCTGTTTTCCCAGCACAGTCCCAACCTGTCACCAATACAAGCCACGTCGGTAAGTTGAAAAAAATAAGGAGTTGTGTGACATGGGTGGTCTCCACAACTCCTTTTTCCATAAAGTGCTTGTATGTGACTTATGCTTCCTTCAACAGCCGCGCGGCCATAGCGCGGCCGAGAGCTTCACACTGGGCGGTAGTCTCAGCCGTCAGGCTCTGCTTGATTTCAACAGGCTCGCCAACGGGCTCATAGTGCAGGCGCTCGTCGTTCCAGCGCTGTATCTCGCTCACAGCTTTGCTTGCCCATCCGTAGGAGCCGAACCAGCCCAGGAGGTGGTTCTTGATGTCCTTGCCGGCCAACTCCGAGAGCAACACATCCATTTCATGGTAGAGGGCGGTGTTGTAGGTAGGCGCACCGACAATGAGGCCCTTGTAGCGGAACACATCGCGGATGATGTAGGAGTGGTGGGTCTTCGAGACGTTATACATCACAATGTTCTTCACGCCAGCCTCAGAGGCAGCACGGGCAATGACCTCGGCAGCACGCTCGGTATTGCCGTACATGGTGCCGTAGCAGATGACCAGGCCGGGCTCGGTCTCGTACTTCGACAGCTGATCGTAGATGCCGACGACCTTGTCGATGTACTCATGCCAGACGGGGCCATGCGTGGCACAGATGTAGTCGAGCTTCACACCGGCCAGCTTCTTCAGGGCGTTCTGCACGGGAGTGCCGTACTTGCCCACGATGTTTGAGTAGTAGCGCGTCATCTCCAGCCAGAAGGTGTCGCAGTTAATCTGGCTATCGACGATGCCGCCGTTCAGGGCACCGAAGCAGCCGAAGGCATCGCCGCTGAAGAGCACGTTGCAGGTGGTGTCGAGCGTCACCATCGTCTCGGGCCAGTGGACCATCGGGGTAAAGACAAAGCTCAGCGTATGGTGTCCCAGCTCGATGGAATCGCCGTTTTTCACCTCTACGGTATTGTCGGCAATGCCATAGAAGCCTTCCATCATCTGGAACGTCTTTTTGTTGCCCACAATCTGTATCTGCGGATAGTACTTCTTGATGAGTGCGATGCTTCCGCTGTGGTCTGGCTCCATGTGGTTGATGACGAGGTAGTCAATGGGACGGTCGCCAATGACCTCCTGGATATGCTCCATGAACTGGGTGAAGAAATCCACCTCGACGGTGTCAACAAGGCAAACCTTCTCGTCGTCAATGAGATAGGAATTGTAGCTCACACCATTGGGCAACGGCCACAGGCCCTCAAAGAGGTTCTTGTTGCGGTCGTTGACACCTACATAATAGATTTTGTTTGTAATTTCCAACATGATTATATTTGTTTGTTTTTAATTGTTATGTTTCTGTTATTGGATTGCTCCATCCCCATGGGGAATAAAGTCATCACAGCCCCTGCATCTGCTTGCCAAACTCCGGTGACACACTGTTGTTGATGCTCCGGCAGCATTCCGCAGAGAAAAGCTGGGCGCTGTTGATGAGCCGGTCCCACTGTTCCTCTGTCAGTCCGTCGGTGACCATGCTGCTGGTAATGCCTTGTTTCAACAAACCGAACACAAAGCCGGCATTGAAATTGTCGCCGGCACCAATCGTGCTCACCACGTCGGTTGGAGTGACGGCATATTCTTTTCTGAAACCATCTTCAGCACGAACCACCAACGGTTCCTTGCCGCAAGTGCAGATGAACTTCTTGCAGTAGAAAGAGACATGTGTACGGTAAATAGTGTCAGCATCGGTCATGCGGAACAAGATGTTAAAGTCTTCATGGCTGCCGCGCACGATGTCGGCCAGTTCTAGGTTCTCCAGAAAGTTGGCCGTCAGTTTCATGACCTCATGCTGATGGGATGCCCGGAAATTCACGTCGTAGTAAAGAATGGCCCCACGCTGGTGAGCATACTGCAGGAAGGCAAGCACCTGGGGGCGTATGACCGGATTCAACGCGTAATAACTTCCGAAAAGCACGATGTCGTCTTCGTTCACTTCCGGGTAAGAAAAATCAAGACGGTCACGCGGGTGATCCTTATAAAAGAGGTATTCCGCGTCGTTCTGCTCGTTGAGGAAAGCCAGAGAAAGAGGTGACTTAGACTCTGGATAGACATTGACATTGGAGGTATCGACATGATTCTCTTCCAGAAAACTGATGATTCTGCGCCCCACGCGGTCATTTCCCGTTTCACTGATAAACGTAGCCGGGACACCGGAACGTCCCAGCGAGATAAGTGCATTGAATGTTGAGCCGCCCGGCACGGCGCTGACTGGCTGGTCGCCCTGAAAGATAATGTCGAGAACAGTCTCTCCTATTCCTATTACTTTGCGCATAAAATAATCTATTTTGCTTGCAAAGATACGACGAAGCAAGGAGAAAACCAAAAATTTTAGTTTATTTGGTTGTTAACATTCTATAATTCAAAGAAAACACGTTTTTACTTTCCTGCTGTTTTCAAGTCATAGATATAGAGTCAAAGGCTACATGTTGGCTATCCTCAAGAACAAGCCAGGTAGCACCGAGCATTTATCATTAAAACAAAATAATATGAAAGACTTTAATTACTATGCACCGACAGAAGTGGTATTCGGTGAACAGTCAGAGGAGCAGGTGGCTCGTCTGGTGAAGAAGTATGGTGGCACAAAGGTACTGGTACACTACGGTGGACAGAGTGCCATACGTTCAGGACTGCTCGACAAGGTATGCACCTTGCTGGGCGAAGAGGGCATCGAGTATGTCACGCTGGGCGGTGTGGTGCCTAACCCAAGGCTCTCGCTGGCTCAGCAGGGCATTGAACTGTGCCGTAAAGAAAATGTCGATTTTGTTCTTGCAGTAGGTGGCGGCAGCGTTATCGACTCTGCTAAATGCATCGCATACGGAGTATGCTTCGAGGGCAACGTGTGGGACATCTATTTAGGCAAGGCGCAACCTACGCGCATGCTGCCCGTCGCTTCGGTACTGACCATTCCTGCAGCTGGTAGTGAGATGAGCGAGTCGAGCGTTATCACCAACGAGGACGGCGACGTGAAATTAGGCTACAGCAACGACTTGTCACGTCCGAAGTTTGCCATCATGAACCCCCGCCGCACCTTTACGCTGCCTCCCTACCAGACTGCAGCTGGCGTGACGGACATGATGATGCACACCATGGAACGCTACTTCACCAAGGACGATGACATGGACCTGACGACCGACGTGGCAGAGGCCCTGCTGCGCAGCATAAAGAATGCCGTGTTTGCCGTGCTGAAGAACCCCGAGGACTACCGCTACCGCGCACAGATTATGTGGGGTGGCAGTCTGATGCACAACGGACTGACGGGCTGTGGCATCAGCGACGACTGGGCCACCCACCAGTTGGAGCACGAGCTGAGCGGCATGTTCGACGTGACGCACGGTGCCGGACTGGCAGCCATCTGGCCCAGTTGGGCCCGCTACACCATGCACGAGAACCTGAGCCGCTTCGTACGCTTTGCCGTCAACGTAATGGATGTGCCAAACGACTTTACCGACCCTGAGGGTACTGCCTTGAAGGGCATCGAGGCAATGGAGCGTTTCTACCATGCCATCGGCATGCCTATCAACATCAAGGAGCTGATTGGACGCGACATTACTGACGACGAGATTCGTGAAATGACACGCAAGTGCAGCCGTGACTATACTGCCACATGTGGCTGCCTGAAGGTGCTCAAGGCCGACGACATGGAAGCCATTTACAAACTGGCAAGAGGATAACAAGATGTTCATGAACGAATCGACGACAGCATATAACACAACAACCCTCAGCAACGGACTGCGCATCATTCACCTCCCTACTCCCGGTCAGCAGGTGGTGTACTGCGGCTACGCCATTGCTGCAGGAACACGACACGAAGTGCCAGGCGAAGAGGGCCTGGCACACTTCGTGGAACACACCACCTTCAAAGGAACCGCGAAACGGTCGGCACTGCAAATCCTGAATTGCCTGGAAAGCGTGGGCGGCGACCTCAACGCCTTTACCACCAAGGAGCACACCATCTACTACGCCACCGTGCTGCACGAACATTTCAACCGCGCTGCCGACCTGCTTACTGACATTGTCTTCAACAGCTGTTATCCGCAAGCCGAGATAGAGAAAGAACGCGAGGTGATATGCGATGAAATCGAAAGTTATAACGACTCACCGGCAGAACTCATCTTCGATGAATTCGAGAATTTGCTGTTCCCCAACCATCCCTTGGGACATAATATATTAGGTACGCGCGAGCGAGTCCGCTCTTTTACGACGGCCGATGCACAACGCTTCGCCCGTCGCCATTATCGTCCGGAGAACATGGTGTTCTTTGTCTATGGAGATGTGATGTTTGAAAAGCTTGTGAAGAGTATAGAGTGTAAAGTTGAGAGCTTTGAGATTGCTACCGCCGCTGAAAACAGCGCAGAAAGTTCCGCAGTAGCAAACTCTAAACTCTCAACTCTAAACTCTACACTAAATCACACTCTAAACTCTACACTATCCCACCATCAGGCGCACGTCATGCTGGGCACTCGCACATTTGCTGCCGACGATGAGCGACGCATACCGCTGTTCCTGCTAAACAACATCTTGGGCGGTCCGGGCATGAATGCACGTCTGAACCTATCTCTCCGGGAGCGTCGCGGACTGGTATATACCGTGGAGAGCAACATGACAACCTACTCTGACACTGGTACATGGGCTGTCTATTTTGGCTGTGACCATGAAGATGTGAAACGCTGTTTACGGCTGGTGCGTCATGAATTGGAGCGCATGGCTGAACATCCGCTGAGTGAACGACAGCTCGCCGCTGCCAAACGACAGCTGAAAGGCCAGATGGCCATTGCCTCCGACAACCACGAACAGTTTGCCCTCGACATGGCAAAGGTATATCTGCACGATCATAAGGAGCACCACATCAGCCAGCTGTTCCGGCAGATTGATGCCGTTACGACAACCCAGATGCAACAGATAGCCCAGGAGTTCTTCACCCCCGAACGACTCCAGACGCTTATTCTATAAGGTATCAATAACTATAAAGTCATCTGAAAAAAGGAAATCATATAGCAGATGACCTAACAACAATATCATCTTGGCATCACATGCAAGGCCGTAACTGGCGCCGGACCTCCCTACGGGCTTGGCCGAGGCGATATTCTACGGCACGGTATGGTTGATGGGTTTCTTCGGCAATTTGCCTGACCTGCATACCGCCATAGATATGCAGATGATAGACCTCACGGCATTCAGGAGCCAGGCGTGCCAGCGTACGCTCCATGCGTTCCATGAGTTCACGGACAGAGATGACCGATTCCATCGAGTCGGAGGAGTCTCCCGTACCTATTATATAATGTTCGTATTCTTCGCGAATACGGCGGCGGCGGAACCAGTCGGCCACCGCATGGCGCGCCATCGTAAACACCAAGGCGAGCAACGTGGTTTCGCTGATGAGTTTGTCAGACTGCAGCAGACGGACAAAGACATCCTGCACGACGTCCTGTGCGGCATCGTTGTCGCCCACACGCACCGCGACGAAACCAACGATTTCGTCGCGGTGGTGAGCATAGTAGTCAGCTATGGTCTGACGGTTATTCATGTTAAAAGATTAGTTGCAAATTCTCACTCTTCGTTATTCACTTTCTGGATGGATCCATCCTCGTTGTAGAACAGGCGCTGTACCTTTAGGGAGCGCAGGTGCGTAATGTCGTTCGAAGGCACGCAGTCGTGGTAGAACAGGTACCACTGCCCCTTGTACTCCACGATAGAGTGGTGGGTGGTCCAGCCTACAACGGGGTCAAGGATAACACCCTGATAGGTGAACGGACCATAGGGGTTGTCACCCGTAGCGTAGCACAGGAAGTGGCTGTCGCCGGTAGAGTATGAGAAGTAATACTTGCCGTTGTACTTATGCATCCACGATGCCTCGAAGAAGCGGTGCGGGTCGCTGGCCTTCAGGGGCTGTCCGTCCTTGTCGAGGATGATGACAGGACGCGGTGCCTCGTTGAACTGCAGCACGTCGTCGCTCATGCGTACCACATTGCTGGGCAGCGCCGGAGCGTCGGGCTTCGCAAAGAGTTCCGTCTTGTGGTCGGGAGCAGCACCAAGGTCAACGAGTCCGTTCTTGTCGCCGTACTTGCCGGGGATGGTCTCGAAGCCATGATAGAGCGAGCGGTTCCACTGCAGCTGTCCGCCCCAGAGTCCGCCGAAGTAGCAGTATATCTGCCCGTCGTCGTCCTTGAACATGCATGGGTCGATAGAGAATGAGCCGCGAATGGGCTGTGGCTGGGGAACGAACGGGCCCTCAGGCGTATCGCTGACAGCAACGCCCAAACGGAACACGCCGTCGTAACCCTTGGCAGAGAAGATGAGGAAGTACTTGCCGTCCTTCTCAACGACATCATTGTCCCACATCTGCTTTTCAGCCCAGGGCACGTCCTTCACGTCAAGGATGACACCGTGGTCTGTGACGTCGCCGTTCTCCACGTCGTCCCACGACAGCACATGGTAGTCCTTCATCTGGAAGTGACCGCCGTCGTCGTCAAAGCACTCGCCGGCATCCCAGTCGTGTGAGGGATAAACATAGAGGCGTCCGTTAAACACATTGGCTGAGGGGTCAGCCATATAATCACTCTGGAAAAGATAACGAGGTTTCATATTTTTTCGATTTAATGATTTACGATTTATTACTTATGTTTTTTTATTTCACTAATTCAATGAGTTTATCAACTATGGGCTTGCGCTGATTCTGGCGGTCAAAGAGTGTGGCATAGTCAGTACGCCCCGGTATGGGGAAGTCGTTGCGCCAGGAGTTCGCATCGTTCAGGCACCAGAAGTTGACACGCAGAATGTCCTTATGGTGGGGAATGAGCATTTTGTAGAAGTCTATCCAGAACTGTTCCATCTTCGCTTCCTGCTCGCGCGTCAGTCCTTTTTTGTAGGGATCCATCTCCGGGCGATAGGCAAACTTGTCACTGATATTCGCACCTGAGAAACCGAAAGGATTAGGCAGCACCGAGAGATCCAGTTCAGAGAAGAAGGTGGGCACGCCAACTGTGGCGATGGTCTCCACGGAGTGCTCGTACTGCCTGATGATGTTGTTGTTGACATTGTCCTCTAAAATCATGTGCCCCTGCATGCCAATGGCAGTCACGGGCAGTCCCTGCCGAATGAGCGGACGGAAGAAATTGGCAACTCCCTCCACCTTCGCTGCCTTGTTCATGGAGAAGTCGTTATAGAACAGCTGGATGTTGGGGTCTGCCTCGTGGGCATACTGGAAAGCAAGGGGGATATAGTCAGTACCCAAAATCTGATAGAACAGGCTCTTGCGCGGCGTGCCGTCATCTTCGAATGCCTCGTTTACCACGTCCCAAGCATCAATGCGCCCCTTGAAATGGCTGACGATGGTATAAATATGTTCGCGCATGCGTTGTTTCAGCACTTCAGGCGATACGAGATTACCCTGTTCGTCGTAATGGAACCACGGCGCACACTGTGAGTGCCAAATGAGACAATGCCCCTGCACCTTCAAACCAGCGGCCTTGGCCTTATTGACAAACTGGTCGGCCAGCGTGAAGTCATAAACCCCTTCCTTGGGGTGTATCACCTCGCACTTCATACAGTTCTCTGCCACCACCCAGTTGAAGTTCTCAACAATGGCAGGCCAGTCCTTCGTCTGGTCAGCCGAAATGAATCCCGTCACATCGTGCTCGTTAGTACCCAACTTGTCGGCAGCCACCTGCCACTGATTGACACTTACCCCCGTAAACCAATAGTCACGGTAGGCATCAGCGAGACCGCGCCTGCTCTGCGCAGACACGGTCCCAAATACAAAAACTACTAACGATAATATTATTAATAACTTAAACGATGATGATTTCATTGGTTATTGTTGAAATGTTATGTTCATTGATGACGGGCCTCAATCTCTTTGTTAATCTTGTCAATGACCTCGTCACTCAGTTCATACTTCGAAATAATGAACATGGCGAGAATCAGCAGCAGGGCCGGAATGACACATACGAGCCAACGGATGCCCTCCTGAACTGTGGGAGAGAGCACCTCCATGTTGTTCATGAAGTATGCGCCGGCAGCATTGCCTACCGACATCATGGCGAATGCCGTGATGAAGAACAGGGCGATGATACGCAAGGGACGGTTGCGCAGGAACTCCGTCCACAGGTCACTCACCTTCACGTTTTTCGTTTCGCTGTCATCCATCACCACGCGCTCCTTGGTCTGCGAGAAGCAGAAAATGAGCAGTGCCAGACCGACCAGTGAGAAGATGAGCATGGTGAGGAACCAGGCGTGAGAGTCTTTCGGCAGTGTGCTGGCAGCATCCTCTGCCGGCTCGTAGTTCACCAACCACAAGACGAAACCGGGAACAACGCCTCCCAATGCCATACCAGCCTTGAAGAAGATACCCGTCAGGGCATTGACGATACCTGAAATACGGCGTCCCGTGGTATATTCACCATAGGAGATTACCTCGGGAATGAGTGCCCACATATAACCTGTTGCCACTATCACACCGGTCGATTTGATGAACTGGGCGATATAGACCCACACGATATTCTCACTCACCGTTCCTATATGACTGATGACGTAGAGCATCGCCATGCCCAAAATGGCTACCGACAGGAAGATGTAAAACATATTCTTCTTACCCACCTTCTTCTTGATGGCAGGAACCATCGGCATGAAAATGAACGAAGGCAGCGAACCCAGACCCATAAACATGGCCATCTCCCAAGGCAGGTCCTTCGAGGCCAGCACAGCCACGAGCAGTGGCACACCTGCCGACACGCAGAGTCCGCCGACATTAGCCATAAACATACGTACAGAAGTCAAAATGGTTATTTCGTCGGTGTCACGGGTCAGCGATGAGTTCAGCGCACCGTATGGCACATTGATTAATGTATAGAGCATAGACATGCCGACATACGTAATATACGCATATAGCACAGATGGCTTGAAACCATCCCAAAAGCAGAGAATGGCCAGAATAGTCAGAGGAATGCCTCCCGTCACTAAGTATGAACGGTACTTTCCCAGACGAGGGTTATGCTTGTCAACAAAAGTTCCTACAAGGGGGTCCCACAACACATCGACCAAACGTACCACGAGGAACATGGTGCTGGCCAGTCCTGCTGATTTGGCTGCATCGCCACCGAGGATATAAACATCGGTGTAGAAGAACAGCAGATACATACAGATGGTTTGGTAAATGAGATTCTGCGCCAAGTCGCCGGCACCGAAGCCGATGCGTTGCAACCATGAGAGCCTGTAAAAACCTTTTGATTCGTTAGATTCCATAATACTTATCGTTTTTCGTTAGTTATGTTTATGTGCTGCAAAGTTAGTTCATTTTTAGCAATCGGGTGTTTTTGCATGTAACAGAAGTTTTCATTTTTGTTTCATTTGCAAATAAAAGGAGGGTTTCTCGCGGTTTCATCGTCTTTTTTCCGTACTTTTGCGTTAAGAAACAAGCATTAAAAGCACAACTATTAAAATTCAAGAAAATATGAAACGACGTATTCTTATCGGACTTTTGGCGGTTTGCCTCTTACCCCTGACGCTTCAGGCACAAATTACATTACCCCAACTTTTCCAGTCAGGCATGGTACTCCAACGTGGCAAACCCATCCCCATTTGGGGAAAAGCCAATCCTGGTGAACAGGTAACCATCACGTTCCGTAAGAAAGAATACACCACCACCGCCGACGCTGACGGGCATTGGCGCATTGACCTGCCGAAACAGAAAGCAGGAGGACCCTACACGCTGAAGGTGCAAGGAGCACGGAACACGGAGCAGGAGGAGTCCCGGAACCCCGCAATAGAACTCACCGACGTGCTCATTGGTGACGTGTGGCTCTGCTCCGGTCAGTCGAACATCGACGTGACTATTGAGCGCGTCTATCCGCAGTACACCGATGAAATCGACGGTTTCAATAATTCTCAGGTACGCCTCTTCCGGGTACAGAACGAAACGAACACACACGGCCCGCAGCATGACATCAAGCCCACCAGCACCAATTGGAAACCCGTGACGAAGCAGAATGCATGGCCGTTTTCTGCCGTCGGCACGTTCCTTGGTCTCCGTATGCAACAGGAAACAGGTGTGCCACAGGGCATCATCGTCAACAGTTGGGGTGGAACACCCATCGAGGCCTGGATATCAGCAGACTCTTTGCAACAAGATTATCCGCTGCTTGTGGAGCGCACCAAGCTCTACCAGAATGGCGACTACGTGAAGGCGCAGCAACGGGCGAACCAACTGGCCGACCAGCGATGGAATGAGCTGTTAGATGCGAACGACCCCGGCATTCAGCAGCACTTTGCAGAACTCAGCTACGACGACTCGGCATGGACGACCGTCAATCAGTTCTCTACCGACTGGGCCAAGAAGAACGGCCGTGGCATCGTGGGCAGCATCTGGCTGCGCCAGCACATCACCATCGACAAGGCACATGCCGGCAAGCCCGCCCGTTTGCTGTTGGGAACGCTGTTCGATGCAGACCGCACATTCCTAAACGGTAAGGAGATTGGTCGCACGTACTATCAGTATCCGCCTCGTCGCTACGATATTCCGGAAGGTATGCTGCGTGAGGGCGACAACGTTATTACCATTCGCTTTATTAATAAATATGGTATAGCGCACTTCATTCCAGAAAAACCCTACCTGTTAGCCTTTGGCGACGACCGCATGAGCCAGAGCCCCATGCCGCAGGACGTGTTGCCACTCAACACGCAGTGGCTTCACCATGCCGGAGCCGACATGCCGCCCTGCCCCAGTGGCGACGTGTCGCTACAGAACTTGCCGACCACACTCTACAATGCTGTGGTACACCCGTTAGCTCCTTACGCTCTGAGCGGTGTGGTGTGGTATCAAGGAGAGTCGAACACGGGCAATCCTGCACCATACGGCGACTACCTGCAGAAGCTGATGGGCAACTGGCGCACGTTGTGGCAAGAGCCGCAAATGCCGTTCGTCATTGTTCAGTTAGCCAACTACGACGGCCGCCAGCAGACGGGTTCTCCTTCGCCCATCACCACTCAGACGGAACCTGTCAACAGCGGTTGGGCTGCTCTCCGCGAACAGCAGCGGCAGACAGCGACGGCAGACCCGTATGCAGAACTGGCCTGTATCATCGACCTCGGTGAAACCGTCGATATTCATCCCTTGCGAAAGAAAGATGTGGCAGAACGTATCGGACGTTGCTTCGACCGGCTGGTATTCAACAAGAAGGTGACGCTGTCGCCTGTGGTAGTTGCCAGCGAAGTACAAGGAACGAACATCATACTGACCTTCGACCAGCCGCTATGCGATGGGGAGATTCTTGACGTGGAACTGGCAGGTGACGACCGTCGTTTCCAGAATGCCAAAGCCACGGCCGAAGGCACGAAACTGACGATTTCATCGGACATCCCCACCCCACGATATGTCCGCTACGCCTGGAAAGACAATCCGCTCCGTGCCAACCTTCGCGGCACCAACGGCCTGCCCGCCGTGCCGTTTGAGCGGAAACTATAAGATATTAGTTTCGCAAGCTCTTAATCTTTCATGCGCCTGGTCGATGATGGCCAGTAGCTCTTCTACCTTGGTGGCACGGAGCATGGCAATACGCGTCTGACGGAAGTCGGGAATACCCTTGAAGACGGGACTGGCAGCCAGGTGTCGGCGGGTGTGCAGTATGCCTCGATATTCGTCAATGCGCTCCACGTTGATGCGAAGCTGCTCCTTCAGCACGTCAATCTTTTCGTCTAACGACAACTCGCGTCGCGAAAAAATCCACGGACAGCCAAACGTGGCACGGCCTATCATGACACCATCGACACCATAGGTGTCGAAGGCAGCATCAGCCTCAGCCAGTGAATGGATATCGCCATTGCCGATGATAGGGATGGTGATACGCGGATTGCGCTTTACTTCGCCTATCAACGTCCAGTCAGCCACTCCCGTGTACATCTGGCTACGTGTACGACCGTGAATCGTAAGCGCCTGGATGCCGCAGTCCTGCAGCTGCTCTGCCAATTCCGTAATGATAAGTTGCTCATGGTTCCAGCCCAGGCGCGTCTTCACGGTGACTGGCACATGGACGGCCTTTACCACCTCCCGCGTAATCTCCAACAGCAGCGGGATATTCTGCAGCATGCCGGCACCGGCTCCCTTGCCTGCCACCTTCTTGACAGGACAGCCGAAGTTCAGGTCTATCACGTCAGGGTGCGCCTCTTCCACGATACGCGCCGCCTCCACCATCGAAGCCACGTCACGTCCGTAAATCTGTATGCCTACGGGGCGTTCCTCGTCGCTGATGGTCAGTTTCCTCACCGTGCTGTTGACATTACGCACCAGGGCCTCGGCCGATACAAACTCCGTATAGACCATTGCAGCCCCGTAGCGCTTGCACAACAGACGGAACCCGATGTCGGTAACATCCTCCATCGGAGCCAGCAGCAATGGGCGTTCGCCCAAATCAATCGTTCCTATCCTCAATTTTCAATTATCAATTATCAATTAATCAAATGGTACGTTCCACCCGCCAACGACTTGATGACACCCTTCATCTCCATTTGGAAGAGCAGCGCAGTCAGCTGGCTGATGGGTATATTCGTCTTGACACTAATGATATTCAACTGTAAGTCGTTGGTCTGTTGTAACAGACTGACTACTAACTGCTCTTCGGGAGTCAGGTCGGGAAACAGCTGACGCTCTACGGTCTGTGGTTGGTCGCTGAGCGTCTGCCAACCTATTGTTTCCAGAAAATCCTGTGCTGAGGTGAGCAGAGCCGCCGTATTATTACGAATCATCTTGTTGCAGCCTTCAGAGTAAGGCATGCCTACTGCACCCGGGAAGGCGAAGACATCACGGCCATACTCCTGCGCAATGCGACAGGTGATAAGCCCTCCACCCTTCGCGGCACTTTCTACGAGGATGGTGGCATCTGATATGCCTGCCACAATGCGGTTACGCTGCCTGAAGTTGTTGGGCAATGCCTCAGTCTGACTCATGTACTCCGTAAGCAGTCCGCCTTGCCGCAACATGCGTACGGCATCATCACGGTGGCGGTAGGGATATATCTGGTCTAAGCCGTGGGCCAGGACACCCACCGTTTCGTACCCCTGCTCCAAGGCATGGCGATGGGCACAGATATCAATGCCGTAGGCCAGTCCGCTGACCACAAGTACCTGTGGACACTGTCCGCGCAGGTCGCTGACAAAGCGGCGCACCATGTCTTGGCCGTAAGGGGTGCAATGACGCGTACCGACAATGTTCAGCACATAACGCTGATTGAGGTCGGCCGTGCCCTTATAGTATAAGATAATAGGGGCATCGGGACACTCACGCAACCGCTGAGGGTAGTCTGCATCCTGCATGGTCAGTGCCCGTATGCCTTTCTGTGTGATGAACTCTATCTCGGCATCGGCACGCCTGAGGGCTTCGTCCCAGTTCCTCATGGCTTCGCAAAGCCGTGGCGTAGCATCGGCCACTGCTTCGCCAATAGCGTTGCGGTGCTCATACACAGCCTGGGCGCTGCCCATAGTCTGGTAGAGCAGCAGGGCCATGGCAGCATTGAAGCCCGTCATGCGGGTTAGTGCAATAGCGTAATACTGTTCTTCTGAACTCATAAATAATCCTTAAATGCGCGGTCGTAGTCTTCGCTCTCGCCCAGTTTGCCATTAATCAGACATACCAGCATGATGTCACCTTTAAAGCAGAGAACTTCGTCAGAAGCACGGTAGATGTCCTGATGGAAGATATATTTAAATCCATCCTTTTCTAACCACAGGCGCGAAATAAACTCATCGTCACATCGCAGAGGCGTCTTATACTGCAGTTTCATGCGGGCTACCACAGCATCTATGCCACGTGCATGCATTTCGGCAAAGCTCAGTCCGCAGTGCTTCAGAAACAGATGACGCGTATGTTCCGTATAGTGCAGGTAGTTCGCATTGTTGACAATGCCCTCAATGTCGCACTCGTAGTCGCGCACCTCCATACGGGCTTCAAAGACATATTTTCTCATTCTATTCTTTTTAAATATTCATAACCTATACGACAGCGCAAGCAGTCCTTACGGTCGCAGTATTCCTTTTTCAATTGTATAAGTGCCTGCGAGTCACCTGCCGTCTTTACCTCCAATCCACAGTCGCGCCACATTCGTATAATGTAGTTGTTCTCAGCCTTCAGCTGTTCTAAGAAGTCGAATGCACGGTCGCATAGCTGCTCCTTCGACGCGTGTCGGCCATAGGCAAAAAGCATGGGGATGGCGGTGTTGATCATCAGCAGGTTCAGCGAGAAGGGCGACAAGTTCTTTCCGTTTTCCGCACTGGTTGAACCAAATGTATAATGAGTTTCCCAATAAGGGGTGACATGGGTTCGCAACATGTCTTGCAGTTCGCCAATGGTGTTACACTCCACGAGACGCGACAGCGAAGCCTTGCGCTCATAATAAAGATTGGCGAGTTGAGAGATGCGGATATGCGGGAAGTTTTGCGGACGAAGCCTGAGAAAGCGCCACTGCCGGCTGTCCATGGGCGAAAGTGAGAACTTGTGTGCCAGATACAGGTACTCATTGCGCAGTTTGGCAAAGTAGCCCTCGTTCAATGCATCCTTCTGGTAGTGCTCCGGAACGGTGCTCAGTTCCAGCAGTCCGGCCTGCCCCATGAAGATTGCTTCTATTTGGAACAGGTCGTCACGGTGCTTGCCTACAGCTGACAAGGGTACATGGTAGGCCCACTGTTCGAAGGCATCGCCATTGATGCCAAAGCCGTAATTACGGGCCATAGTCACGAAATAGGCATCCTCCCACGAGCCGTTACAGCGGTCTGCCCTCCGGCTGATGTCCTGGGTCTTGCGCTCCAGACGCTCCGTCTGCAGGGCTGCCATCCAGGCGTGGACAGTCAGCGCCGACAAGTCAGGAATGATGCGGTAGCAGGGCGGATACTGGTCGGTTTTCAGCAATTCCTCGTAGTGCTGCCTCACCTGTTCGGGCACGTCCAGCTGCAGCTGTGGCACCAGCTGACCGTTGGTGGTCTGCACCTCCGCGTCTATGATGCTCGCCACGTGCAGCACCGTGTTGTCGTAGGCCGAGTCGTGGTCGTGCCCATGCCGGTACCAGTCGCTGGAGCGGTCGTGAATCTCCACGTTGCCCACCCACAGCGTACCGTCAATCTTCACCTTGGCGTTGAAGAAGTCGGGCCCTGCGTTACGGTTATGCAGTCCAGGGTCAATAACCTCTACCGCACGTCCGTCGGTTGTCGCCAATTCCTTGAGTGGAAACATCTTGTGCTTCCATACGTAATGCAGGAGTTGTTCCACAAGTTTGTCTGATTAATTCTACGAGTGCAAATCCAATATGAAGCGTGTACCCTTTGAGAATGTCGGGTCAAGCTCCAGGTCACCCTTCATCTTCAGGGCCATCTGCTTACAGATGGGGAGACCCAGGCCGTCACCGGTAGTAAGGTCTCTTACGGTAAGGAAAGGCTTAAACAAGTCGTCACGCTGCTCTTCGGGAATGCCACAGCCTGTGTCAGACACCAGGAACTGGTGAGTGTGCGGACCACGCTTTTTGAAATCCAAAGTGATGTGTCCACCCTCAGGTGTATATTGAGCAGCATTAGACAGCAGATGACGAAGTATATGGGAGACATACTCCTGATTGATGTTTGCCGTCATCTTCGGAACATTCACGGAAAGGGTGACATCTTTCTTCAGCTTACCGCGTATGCCTTCCACCAGTTCCTCACAGAATGACTGCATCGCAGTATCTTCCTTGGCGACGGCATCGTCGTCCATGTTTTCGACGGTGGCCAGCGTTTGTATGTGCTTCGAGAAATCCTGTAATGCCTTCACTTCGGGTATGCGGCCGTCCAGCTTCTGCAGCGTCGGGTCCAACTGTGCTGAAATGTTACTGATGAACTTTGCTTTCAGGGCATTGTTCTCGTTAGCCAGCTGAATAGCTTTCTTCTGCTTACGGGTAAGAAGAATGTAACGCATTAGCACGAAGCCGCCAAAGACCAGTACAGCTGCCAGCGCTACTGCCAAGATGCATAGGCTGACGATGATGGCCTGACGGGTGGTCAGCGAACTGTCTTTGTCTGAGATGACCGCCTCATCGTCGGCTATGCGCTGTTTCAAAGCCTTGATTTCGTCGGCCGACTTCAGGGCACTCACCGAGTCCTTCCATGCCATGTAACTGCTATACGACTGTGCCACCAGGCCTGCACTATTGCTTTTCCGCCCGTTTGCAATCAGCGTCTTATACACTTTATCCACCTTGTCATATTCCTTCAGGGCTGTCAGCTTGCTGGCCATTTCCTTAAAGGTAGCATTACCTTTGTCGGTAAACCCGAAGGAGTAGTAATACACCGTCTTGTTATATAGCAGGTCGCTCTTCACAGCCTCATCGTTTGACGCATTGGCAAGACTTTCCATGATGGCCATCTGCTCCTTGGCACGGTCGGCCTTTCTGAACTTCATATACATCTGCAGGCGCTCCTTGGTAACCTGATAGTGCAGGGCAGCACGGTTGGCACCAGTACTCTTGGCATTCGAATCAATGGTCTGGTCAACTCGACGCAGAAACTCGAAAGCCTCCTTGAAAAGATTGTCTCTGCTGTACATAGAAGCTGCCTTTGTGCCGCATTCCACGCCCTGCTGCAACTGCCCCTTCGCGACATATTCCTCGAAAGCATGGATATACAGGGAACGTGCACTGGTTGCGGTTCCCTTTTGTGCTTCTGCATCGGCACGCTGGTGCAGGTCACTCTTTTGAACATCCTGGGCTACCACAAGAGAGCTTAACAAGAAAAAACTGAAAAGTAAGAAAAATACTTTTTTGGTCATCATAATGATAAATCTATAGGTTATTGATGTGCAAATGTAAGCAAATATTTGATTTCCACCAAATATTTCACCATATTTTAGCTGACCTTAGAGCCAGAAGACCCCTTCAGGGCCCATATTAAACAGCAGGTCGAGGATGCTGAGGTGAGGCAAGAAGCCATGCTTGTGCGCAAACACCTGGTAGTAGGGAGCTCCCCCTTCCGTCCCCCCGAGGGGGGAAACCGCCGCGCCCAAAGCCTCCCCTTGGGGAGGTGTGGAGGGGGCTTCTCCTTGTTTCCACTCTTTTGTTTCCTCAACTACCGGATGAATGTCAAGCAGCTCACACATCTTCTGCATGATTTCGAAGTTATAGTCATATAGAAAGGCATAGTCACGATCGAAGAATGGGAGCAGGTCGTCAACATAGTATTCGAAGAAAGGACTCTCACTATAGGCTGACTGCAAGGCATTCCAGTGTTGCCGGCGCCACGAGCCATGGTTACTGATGCGAACATCACGAATCAGGCGACTGCCCCCATGCTCTACAGGCACCGTGAGTACCTGCCGCCCGTTGGCTGTGGCAATGATGCAACGGTTACGGAAGGTCTGCTTCACGTACGACTCGTTTGCTTCCAGCAGCACACGGTCTGCCCGATATAACTGTTGGTACCACTCAATGGGGCCAAAATAGGTGGTGGAAAGAAGTGTCGTCATGGATACGCAAGAAAACGGTCAGTCCGCCAGCCGTCCCAAAGCGTCTTGGACGGGTCGTGGCTATATATAATAAGGAACGCGCGGCCGATGATGTGGTCTTCGGGCACAATAAGAAGTCCTTCACCCGACTTCCCTGTTGAAGGGGATAAAGCCGCTAACGGTTCCATCAGGTAATAATCCATGTCGGCACAGGAGTAGCGGCCGGGAATCACATACTTCCCCCCCAGAGAAGACAGGACGGGAGCATCACCCGGCAGTGCCTTACAGCGCAGGAAGAGTACACGGCGGTCACCGACGGCAGACTGCAGCGTGTCAGTAGGGTCGTTGATGGCAACAATGTCACCACGGCCAACAGTAGCACGCCAGAGCCTGTTATAGGTGAGCAGGCCGTCGCCACCCACTCGCAGTCCATAGCTCCAACGGTTAACCAACACACGGTCACCGGCAAGAAAATCAGGCTGTAAGGCATCGCCTTCTATGCAGCAGACGGTTAAAACAAGTGCCCGGAACAACAGCATGACGAATGCTGTTACCGCGAGCACACATATTGTTTTCAGCGTGTTCCGCATAGGCCTTTCCCGTTTTCAGATTTCTGTTTTCACTTCCTGTTTATTTGATGTAGCTCCATCCGTTTACTTAATGTTATCGACGAAACGGAACAGACGGCTCCATCGAATACCTGAGATTCCCCCACGGTCAGGGTCAGAACTCCACCAGATGAAGATGGGTTTGCCCACAATGTGGTCTTCAGGCACGAATCCCCAGTAACGGGAGTCGGCAGAGTTGTGACGGTTGTCACCCATCATCCAGTAGTAGTCCATTTTGAAGGTGTAACGGTCGGTCTGCTTGTCATTGATGTATATTTTTCCGTTCTTCACCTCCAGCTTATTGCCCTCGTAGGCTCTGATGCAGCGCTCGTAGATAGGCAGAATGTCCAGGTTGAGCTTCAGCGTCTCACCTTTGTTGGGAATCCAGATGGGTCCGTAGTTGTCACGTGTCCAGTGCTTATTGCCGTTCAGCGGGTAAATGTCCCATTCGTCGGCATCGGTATTCACCTCTATGCGCTCCACCAAGTCCTTCCGCTTCGACAGTTCTGCCACTGTACGCTTGGTCATGGGCATGTAGCCTGTAGCATTCAGAATACTGAGGTCTTCATTGGTAATGCCCAAGTCGGCTATCAGCTCTTCGGGCAGGTTCTGGCGCATCTTCAGCCAATAGGTGTATTGCACTTCGTCTGGCTCCTTGTTGGGTTTTCCATCCAGATAAACTATGCGGTTCTTGATTTCGAGCGTCTGTCCGGGCAGGCCCACACAACGCTTGACGTAGTTCTCACGACGGTCTGTAGGCCGGGTGATAATGTTTCCATATATCTGAGGGTTAGCCTCAATCTGCTGACGTCCCAGCCGATAGACCTCCTGATAGAACCGCAGACGTTGCTCGTTGTCGAGCGTATTCGGATTCGGCCTGTTAGGATATACCTGATAGCCCAGTCCGTAGCAGAGTCGATAGAAGTCGTCAGCCTGATAGGCTATGTTGGAACAGAGCGTGTCGCCCGAAGGGTAGTTAAAGACCACAATGTCGTTCAGCTCCACCTTTCCAAAGCCTTTTACGCGGCGGTAGTCCCAATGCGGCCACTCTAAGTAGCTCTTACACTCCACGACGGGCAGCGTGTGCTGTGTCAGGGGCATAGTGAGCGGCGTCTCAGGGATGCGGGGACCGTAACTGACTTTCGACACGAAGAGGTAGTCGCCCGTCAGCAGCGATTTCTCGAGCGAGCTGGAAGGAATGACGTAGTTCTGGAAGAAGAACAGGTTGATGAAATAAACGGCAACGAGAGCAAACACCAGCGCATCGACCCACGACATGATGAAGCGCACGGGCCCTTCGCTCTCGCGCCACCACTGCCACTTGATTTTCTTCGTGATGTAGATGTCGAAGATGAACGGCACCACAAGTAGTCCCCACCATGACTTCACCCACAGCAGGAACAGCAGATAAAGCACAAGGACGACAATGAACTTCGCCCATTGCTTCTTCATATTCAATTGATTCTTTTCTACCATTGCTTAAAACTTAAACATGTCTGAAATCGTCAGCAACCCTTCGTGCTGCTGCGTGTATTCGGCAGCCAAGACGGCACCGAGGGCAAACCCCTTTCGCGAGTGGGCATCGTGGCTGATGGTAATGAGGTCGGCCTCCGAGTCGTAACGCACGGTGTGAATGCCCGGCACCTCACCGCGGCGTATGTGATCGACGCGCAGCAGCTTCGGGTCAGTGGTTTCTTCGGCCCACGACTCCTTACGGTCTAGGCGCTCCACAATCTCCTCGGCCAGCGTGATGGCCGTACCGCTGGGGTGGTCAAGCTTGTGTACGTGGTGCGTCTCTTCCATCTCCACGTCGTACTGCGGAAACTCGTTCATGATCTTGGCCAGATAGCGGTTGACGGCCGAGAAGATGGCCACACCGATGCTGAAGTTCGATGCCCAGAAGAGCGTCTGTCCGTTGTCGCAGGCTGCCTTCACGTCGTCGCCATGCTCCTTCATCCAGCCCGTGGAGCCACTGACCACCTTTACGCCCTTGGCCCATGCTTTCAGATAATTGCCATAGGCTGCCTGCGGCGCAGTAAACTCAATGGCCACGTCGGCAGAGGCAAATGCAGCACTGTCGAAGTCCTGTTGGTTGTCAATATCAATAATACTCACAATCTCATGGCCACGGTCAAGGGCAATCTGCTCAATCATCTTACCCATCTTACCATAGCCGATTAACGCTATTTTCATATCCTTTGGTTGTTTTGTTGACGACTAATCACGCTGCAAAGGTAAGAATTAATTACCAATTATAATTATCAATTATCAATTATTATGGATTATCTACCAATTTTCGAAAGGTCGCTGAGCAGCCAAACGTCCATTTTCCCGACTCCTCGGTGATTCCATGCATAATAGGGAATCAGCTTGATTCGGGTGTCTTGCAGCTGCAGTTTGCCGTCGGCCTGCCGGCTGACCACCTGTCCGCGTGCAGTAATCATGTTGGGCGACGGATGCTGTGCGTTGGGTGTCGGTTCTACTTCATACTGGGGCTGGTCGCTCAGCACAAAACTGAAGATGTCGAACTGGTTGTCGGCAGCCTCGGCACAATAGACCAGCGGTCCACGCTCCACAGCCATCCTGCCACGGTCAGCCGCAAGCTTCTTGTTAGCGGCGACGGTACGTATGGTCATGGGCAGGTGCAGCGTGACGACATCACCCTTCTTCCACTTACGGTTGACGACCATGTAGCCCTGCTGCAGTTTGCCGGAAACGGCTTCGCCATTGACACGCAACTCATAACTGTCAACACCGCCGTTTGCAAAGTGATAAAGGTCGCTGGGAACGGGCTCCTTCAGCCAACCGGGAATGCGGATGGCCAGGTCGAATGCCTTTCCCTTATTCTTCAGGACCTTGATGGCGATGTCACCGTCCCAGGGGTAGTTGGTCTGCTGTTCCAGTACCACGTCCTTGCCAGCCACCTGTATGGTAGCCGTGTTGCCGGCAAACAGGTTCACGAAGACACGCTGGTCTTTCACAGCATACATATAACCCGGGAACGAGGGGATGAACCGGCACAGGTTCGACGGGCAGCAGGCACAGCCAAACCAGGGCTGACGGGTGTTGGTGTTGTCGGCATTGAACTTATACTCTCCGTCGGCACTCAGCGGATTGGGGTAGAAGAACCGACCGCCATCAATGGACATGCCGCTGATGACGCCATTGTAAAGTGTGCGCTCCATACAGTCAATGTATTTGGCATCACCATGCAGCAGGAACATGCGCTGGAAGAGATAAACCATTGAAATGGCAGCACACGTCTCGTTGTAGGCCGTCAGGTTCGGCAGTTCGTAGTCGGCACCGAAGGCCTCGCCTTCATGACGCGCTCCCACGCCACCCGTGATGTAATACTTCTTTGAAATAATATTCTCTGTGATCTTGTCGATGGCCTTGATGTACGACGAGTCGCCCGTCAGTGCTGCCACATCGGCCATGCCGGCATACATGTAGCCGGCGCGTACGGCGTGACCCCACGCCTCGGTCTGCTCCACCACAGGCTTGTCGCTCTGCGAATAGATGTCGCGCCGCCCCGTCTTGCCACGATAGTCTAACAGGAACTTGGCCTCGTCCAGATACTTCCGCTCGCCCGTCAGTACCGACAGGCGGGCGAGCGCCATCTCGGCAATCTGGTGGCCAGGCACGATGCAGGCCTGACCGGCATTGGGTCCTACCTCACGGATGACGCAGTCAGCATAGCGCTTGGCTATGTTCAGAAACTTGTCGCTGCCCGTAGCCTGATAGTGTGCACAGGCGGCATCCACCATGTGGCCCAGGTTATACAGCTCGTGACTCAGGAAGTCTTCCGACACCCAGCGCTTCGTGCCAGCCCATTGGTGCGGATGCTTAGGGTTAATGGTACGGGCGGTATAGAGGTAGCCGTCAGGCTCCTGGGCAGCCCCCACCACGTCGAGCACGGAGTCGATGTAGGCCTTCAACTTGTCGTCAGGATAGGTCTGCAGCACGTAGCTGGCTCCCTCAATGGTCTTATACACATCGGTATCGTCGAACGAGAAACCCATGAACTTCGAGACGTCCCACTCCGGCGTTTCCAGTCCTGCATGACCCGGGTGCTGCAGCGTGTAGGCTGCCATTTCAAAGTTCTTGTAACGGTGCTCACTCTCACACTTCGAGAAAGCCAGCGGTATGGTCACCTCGCGGGCCGCCTTGATGCGGTCGCCCCAGAAGGTGTTTGGCGTTACTTTCACCGACGTGAACGGTACTTGGGTAATAGGATAACCCGTCTGTGCCACGACGTGGCACCATGAAAAAACAGAAATGAGAAATGATAAAGTCAATACTTGCCGTTTCATATTGTAATGTTTAATGTTTTGTCTTTAATTTTCCATCTATCTTCTTCAAAACCACTCCATCAGCGTGCGCAGGTAGGCCGTCAGCTCACCGGCCATCTTCTGGTGCTGATAGACTGAAGGGTGCCACGAGGCGCCATAGTAGAGGTCGCCCGTCTGCGGCGTGAAGTCGAAGCGATAGACGTCCTTGTCCCCGTCCTTGTGGGCCTCCTCCACCACTTCGTCGAGGGTCTTCTTGGCTATCTCCAGCTCCTTGTCAACCAGCATGGAGCCACAGAGATACACAATCTTGGCCTGCGGATTATGGCCGCGCACCTGCTTGAGGAAGCGCTTGTAGGCCTGCTTCAGCAGCTTGACGTCGTAGTTGTTGGTCGAGAGGTCGTTCGTGCCCAGGTTGATGCACACTACGTGCGGCTGGTAGCGCGCAAAGTCCCAGCGCTCCGAACGGTCATAGAGGTTGGTATATTCGTACTCCGTGGTCATCACGTTGTCGGGCGTGCCGGTTTTCGGGCCGTCGTACGAGCGATACACGCCAATGCCCGAACGAGCCACCACGTGGGCCACGGCCTCAAGGTTGCGGGCCGTCAGCTGAGCGTAGGTATAGTAGTGGTTCTCCGTCTCGTACTCGAAGGGGTCGGTCTTCTCGATGCTCTCGTTACCATAGCCGCAGGTAATGCTGTTGCCGATGAATTCTATGCGGCGTTCTGGCAATGCGGGAGCATCCAGCAGATCAGCACCCTTGTCGAGCACAAAGCCACGGAAGTCGGGTTTCAGCTCATAGCCCTCAATGATATACATGACACGCACCAAGTGCTCACCCTTCGGCAGGGCGGTTGCCAACGTGGCCACTGAGTCGCGCTCACCACGAAAAGCCACCTTAAAAGGTTCTGCCTCATCAATTCTTACCATGAAATAGCCACTCTGCGGCTTGGCCATCATTTTGAGCGACGTGCCGGTAAAGCGGGCGTTAATCTGCACACCGGGAAAGGTAAAGCGCGGCTGCCTGGGATTGTCGAAGCATATACGGCCAATGTACTGTATGGACGGGTGGTCAGCCGGAATCACCTTACCGCTAATGGGTAACGTGGTCGATGCGTTACCCGCTAAAGGTAAAAAGGTAAAAAGGTAAAAGGGTAAAAAACCTTTCAGCAAACGAAAAACTGTCTGTTTCATATTGTCAAGTCTCATTTTAATCATTCATATCTTACTCTCTCTCAATGATGGCCGCCCATCCGCCTCCGCTGCTCAGCCGGAGCGTCAGGGTGTCAGCCGCAGTAAGTGTCAGCTCCTGACGTTGGTAGTCGGTAGCATCCTTCGCGGCGTTGATGCCGTCGCTGAACACCACACCACGATACTGCCCTGAGCCGAGAAACGTCAGCGGCAAGGTGAGCTGCCGGGGTGTCCAGTCGGTCATGGATGCCACATACCATGTTGTCCCTTTCCGTCGGGCAACGACCAGATATTCACCCAACTTCCCGTCGGCTACCACCGTCTCGTCAAACGTCGTGGGTATGCGGGCAATGAAGTCGGTCGTCGGCTGCTCGCGCTCGTATTTGGTCGGTACGTCAGCCAACATCTGCAGCGGAGCCTCGAAGGCCACGTACATAGCCATCTGGTGCACCCGTGTGCCCTGACTCATGGGGTGGTCGTTATTGCCGAAGAAATTGTCGCGCATGGCATTCGTCATGGCTCCCGGGGTGTAGTCCATCGGTCCGCAAAGCATTCGCAGATAGGGTGCCGTCACGTCGTAACGCGGCTGGTTGTGCAGCGGTCCGTCGCCCGCACGCGGCTCCCACTTCGAGTTCTCCAGTCCTTTCACTCCCTCAAAGTTCATGATGTTGGGGTATGCCCGCTGAATGCCAAAGGGTTTCAGCCCGTGCAGGTCGAGCAGCAGATGATGCTGGGCGGCACACTCGGCAATGTCGTATGCCGAACTGATGACCTGTTGGTCGTCGCGGTCAAAGAAATCGACCTTGAAACCCTTGATGCCCATCGCAGCATAGTGCTGGAAGACGGCCGCTGTCTGTGAGGTGCCGGCCGTCGGGTCATTGCCAATGAGGTTACGCCAGCTTGACCACAAAATGATGCCCACGCCACGTTCCTCGCCGTAGGCAATCAGATCCTGCAGGTCAATGTCGGGGTTCAGCTCTTCGGTGAGCGATTCCTTGCCGCTCCATCCCTCGTCAATAATGATGTACTCCAAATGGTTTTTTGCCGCAAAGTCAATGTAGTATTTATAGGTCAGCGTGTTCATGCCTGTCTTGAAACTGACACCTGTCAAATTCAGGTTGTTCCACCAGTCCCACGCCACCTTGCCGGGCTTAATCCACGACGTGTCGCTGATGCGGCATGCAGGTGCCAGACGCTGCGCCATGTCACAGTTCAGAATGTCCGCATCACGGGTACTGACCACCACGGCACGCCAGGGCAGCGACCGCTGACCACCGAGCTTAGCAATATATGTCTCACGTTCCGTCGGCACAAGGTTTAAGCGGTCGTAGCCACCAACGACAGACGTTTTCGGACAAGGGGCAAATTCAGCCGCAAGACCATGCTGGCCGTTTTTCCTGAGCATCATGCCGGGATAGTCCTCCACACCGGCATCCATCACAATGGCCTTCAGCCCTTTCGGCTGGCAGACAGCCAGGGGCGTAATGGCAAGCGAGTCGGCAAACATCCGGCTCAGCGGCACCTCGTCGTAGTAGCTCTCGAAGGAGTAGCAGTAGCGCTCACCGCCCCGGTTGTCATTCACGTAAGGTATAAAGGCGTCGTAATCCTTTTCGAAGTTAAACTCAGCCACTTCCGCATCCACCTGTTTCGCCTTTTTGTTGACTATGAAGCGATAGGCCGCGCCGTCGTTATAGGCCCGGAACTCCACATCAATGCTGTTCTTGAAGCGGAGCACTAACCGGCGGTAGTGGTCAGCCACCCGTTCCTTTTTATAAAACGGCGTGGCAAACGAGGTATTGACCACGTCCTCTTTCACCTTCCTGGCCTTCCCCCTCAGAGGCTGACCGTCAACCGTAAGGTTCAGTTCCGACGGTGCAAGAACCGTCGTTCCCTGATAATTTAACTCCCAGAAAGTCTTGCTTTCTCCACTTACGTGAATCTTTACGGCCAGGCATCCGTCAGGCGACATGATTTGCCAGCTGTTACTCATGCTCAGAGCCTGCATGGCCGTGCATGCCACGCTCCACAATAAGGCTATTGCCCATAGTCTCTCCCACTTCATCGTCTTCTTGTTTTTGTGAGTTGTTTCAGGTTTCACGTGCAAAATTACAAAATATAGCTGACGTAGCAAAGCGTTTTTTGCAGAAATAACAAGAAAAAGGCGGATTTTCAAAATAGATAGGGTGTTCAAAAATCTAAATAAGCTCCAGTATTTAACACTTTATTTTTCTTCATTCTGGAGTTTGAAAAAGCTCCTTTACCCCCTTTTGGGAGTTCATTCGCCACTTCTTGAAGGGCGAAATGCCACTTTTCCCACCTAAAAGTGGCACTTCGACAGTACCAAAGTGCCGCTTCGCTCTTATCAAAACGTCGTTTACAGCCCATAAAAGTGGCACTTTATCCTACTCAAAGCGCCACTTTCGCTTAATCGAAATAATGTTTCTCTTTCGAAATTTTCTTATCTTACTGAATGATAGCACGTTACGAAAAACGCCAAAAACGGGCATATTTAAGACCAAACATAGAGTTGCTGGCCTCCGCGCGATTCTACGTGCCTTTCTTATTTAGAATTTAACAATTACCCCTCGCTGTTAACCTTTTTAAACAGTCCCCTTCTTCCCCACCTGAGGTTATGCACTTACATGGTTGTTTTTACGAGGTACGAGGTGCTTTCGAGGTACGAAACTTGAAATATTTATTTGTTATCAATTGCCTGTTGTCAAAAAAATTTGTACCTTTGCCCGCATGAACGAAGATTTTGACATCAGACAGGAACAGGTTTCTGCCTCTGAACGCGACTTTGAGAACGCTCTCCGACCGCTGAGTTTCCGCGACTTCAGCGGACAACAGAAGGTGGTGGAGAACCTCGAGGTGTTTGTGGAGGCTGCCAAATATCGCGGCGAGCCGCTTGACCACACGCTGCTGCACGGACCGCCGGGACTGGGAAAGACTACGCTGTCGAACATTATTGCCAACGAATTGGGCGTAGGGTTTAAGATTACCAGCGGACCAGTGCTCGACAAACCGGGCGACTTGGCGGGCATCCTGACGTCGTTAGAGAAAAACGACGTGCTGTTCATTGACGAGATTCACCGGCTGTCACCTGTGGTGGAGGAGTATCTCTACTCGGCTATGGAGGACTACCGCATCGACATCATGATTGACAAGGGGCCCTCGGCCCGTTCTATCCAGATAGACCTGAACCCATTTACGCTCGTGGGTGCCACTACGCGCAGCGGTCTGCTGACTGCTCCGCTACGTGCCCGCTTTGGCATTAACATGCACTTGCAGTACTATGAGCCGGAAACGCTGCAAAAAATCATCAAACGTTCGGCAGCCATCCTGGCCGTACCCATCAGCGACGAAGCTGCCATCGAGATAGCCCGCCGCTCGCGCGGCACACCTCGAATAGCTAATGCGTTGCTGCGCCGGGTGCGTGACTTCGCACAGGTGAAGGGCAACGGCAGTATCAACATCGACATTACGCGCCTGTCGCTCACGGCGCTGAACATTGACCAGTATGGTCTGGACGAAATAGACAACAAGATTCTGCTGACTATCATTGACAAATTCAAGGGCGGACCTGTGGGTATTACCACCATTGCTACTGCCATCGGCGAGGATGCAGGCACGGTGGAGGAGGTCTATGAGCCGTTCCTCATTATGGAGGGCTTTATTAAGCGTACCCCACGAGGCCGCATGGTCACAGAATTAGCCTATAAGCACTTCGGACGCAATCCGTATAGCGGCAACATCATGGAGCCAGACTTGTTTCACAGTTAGGCCAGGGGTTCCTTTGAATAAATAAAATAAAAATATGAAAACAGGTGTATTCGTCGGTAGTTTCAATCCTTTTACAATTGGTCACCACTCCATCGTGACCCGGGCTCTACCGCTCTTTGACCGACTAGTCATCGGCGTGGTGGGCGATCAGGTGAACAAGCCTGACATGCCAACCGCCGAAGAACGCATGGCATCCATCAAAGCTCTCTACCAAGACGAGTCCCGTATAGAGGTGAAGCCCTACTATGGCCTGGCCATCGACTTTGCCCGTCAGGAGGGTGCCCACTTTATCATTAAGGGTGTACGCTCGGTGAAGGACTTTGAGTATGAGCGCGAACAGGCCGACATCAACCGTCAGATAAGTGGCGGCACCGTTGAGACACTTTTACTCTTTGCCGAGCCTCAGCTGTCTGCCATCAGCAGCAGCATGGTGCGCGAACTGCAGCACTTCGGCGTGGACGTAAGCGAGTTCATGCCTTAGGCCCCCCGAGGGGGGACACAAATGTCTGCCAGCAAGGTAATGTAGCCCCCATGGGAGCCGAAGGAGGGCAACTCTTTTAACTTCTTACCTATAAGAGTGCCAAGGCACGGTCTTCTGCTGCTTCCATCAACTCGCGTTCGCCGGGGCCTTTGTCGTTCAGGCCGCACAAGTGCAGGATGCCGTGTATAATGACACGGTGCAGTTCTTCTTCGTATGTCTTCTGAAACTGCTCGGCATTCGTGCGCACGGTGTCTAACGAAATAACGAGGTCACCGTTTATCTGAGTGCCTTCGTCGTAGTCGAAGGTAATAATGTCGGTGTAGTAATCATGGCCAAGATACTCACGGTTGACCTCAAGAATCTTCTCGTCGTCACAAAACAGGTAGCCGACCTCGCCTACTGTTCTTCCATAGGTGGCAGCCACACGGCGAATCCACGCTGTGGTTTCGCGGCGTTTGATGTTGGGGAACTTCACTCCCTCTGCACTATATGTAATCATGAGTGGTGATGGATTGGAGTTATTGTAATAAACGGACAGCAGCCTGAACGATGGGGCTACTCTCGTTCATGATGGCAAAGTATTCGTCCATGCCCCAGAGGTCGCGTGCCACGAGTGCCTTCAGTTGCAGGCGCATGTACTTGAGGGTCGTTTCCATTTCAGCATCGTCACGTGGCCTGATGCCCAGTTTCTCTCCGTCGTCAATGATGCCCTTAATGACTGCCTGTGGAATCTGGAAGTTCTGCCTGAAAGTCACGAAATCTTTGTATTGCCGGGTTAGTTCACGACGGTGGTCATCTACGTAACGCAGATTGGCGTTCAGCACTACGTTACGTGCCTGCAGGGCACGATGGTAGCGGGTGTAGATGGTGGTGTCGAGCGGAACGAAATAGTCGGGCATGATGCCGCCGCCGCCATAAACGGGACGATGGCGGCGCAGCGTGTAATAACGCAGGGAGTCAGCAAAGTGTATGCTGTCGGCATTCATCAGTTCACCGTGACGCAGGCGGTTCTGCATGTCCTGTGCATAGTCGTCAAGCTGTCCCTTCACGTAAGGTTTCTGGATGCAGCGCCCTGCCGGCGTGTAATAATGGGCTATGGTGAGGCGAATCATCGACGTGTCGGGCAACGTGATTTGCCGCTGCACCAATCCTTTTCCGAAGGTGCGTCGGCCTACCACGAGTCCACGGTCCTGGTCTTGCACGGCACCGGTGACGATTTCCGCTGCCGAAGCGGTGTATTCATCGACCAGCACATAGAGCTTACCGGTGCGGAAGTGACCGTTACCCTTGGCACGGAACTCAGAACGCTCGCGCCCGTCGGTATAGACAATCAGGTCGCGGCCCTGCAGAAACTCATTGGACACGTCAACGGCTGCCTTCATGTAACCGCCACCATTTTCCTGAAGGTCCAGTACCAAGCTCTTCATGCCCTGTTTCTGCAATTTTTGCAAACTGCTCAGAAACTCCTCGTGAGTAGTGGCACCGAAGTTTCCGATGCGTATGTAGCCCACCTCCGGGCACAACATGTAAGTGGCAGTAATGGATTTCACGGGAATTTTGTCACGAGTTACTCTGAACGACAGCTCTTCATCGAATCCCTGGCGAATAATACCCAGCTTCACCTTAGTGCCCTTGGGGCCACGCAAGCGTCGCATGATTTCCTCTTTCGACATGCGCACACCGGCTATGGGGGTGCCTTCGACGCTGACTATACGGTCGCCGGCCAGGATGCCAGCCTTCTCTGACGGTCCGCCCACCACGGGCTGAATGACGAGTAGCGTGTCTTCAATCATGTTAAACTCCACACCGATGCCTTCAAAGTTGCCGTTCAGCGGCTCTTGAAGGGCTTTTACCTCTTCTTTCGTCGCGTATGATGAATGAGGGTCGAGGCTTCGCAGCATGCCACGGATGCCTTCCTCAACGAGTTTCTTCTCATCGACGGTATCTACATAGAGCTGATTGATGGCCATCTCGGCATTGACGAGTTTCTGTATAGGTGTATTGCGGCTCAGGTTCAGCTTAATCTGTGCATCAACTGTTAAAGAGGAAAAAACGAAAAGGCAAAAAAATAATACAACATTTACCTTTTCTCTTACCTTGATAGTCGTTCCTGTGTCCATATTCCTTGCTGTTCTTTTTTTATCTCCTTCGTCTTTTACTATTCATAGACATCCTCTTCCGGACGGTCTTCCTCAATGACCAGGTTGTCAATGATGAAGTTTTGGCGCTCCATGGTATTCTTGCCCATGTAGTACTCCAAGAGTTTCTGCACCTGGTCGGTCTTATGAAGCGTGACCTGCTCCAGTCGCATGTCGGGGCCTATGAAGCCGGCAAACTCCTCAGGCGATATTTCACCGAGGCCCTTAAAGCGGGTTATCTCGGGGTCGGGGCCCAGTTCCTGAATGGCTTTCAGGCGCTCCTCGTCGCTGTAACAGTAACGGGTAATGAAGTCGCTTTGCTTGCCGGTGGCCGACGACTGTTGGGTGACTGCCTTGTTTTTGATTTTCGTCCGGCGGTTACGCACACGGAACAGGGGTGTCTGCAGCACATAGACGTGTCCTTTCTTGATGAGGTCAGGGAAGAACTGCAGGAAGAAAGTTATGATGAGTAGCCGGATGTGCATGCCATCGACATCGGCATCGGTGGCCACGATGACTTTGTTGTAGCGCAGCGTGTCCAGTCCTTCCTCTATGTCGAGTGCTGCCTGCAGCAGATTAAACTCCTCGTTTTCATAGACCACCTTCTTGGTAAGTCCGAAGGTGTTGAGGGGTTTTCCTCTCAACGAGAAGACAGCCTGCGTGTTTACGTCACGACTCTTGGTAATGCTTCCGCTGGCGGAGTCGCCCTCGGTAATGAAGATGCTCGACTCTTCCTTGCGCTCGCTCTTGGTGTCGCTGAAGTGTATGCGGCAGTCGCGCAGCTTGCGGTTGTGCAGGTTGGCTTTCTTGGCACGCTCGCGGGCCAACTTGGTGACGCCAGCCATGGCCTTGCGCTCCCGCTCACTCTCCTTCACCTTCTGCTCAATGACCTCTGCCACGTCCTGATGGATATGCAGATAGTTATCTACCTGCTGCTTGATGAAGTCGCCTACGTACTTATTGATGGTATCGCCGCCGGGAGCCATTACGGTGGAGCCTAACTTGATTTTGGTCTGACTCTCGAATACCGGCTCCTCCACGTTGATGGCAATGGCTGCCACAATGCCCGTGCGGATGTCACCATACTCATATTTGCCGAAGAACTCTTTAATGGTCTTGGCAATATGCTCCTTAAAGGCACTCTGGTGGGTGCCACCCTGCGTGGTGTGCTGTCCGTTGACAAACGAGTAATACTCCTCACCATACTGGTTGGCATGGGTGAAAGCCACCTCGATGTCTTCACCTTTCAGGTGGATAATGGGATAAAGGGCATCGTTGGTCATGCGGTCGCTCAGCAGATCCTCGAGTCCGTGACGTGAAAGAATGCGCCGGCCATTATACATAATGGTCAGACCCGTGTTCAGGTAAGTATAGTTGCGGAGCATGACCTCCACGATGTCATCGTGAAACTGGTAGTCCTTAAACAACGTGTTGTCAGGCTCGAAATAGATGTAGGTGCCGTTCTCATCCTGCGTGTCTAAGGTGATGTCGCTCGTCATGGTGCCACGTTCGAAGGTGGCCTTGCGCACCTTGCCGTCACGAAAGCTGCGCACCTCGAAATGTGAGCTCAGCGCATTGACAGCCTTCACGCCGACACCATTCAGGCCGACACTCTTTTTAAAGGCCTTCGAGTCGTACTTTCCGCCGGTGTTCAGCACGCTGACGGCCTCAATGAGCTTGCCCTGCGGAATGCCACGGCCATAGTCGCGTACTGAAACACGCAACTGCTCGTCAACCGTTATCTCAATACGGTCGCCGGCATGCATCTTGAACTCGTCGATGGAATTATCAATGACCTCCTTCAGCAACACATAAATACCGTCCTCGGGCAGCGAACCGTCGCCTAAACGGCCTATATACATACCAGGACGCGTGCGCACGTGTTCCATATCCGACAAATGCCGGATGTTATCATCTTCGTATCTTACCGTTTCGTTCTCTTTCAGGATAGTAGTCTCTTCACTCATATTGCTTATAAAATCTTCTTGTAGCAGCGCCGCCGCTTATGCTGAATGTGCTCCAGATACTGCCACTGGCTTTGTACTTTCTCGTTGGTCTCCATCTCCACATTCGTCTCGCCCCATTTGAATCCATGCTTCTGGTAGCGGGGAATAAGGTCGTAGAACAAAAGGGCATTGGCTCCTTTCTGCTGGTACTCCGGCAGGAATCCCACCAGCATGAGGTCCAGACACTCAGCCTTATGAAACTTCAGCGCCCACAGGCAGTGCAGCCAGCCAAAGGGCCATAGGCGCCCGTTCCGGCACTTCTGCAGGGCCCGCGTCATGTTGGTAATGCTGATGCCCACGCCTACCACCTGGTGGTCGGGAGTGTTCCAGTCTTCTATCAAACAGAGCATGTCCATGTCGAGCATGGGGAAATACATTTTCAGGTATTCGTCAATCTGGGCCTGCGTCATCTCTGAGTATCCATACAGGTTTCCGAACGACTTGTTCACCACGTTAAGCACCTTGCGGCCATACTGCTCCTTGCCTAATACCTGGCTGCGCTTTGGGTGAACGGCATGCAGGTTGTAGCGTTTCTGCACCAACTCGGCCACCTTTTTATACTTCTCGGGCATGCCGTCCTTGGGTACAATGAGCTTGTATTCCACGTAGTCGTTATCCTTCTGCCAGCCGCCAAGCTGTTCCATGTGCTGCGGGTAGTAGGGGTAATTGTAAATGGTGGCCATGGTTCCCAACTGGTCGAACCCCTCAATGAGCATGCCCTCGGGGTCCATGTCAGAGAATCCTAACGGCCCCACTATCTCGTTCATGCCCTTCGAGCGGCCCCACTCTTCAACAGCCTTGAACAAAGCGGCCGACACTTCCAGGTCGTCAATAAAGTCAATCCAGCCGAAACGCACGCTCTTCCTGTCCCAGCGCTCGTTGGCACGACGGTTGATGATGCCGGCAATGCGACCCACCACCTTTCCGTCTCGATATGCCAAAAAATACTCTGCCTCACAAAACTCGAAGGCTGCATTCTTATCCTTGCTCAGGGTGTGTAGTTCATCACGATAAAGGTTGGGAGCATCATACTTGTTATTACGATACAAGTCGTAATGTAACTGAATAAAAGCGTCAAGCTCTTTCCTGCTGCTTACTCTCCGAATCTCTACTGGCATCTTTCTGTATTTATATTTTATGTCTTGCAAAGTTAAGGAAAAAGGTTGAAACGCCAAAATATTTAACCTATTTTACGGCAAATCAGCAGGCAACGCTGGCCGTCAGCCAGAGTCGTGGCAAAAATATACGTCTCGCCACCGTCCCCCAGGCGGAGCCGCTTCCGAAGGTCAGCAGCTCCCATGGGGAAGTTTCTTACCGCGATATTTGCATGGGAAACGCCTGCCAGATTTTCCTTTAGCTCGCGCTTATTCAGCGACGACACCCTGTCTATGTGGAAACGCCGCCCAGGAAAATCAGGAATATCTTTTGCCGAAACGAACAGGTGGGAGTTGGCTGCCAGCATCTGAACATGGTAGCGGGCAGCCACTTCACCAAAGCAACCCGCCTTCATTATACTGGAATTGGGCTCGCAGAGGAAGGTAGGTTCTCCCTTCAACCTCTCCAGAGAGAAGGAAGTTCCCTCCAACCTCCCCCGAAGGGGAGTGGCTTTTTGTTCTTTATCGAGGTGAGAGGTACGAGGTGCGAGGTACGAGAAATGTTGGGTGACTCCTTCTGGCAGGATGTTCACACAATGTAAGCGAATGTCGCCCTCGTTGTAATCTCGTACTTCGCACCTCGTACCTCGCACCTCGCACCTCACAACCCGTTCCTCGAAATAACCACCCCGCATCTCGATGATTAACTCCTTACACTCGTTTGCCACGCTGACTATATGTACCTCGCTGACACAGCCAAGGTCGCTGACGGCCTTGTGCCAGTCGAGCATGGGCGAGAGTTTGAGGACGATGCGGTCAGTCTTTTCACGCAGCAGAGGCAACAGCTCTATGACGTTTGGCGTGCAGTCTTCTATGGAATAGGTGCGTGCGCCGTACTGGTCACGACGGGCCGGGTCCAAGAAGATGCAGGCGGCATGGCTGATGCGGTGGAGGACATCTGCGGCTGAGCCGCAGACCACAGAACACTCCAGACCCAAAACACGGAAGTTGTGCTCAGCAATAGTGCATAACTCAGGGTTTTGCTCAACGTAGAGGGCACCACCGCCTCTACTAAATCCCTCCGAGGGGGGACTGACCGAGGGTGACTGGGGGACTTTTCTTTGCGGGGACAATAATGCCTGTGCCATGAAGTAGAAGTCAACACCAAAGCCGCCCGTCAGGTCAACCAGCCTCCACTCCCCGTCAGCAAACTCGCCGTCAAGAAGTCCCCCCTCGGGGGGATTTAGGGAGGGCTTTCCCATCTGGGCCTTATACTTTGCTGTCAGCTCGCTGGAACATTGCTCCATGTTCAGGTGCGGCGGATAGACAATGCCCTCAGTGGCCGCCCATGTGGGCAGCTTCTTATGCGCCGCCTGCCATCCGGCTATCTGCTGCAAGGCCATAGCCTTATCCACTTCTCCCCCACTTCCGGAAGAAGAAGCCGGAAACGAGGCACCGCTGAGAGCCAGCTGGTGCACATCGTCGTCACGGTGCATGCGGATGAATGCTGCGGTGGCTTCGTTCAGCACTTCTTAACGATAAACGCTCTTGAACTGTTGGTACTCATCGCAAAGAGAGATGTATCTGGCAGGCTGGGTATTGCTGCGCTCAAACTCGGCCAGCTTGGCAAAGGCTTTATATTGCGAAGCCTGTGGCTGCGGAATCTTGTTGTAATCGCCCTCCTGACTGTTCCACTCGAACGAACACCAACGCTCGGGATTCAGATAGACATAAGACTGTGCAAACAGCACACGCTCCTTGAGCTGGGCATCCTTGGTTTCTGCAGCCTGGCGCAGGTAAGACGCTGCGCGGGCTGCCAAATTAACCTCGTTGACGCGCACCGTGTCCATCACGCTCTTGCCGTCGCGCATCAGGAACCAGCAGTCGCCACTGAAGCTGGCCTGGGCGTAGCGTACGGCCAGGTCGTAGCACCGCTGTTGGCGAGCCTTACCTGAAAGCACCGTCAGTTCGCCTTCCATTTTCTGTACCTCGCGGGCAAAGTCTAACTTCGGGTTCGAAGGCAGGTGGATTTTCTGGTCGCCATACACCACGTCGTCTCTCAGCCACTGGCGCTTGATCCACGGCTCCACGGTGTAACGACGGTTGGCAGCATAGACTGCATAGCCCTTGGCATTGTAGTAGGACAGGGGGACTCGGCTGAGCCACTGAATAGCCTCATCCCATTTACACAGGCGCAGATACTTGGTGCCCATGAGGTCGTTGATTTCTGTCTCGTCGAGCGAGAGCGACGACTTCAGGTAGCGGTCCAGCAGGTTGGTGGCCGACTCAGTGACGTAGTTGTAGTATTTCTGCAGTTGCTCCGCCTTCATGGTGTCAAGAACTTCAGCATAGATGTAGGAATCAACGGCCTTATAGAGTGCCAGCGTTGTTGATTGCCGTCCGGCCTTGGCATACTTGTCGGCCAGCACCTGGTGTACCAGTCGGTCATAGACGGCGGTGTAGTGACCGTCGCGTGCCCGCTGACTGTCTAACCACTCCAGCTCACCTGCCAGGTAGAGGTCGAAGCGTGTTGACTGCGGCTCTTCGGCCGACGTAATATAAAGTTTCAGCACACGGGCATTGTCCTTGATGCGGTAGGCACCATCCAGCGTGGCTGCCTCGTTGATGTCCTTCAGTGCCTGACGGTGGTTGCCGAAGAGGTATTCCAGCCATGCCTGCGCACTCTTCCAAAGGGCAGGCTGCTGCGTCTTGCCCTCGTTGACTACCTGTCCGGCAAACTGCCACATCTGCTGGGCTTCGCTGCGTTGAATGTCGCGCACGAAGAGTTTTCCCAGAATCTGGTCTTCCTTGTCCTGTCCGTCGATGGCCTCCTGGGCGTTGTTGACGAAGTCCTGCAGCAGGAATGGCAGCACAGCCGAGTTGGGGTCGCGCAGGTATTCCTGACGGATGGCTGCAAACGAACGCTTTTTGTAGTACTGTGTCATCAGACTGTTCCAGTCTCCCTGCTCGGCAAACAGGCGTCCGGCCTCGTCAGCCCGTCCGGTCTTGTAGAGTGCTCCGGCATAAATGTTCTGCATCATTTCCTTATAGACCGTTTCAATGTACTGACTGGCGGTCTGTTCCCAGAAGTTTACATTTTCTGCATGGCGACCCATCACCATGTTGCAACGCATGAAGAGCAGCGCGTGCTGACTGCGCAGGCGGGTCTTCAGCTTGCTCTGGGCATAGGTGCGAATGGCTGTCAGGGTCTGGTTGCGCTTGGCCAAATCCTCCTTGCTGGGATAATTCCACCGGTCTCCCTGAATAGAGGAGGCACAATCCAGATACTTCTCGAGGTTCTGCACGTAGCTGACCATCAGGTCGTCACCCTTCTGCCGGGCATAGCTGACAATTTCGTCGGGCTTGAACCACCAGTACTCCTCGTCGGTTCCCAAATAGGTCTTCCAGTTGTCAATGGTAATTTTGTTGGTTCGGCTGCTGAATTCTTCCTTGTCACACACATTAAAGAGATAGTGGTTGTGGTTGTCAATCCAGATGCAACCGCTTGCTGACTGCCAAACGGCGGCAGCCATCATACTAATGATGATAAATCGCTTCATAGGTTTCGGGTTTATATCTGTTAATATTATCTTGTTCCAAATGGTAGGTCAGGATGGTGTGTCGCAACTGCGGCCGCTTTTGTTCCACGGTCTGTTTGACACGAAGAATTTCCTCAGCTTCCACGGTGTGCTCAATGCGCACGCCGTGTATGTTTCTTTGCCAGAGAAAGACGGGATAGGCAGCCGCCAAGGGCAACGGGTAGTCGTCAAGATGGCGCAGGTAAGGCAGCACGTCACGCAGGTCGAGAATGGGGTTTCGCTCCATAAACTTCCGCGGGTCGCCAGTGTTGTATATCATCAGTACCCCGTAGTCGGCAGGCGGCTCGGGCATGGACAGCTGGTGCAGGCGAATGGTGGTGGAAAGCTGTAGTCCGTGAGCCTGAGCCTCCTTACGCACCTGATCCAGGAAATTGTAATAAGTTTTCCGACTTCGCGCCGTGTAGTCGCAGTCTATCTGTATCTCGCTGACGCCGCCGATATCGTTGGTCTGGTTCATCTGTACAATTCTTTTCACCAGTTTATGGGCCAGGCTGTCGTGCGGCTCGTGCATGCAGTCTTCGGTTATATAGACCGTCGGCACCAGTGTGATGCCCTCTGGAATGTCTCCGTCAAAAGCCAGCGTGGCATTGGGCATGGGTATCCCGTCGGCCATTACCACGTCAAAGTAGCGGCAGAACACGCGGTGAATGTCGTAATGCTTCAGAAAAGCCCGCTCAACAGAGTCTAATCTCCACTCCGTACGCCAGTAATACACGGCATTCTCATCGGCCATAGGCACTTCTTGCCGACATCCGAACGCCAGCAAACAGGACAGCAGTAATACTACGGGCATGCATTTCATGACGCGAAGGTACGAATAAGTAGTCAAAAAAGCAAAAATTATTCGCAAAAATTTCATAGTATTTCGCTTTACTCAAGCATAAATACATCATCAGCTTTTTCGAAAACCTTAATACCAATGAAAAATTATTCAGTAAGGAAGAACAGGCTGACACCCACAACTGAAATAACCGCTCCCAACACGGCTTTCCACGTAATGGGCTGACGGAACAGCCACCAGGAGGGCAGAATAATGATGATGGGCGTGAGTGCCATGAGTGTGGAGGCAATGCCCGTACTGGTATATTGCACAGCCATCAGCGAAAAACCTACACCCACAAAAGGGCCAAAAATGGTAGTGGCCGTGGCAACGGTCATGCCCTTACGGTCGTGGAGAGCATCGCGCAACGGCGTGAAACCCTCGCGGAAGTACAGGAGCAAAGAGAAGCCGACGATGCCGGCCAGGCAACGGATGAAGTTGGCACTGAAAGGGACCAGCCACTCAGGGATGGCACCAGGAACGTAATGGTCCATGCCCACCTTGCTCAACACAAGCCCTACGCCCTGACAAACGGCTGCCGCGATGGCATAGCAAACGCCACTCACGGGCAATTTCAGCGACACCCGGTGATGCTCGCCACGCCCCAGCACCGAAATGCCGATACCTGCCAGTGTCACCAGCATGGCCAGTATGTTCATCGGCGACATCTGCTGGTCCAGAGTCATCCAAGCCATGAAAGCGGCCGCCAACGGAGCCAAGGTCATGAACAGCTGACCATAGCGCGAACCTATAATAATATAGCACTGGAAAAGACAAAAGTCACCAATGACATATCCCACCAGACCCGACAGCAACATCCAGCCGTAAGCCTCGACGGTGGCACCTCCCGGCAGAGGAGAACCCGTCACCACCCAGAACAGGACCAGAGAAAAAAGCAAGGCCAGAGCCATTCGCAGGACGTTCAGCGTCAGATTGCCCAACCGCTTGCTGCCAAACTCGCTCAGCAAGGCTGTTGCCGTCCACGAAAAGGCTACGCCAATGGAAATGAATTCTCCTAAATAAGCCATCAGTTTAGTTTGCTTTACAATTTAGGCCGCAAAGTTACAAATATTTTCGAAAAGAATTGTATCTTTGCAAACAAAAATAGATGAAACGATTTCTGATTATAACGGCCATCACCGTGATGGTGTTTGTAGTAGCTACCATCGGAGGCAGTTTATACATGCTTGACTACTCACTGGCTCCTGACCCCGAACGGCGTGACACCGCCAAGTGTTTCCTCGAACTCAGAGAGAAGTACCCCGAGATGATGCCTTGGCTCGACAGCCTCAACCGCTGCCACGCCCTGCGCGACACCTTTGTCAGCATGCCCTCAGGCGAGCGCCACCACGCCTACTACGTCCGGCGAGACAGCAGCCAGCGAGCAGCCATCATCGTGCATGGATGGCGCGACAGCGGCATTAAGTTCTTCTACATAGCGCGTCTCTACCACCAGCTGTTAGGCTGCAATGTGCTGATTCCCGACCTGCACGCCCACGGACTGAGCGAGGGCGAAGCCATTACCATGGGTTGGCACGACCGTCACGACGTGCTCCACTGGCTGAGCGTCGCCGCCAAGTTGTTCAAGGCCGATGACTTTTGCGTACACGGAGTGTCCATGGGGGGCGCCACCACCATGAATGTTTCGGGCGAGAAGATGCCAGAAGCCATCAAGAACATCCGCTTTGTGGAGGACTGCGGCTACACCAGCGTCTGGGACGAGTTCCGTTACCAGCTGAACGAGGAGTTCTCACTACCACCTTTCCCCCTGCTCTACACCACGTCACTACTGTGCAAACTGCGTGACGGATGGTCGTTCGGCGAAGCAGCACCCATAGAGCAGGTCAGCAAATGCCCCCACCCGATGCTGTTTATTCATGGCGACAAAGACGACTTTGTGCCTTCGCACATGGTTCGTCCGCTATACGAAGCCAAGAAGAACAGGAAGAGCCTTTGGTTTGCCAAAGGCTCTGGTCACGCATTGTCCTACTACGACCACCGGGAAGAATATGCCCGGAAGGTCTGCGATTTTTTTAAACAAACAGAAAAAAAATAAGAAGATGAAAAGAACACTGTCAATTATCTGGACACTGTTGACGATGACGGCGGCCCTGCAGGCACAAATCACCGCACCCACAGACACACCCGAACTGGAGTTTGCCCTGCAGCTGAAGGTAACGTTAGGAGAAACCTACACCATTGACAGCACACAGCACGGGCGACGCATCATCATCCCCATCACCGGCGGCACCTTTGAAGGACCACACCTGCGGGGCACCATTCTGAACGGCGGAGCCGACTACCAACTGTCGAACGCCGACGGCAGCCGCACAGAACTGGAGGCCATCTACAGCATACTGACAGACGACGGCATCCACATCCATGTACGCAACCGAGGCATCATCAGCAACGGTAAAAACGCTGACGGCCAACCGACGTTCTACTTCAAGGCAGCACCACAGTTTGAGGCTCCGCAGAACAGTCGTTACGGCTGGCTTAACAATGCCCTCTTCGTCTGCCAGCCTGACTGGTCGCAGCCGTTCAAGGGCATTGTGCTCAACGTGTGGCAGGTGAAATAGTCTCCACCTACATATTGATAGCCTTCATCAGCTTGACGGCATCGACATACTGAGCAATGCCCTGGGCTACCTTCTTCGCATCCTGCATGGCATGCACCACGGTAGCCTGGCGGTTGGCTACGTCGCCTCCGGCAAAGACACCCTTCCGGGTGGTCATGCCGTAGGGCAGGTCGCGGGTGACAAGGAACTTGTGGTCATCGTTCTGCAGGCCCGACGTGGTGCGCACAATCTTCGTGTTGGGTGTGGCGCCAATGGCCATGATGATGTTATTGGCTGGCAGCGTCTGGCGAACGGGGTTCCCGTCGGGCTCTGCCGTTTCCAATACAATCTCGGTAATGTCTAACTGGTCATCTACATGTATCTCTGTAATGCTGCTCCACCAGTTGAAGTTGACACCTTCCTTGACGGCATCGTCATATTCAGCACGCAAGGCCGACATGGTGTCAATACCGCGGTTATAAATCACATCCACCCGCGAGGCACCAATGCGCAAGGCCGTTCGCGAAGCATCCATGGCCGTGTTGCCACAACCAATGATAAAGACCCTTGCACCATCATCGACAGGCAACTCGTCGCGCTTCATGTAACCTTCTGAAATCAGCTCCACGCGACGCAGGAAATGGGTGGCCATACGGATGCGCTTGAGGTCGCTGCACTTCGTGGCATTATCACCATCCGATATGCAACGGCCGTTCTGCCAGATGGGTATCTCCAACGACTTTGGCTTGCCAAGACCCGTGCCGATGAAAATGGCATCGAAACCTTGTGCAAAAAGACTATCGACGGTAATCTCCACACCGACATGGGTATTGCGATGAATGACGACACCCATCTTCTCAATGTATCGGATTTCGCGGGCTACCACCTCCTTAGGCAGACGGTATTCAGGAATGCCATAGCGCAGCACACCGCCACACTGGGCTTCCATCTCGAAGATTTCCACCGTGAAGCCCATGCGCGACAGGTCACCTGCCACGGTAATGCCTGACGGACCGGCACCGATGACGGCCACCTTACCACGCGTCTTCTCGCTGACATCCTCGTGTGTCAGCTGGTTCTCCGAGTCAAAGTCGGCCACGAAGCGCTCCAGCTTGCCAATGTTCACCGGCTCACCCTTCTTGCCCAGCACGCAGCTTCCCTCGCATTGTTTCTCGTGGGCACATACGCGGCCGCACACGGCAGGCAGGTTGCTCTTGGCACGAATAATACTGATGGCATTTCCCAGATTGCCTTTCTTCAGCTCGTGTATCCAGTCGGGAATGTCGTTACTGATAGGACAGCCTTTCTTGCATTGCGGTACCTTGCAGTGCAGGCATCGCTGGGCCTCCTTGATGGCCTCGGCCATCGTGTAGCTCTCGTTGATTTCTTCTTTAAACTTCATAGATTATTTTTTAAGTAAATTTGATTTATTTACTGTCTCCTTTGGGCGCAAAGGTCCCCGTTTGTCTGCCAGATACATGCCGAGAAGAATCAGGATAGTACCGAGAATGAAAAAGAGTGTTATCTGCTCGTGCAAGACAAACCAGGCAAAGACAATGGTGGTGACGGGATTCAGATAGACATAGTTGGTAGCCACTACGGGCCCCAACTTCTTCAGCACCCAGTTCCAAGCCAAGAAGCACAGCATAGAAGCCACACTACCCAAGAACAGCAGGTTCCAAAGGAGTGACGGGTGACGGACAAGCTGACGGACACCGAGCCCCGGGAAACAGAGGAAATAAGGAATCATGAACAGCAATCCGTAGAAAAACACCTTACGGGTAATGAACACGGTGTCGTAACGCTGGTTGGCTGGCACCATGAGCAGACTGTAAGCACCCCAGCAGAGGGCAGCACTGAAAGCCAACAGGTCACCGCGTGGCGACAGATGAAGCACAAAATGGCCGTTCATCACCACCAACACCACACCGACGGCTGCCATCAGCGAACCAAATGACTGCAGGCGAGTCAGACGCTCTGACCTGTAGAAAAAACCTATCAGTGCCGAGGCAATGAGCGGACTCAGGCTGACTATCAGCGACGTGTTGGTAGTGGTGGTATAGTTCATGGCACTATTCTCTGTCAGGAAGTAAAGGGAGCCACCCGTCAGTCCTAACAGGGCCATCAGCAGCTCGTCACGCCAACTGTCGGCCATCCAGCGTATTCCCTTGAACAGGCAGAAAGCCAACAGTAGCACGTATGCAACAATGAACCGCAGCGCAAAAATCTGTGCTGCTGACAAGCCCCCTAACAACAGCAGTTTGGTGAACACAAAGGTGGTTCCCCAAATGGCCACCACTAAGAATGCTACCACATGGTAAAGCATACGCCGACTATCCATTTTTTCCGTTTTGCCTGCAAAGTTACGAAAAGTCGAGCGAAGAACAAAACAAACGTGAGCTTTCCTTTGAGTTTCGCTCGACGTTTCTCCCAGTTTGCTACGCCCTGTCTTTCAGTCACACCCTGTCACGAGAATAGCACGCAGCGTTAATTCTGCCGACGACTGGCTTCGACAGCTTGCAGAAAGCGCTGCCTGCGCTCTTTCATGTTTTCAATGTTCGCCTCTGGCTGTCTGCGGTCATCGTTTTCTCTGAGTTCCTGCCGTGTGCGGGCAAAGGCAGACAGCTCTTCATCGCTCACGTCCATCATTTGCTGACAGATTTTGAGCGTTTCCTTTTGCTGCATCAGAAAACTTTCGCAAACGGACAAAAACTCCGACAGGTCGTAACGACGCAGGTTGTCGTAGGAGGCAAGTATGTTGTTTTCTCCGTCGAACATATTCTGATACTCCTTGTCGATGATGTCAGAATACTGCCGCCGCAGGAAGTAGAAGTCGGAAACCACCTCGGTAAATGTAATGTTGCCTAAGGTATTGATGGTTTCAATGTTCGACGAGAAAATATTTTCTACCGTGCTTGAGGTAGGGTTAAGATAGGCTGCCTGCATCAACATCAGGTCGTATTTCTTAACGTCAAAGGTTTCCGGATGGTGGAGTATGTGCAGCTGCGTTTCGAAGGCCTGGGATGCTGCCGAGTCAATTTCTTCTAAATGGGTGATGGATTTGGACATGTCGTTGAGTATCACCATGACCATTTCGTGCTTCTCGTCGGCTTTCTTGCTACGCTCTATCAGTGCTGCCGTTCCGAAAGTGAGGACGATGGAAATGGTGGTGGCAACGAGCGACAGGAACAGCTGCTTCATGGTCGATATGCCGCTGCCGCTTTGTAAACTCTTTGGGGTATGCAACTTTACATTCATGAACTGTGAGTTTTTGTCTTAATGTAATAGGTATTTCCAAGACGCAAAGATACGAAGAAGATTTGAAACCGCCAAAGGAATAACAAAAAAACTCAGAGCACGTTTACCCATGCCGCCTATTGGTGGTTTCTAAGCTTTTGGATGGAATAATTCCATGACCTTCCTTGAGTTATCTTTGAAATTTGGGTGAAATTTGGGGACGGTTCTCATGATCCACAAATATAATAACATTTCTCTATATCTCAAAATATTTATTTGTAAAAGTGCTCACCGGAACCGTCCCCGTGAGCTCCTCTTCGCATGGTGGCGGCTTACTATGGACAGCGGTATTCCTCACAGTACCTGCGCGAGAAATGCAAATTTTTATTTTGCATTTCGCTCGCTTATTCGTACCTTTGCACACTGAATGAAAAGCGTAGTTTACATATTCAGCCTTTTGGCGGTGCTGCTGTGTGCATGCACTCATGGCAGATACACCGCCATGCGCAGCGGCCTTGACAGCATGAACGAGCGTAACCGCAACGACCTGCCGTTCGCCGTCAGCGACGTCCAGCCATACGCTGACTACTTTTCCCAGCATGGCACGCCCAATGACCAGATGCTGGCCTACTACCTTCTCGGCCGTGCCTACCATGAATACGGCGAGGCTCCCATGGCACTCGAGAATTACCAGAAGGCCATAGAGTGTAGCGACACCACAGCTGCCGACTGTGACTATAAACAGTTAAGCAGGGTGTATGCACAAATAGCTGAGATTTTCTATATTCAAGGCCTATTTCGAAATCAATTATTGTATGAACAATTATCAATAAAGGCTGCCTGGAAAGCAAGGGATACTCTTGCAGCACTTCAAAACTATGAACAAGAAAGTTATGCTTATAGAAAACTTGGACGAATAGATTCTGCCATATCAGTTATTGAAAATGTAGCGAAAGAATACTACCAAATGGGTTACCCGTCTGATGCGGCAGTTTCATTAGGGAATATAATTGATTTACTTATCGACAAAGGGAATTATGAAAAAACCAAACTTTATATTGACAAATATGAACAGGAATCTGGACGCTTCGATTCATTAGGAAATATAAAACACGGCTGTGAAATATATTACAAGGTAAAAGGCCTTTATTTTCTGCGTACTGACGTTTTAGACTCCGCAGAGTTTTACTTTCGAAAGGAACTACGGTATGGAAAAGATTTTAATAATCAACATGCGGCAGCAAAAGGGCTTGTAGAATTATATCAAAAGCTCTCTAAACCAGACTCACTAACAAAGTACTATCAGTATGCCTATGACATGGCCGATTCCATAACTGCCCAGAATGTCACGAGAGACATCCAACGCATACAATCTATGTATGACTATACTCGACAACAGAACGTTGCCAAACAAGAGCGAGAGAAAGCTCATCGAACAAGCAGACACTTATTGTATAGCCTTGTCGCTTTTTTAGGACTTTTTCTTTTTGCATCATGGCTATATATAGCGCGGAGAAAAGTAATTGATAATTTAAATCTTTCATCTTCAGAATTGACTCTCGTCAGAGAAGAACTGGAAGAGCTTCAGCAAAATGCTTTAGTCAACCAGCAATCTATAATAGATAAAGAAAATAGAATTCAGCAATTAGAACGCAAGTTAGGTAAATATGGTAAATTGGTCTTTTTTGGTTCAGAAAAGGCAGAAAACGATTTGTTCCTATCATCAAGGTACAGGATTATAAAGAGAATAGCCTATAAAGGACTTGCTCTTGAACCGAATGACTGGGACAACATATACCAATTAATGAAAGAATATTTCCCATACTGTTTTGATTTCCTGTCTTCAAAATTGAAAATAGACACTACTGAGTATCAAGTCTGCATATTACTTCGACTACATTTCAAAGCAGGTGAAGTCGCCAATATGCTTGAGGTTACTCCTCCGTACATATCAAAAATTAGCACAACAGCACTTTTACATCTCTTTGGCAAAAAGAGAAGTTCAAGAGATTTATCTAAAGAGCTATGCAAGATAAGCTGAAAGAATTAAAAAAAAACTGACAACCATCACTATAATCTTTTGATTATCTGTACATTACTTTTGGTTAACTTTTGGTTAATTCTTTAATCCTGTTTTTCTTGTTTAACGTCTGCTGATTTCATAATTTTGCAACAAACTTTTAATCTCATTTGTAACAAATTATGAAAAAGGTAATTTTAATTTCTTTTTGCGTGTTCGCTTTGTGTACAACTCTTTGTGCATGGGAACCAATCCCATTAATGGTTTGTATAGACGACAACACAATGCCAATAGGACATGGTCATACAAAATCTCCCATCGCGCCCCCAACCGTTTATTTGGAGGACAACACCCTGTCCTTTGCTGCTGACCATCCGGAGTATGTCCTATATATTAAGGATGAGGACGAAGAGGTGGTTTATTCTTCAGTTGTTACATCTGCTGAAACGCAAGTCACACTACCAACTTACCTCACTGGTTCCTACAAGATAGAGCTCGTCATGGGCAACTGGCTGTTCACGGGATATATAACGCTATAATATAAATATGTATAACTAAAAACATCAAGAAATATGAAAAAAACAGGAATCTTTATTATATTATTCACGTTTGCTTTATCTGTTTTCTCTCAAAACAAAACATTTACTCAAAAAGTAGAAAAATATCGCGACAAGCTTTACCTCTCTGAAAATAATGAACATTTTGAGATAGACTTAACAGTTGTGACTGTTAAGTTAGTCTCTTCAAGTGCAAGAATAAATAAAAAATACAAAGTACTTAATATTGACAGGTCTGGCTATCTCGATTTGCAGGTTCCTGAAAATGTTGACATCATTAAGTTTGTTGAAAAACTGAAACAATCAGGAATGTTTGAGAGTGTAGAGTATAATGGAATATGTAAATCGTGCCAAAATATTAATGATCCATTCTGGTCAAGTCAATACCTAGACCTTAGTTTAATTAAAGTAAAAGATGCATGGAAAATCACCATGGGAAATCCTAATATAAAGGTTGCAATTCTAGATTCTGGAATAGAAGTATCCCATGAAGATATCGGTTATGGCACTGACGGATACAGTAACGTTAGCTTAACACTGGGTCGAAGTTATTCTGGTTCTTCCAATGCCCACCAATATCCTACAAGTGAACATGGAACAGCTGTTGCAGGTATTATTGGGGCAAAAACAAATAACGGAAAAGGAATTGCAGGTGTTGCAGGAGGGGATAATGCTCAAGGAGTCACACTTATTCCATACTGTGTCACAAGTTCTTACCATGTAAGAGATGCCATATATGATGCAATTGATGCAGGTGCAAAAGTTATAAATATCAGCAAGTCGATGAACCAAATGTCAAGCCTTGATGAAGCTATCCAATATGCATACAATCAACAAGTTACAATTGTTTGTGCTTCAGGAAACAACGCAACTAATAGTATTAGTTACCCTGCATCGCACTATCAGACCATAGCTGTCGGCGCGTGCTATAATAGTGGGAATCGAAGAAGTGATTCGCAATATGGAGCAGGTCTTGATCTTGTTGCTCCTGGCGATTACGTTGAGACAACAGGATTAAATAATAGTTACACTTCACTTCCTGGCACTTCGTTTGCGACTCCTTACGTAACTGGCACCATTGCACTTATGCTTTCTATCGATTCGCTGTTAACTCCTAATGAAATAAGGACAATTCTTCATAATTCATGCACTAAGTTAACGAACTATAATTACAATTCTTCTGGGTGGAACGAAGAAGTTGGATATGGCGTTTTAAATGTGAAAGATGCCGTGGCCGCTGTCGCCTTTAAAATTGTCGGTCCCTCTTTAGCATGTACAGATACCCCATATTCTGTAGCCTGTTTACCTGCAAGTATGCATGTGGTTTGGAGTCTCGAAAACACCAGTTGCGGATGTATTTTTGAGACAGACACGCCAGCTGTCAACCAATGCTGTATCTCGAGTATTAATAATCCGTTTACAGGAACATTGAGAGCATCAATATACAATGGAACAGAATTGTTTTTCACCAGAACAAAGCATGTATATACCTTGTCTGGTACTCGTGGAAGATACATGCAAGAATCATGCCTGTACTATAACAAACAGCATCCCGCGATACCATATACAACACTCAACGGAGTCGCATTTGTTCACCAAGGTTGCATGGTAATCCTTGAATCACCATATTTTGAAGGAGCAACAGTAACACACTCTGGAGTAACACCAGAGCAATGGCTTTTTGACCCAGATCACAAGCGACTGTACTTTAGTTTTCCTCTTGGCTCCGGCGGCATACCATTGAATATCATTGTTCATGGAGAAAACAGCTGCGGAGACACACAATTTACATTCTTTTCTGTTTCAAACAACGGAAACCTATCTTCTGCTTTAAATGTGGAACCACTTTCAGACGGATATTTACTTACAATTAATAATCATTCAGAAGAAATAACAACAAACTCACAGATTGTGAATTCTACAGATAATGGAGAACATCTTGTAGGACGCTCTTCAGAGAACAACTGGGATTTGGATGTGTACAGCGCTACTTGGGGAAAAAAGGAATTTGGTTGCAAGGTAAAAGGAAATAATTATTATCTTAACACTAATGGGTGGAATTCAGGTCTCTACGTTATAAGAGTTGTTATTGACGGGAAAGTTTATACAGAAAAAATAAATGTAAGATAGGGCTCTTTCAAAAATATATTATAACTTTACAAGGTCTAAATAAAATCAATATGAAAAAGCAATTATTATTTTTCTACATGACGCTGGCATTCTTTTTGACAGCATGTTCTAACAGTGATGATGACATGATTGTACAGGAATCCCCTGTAACGACTGATGTGGAAGCTTTTTTCGCCAGAGCACTTAACGAAAAAGAATTTCTGAATAAACCAAACGGTTTCTTTTCTCTGGACGAGTTTAGCAGCCTTTCTAACGAGCATCCGGTAATCATTCGTTCTATTAACAGCCGCGAAGAACTGGAACAGGCTTACCAAGGAGAACTGGCACTTCCCGAAATAGATTTCAGCAAAATTACGTTGATTATTGGACTAACCAACAGCCGAAGCAGCGCAGAAACATTGGGCTATACTCGTCTTTTGGAAAATCATGGCAACTACGACTTTCAGGTGGTCATCTATAAAGATGTGAACCCCACAGGGGTGTGGTCATTATGTATTGAACCTATTTTATTTTGGAAGGCTTATCCCAAGTTCCCGACCTCCCGTTTGACGGCAACGCGAATTATTAAAGAGGTCATTAGGAACTGACCGGCGGAGACTCCGGAAATCCATCTGTAAATCACAGGGGACAGGCTTTTGAATGAAATTCACTTCAAAAACCTGACCCCATGATTATGGAACAATACAATAGTGTTAAATTATTTTAATTTATTTATTATGCAAAAATAATTGTTAAATTTGCAGAAAAATTTAAAACAACTAAGATATGAAAAAGATTTTAAACTGTGGAATGAAATTCCTGTTAGTGCTATTTGTTAGCATGGCTGCCACAAGTTGTAGCAAAACTGATGACACTGATGTGCTGCCAGAACCTCAAACTGATCCTGTTGTAGAGCAGGAAGGTTCTTTCATCAAGAATGACAAAGTCTGGGTCTTCACAAGTTACAGCACGGGGAACCCACAACCTATAGAATACATCACTGAAGCCAGATACCGCTTTTCTGGTGACACGCTCATTGGAAAGCCATACAAGAAGCTGTATGTGTCTTATAGGCACTTTGCCTCTTCTGAAGAAACGCCCTTGAAATACGAGGGTGCAGCCCGAGAGGTTGGTTCGAAAGTCTTTATGATTAAACCAGGAGAAACCCAGGAAGAACTACTGTATGATTTTGGGATGGAAATCGGCAGACAATATCCCGTTACAACCAACGGAGATGACATCGTCAACGTGGCTGTTGAAAGTGAAGACTATTTTTTAATTGACGACAGCTATGTACGCAGCATGACGTTGGCGGTCTGTCCTTCTGGCAGTAATAAGACTTACAACGTGAAGTGGATTGCTGGTATCGGTGTCCTCAATGGAGGGTTGACAGGAGCTTTTACTGAGATCGGACCTGGTGCAATGCGATTGGCGTATTGTGAAGTGAGGGGAAAAATTGTGTATGGAAACTACTATGATCCCATTGAAGATAAAAGGGATTAACAACGCAGATTATGAGAACCATCCCCGATTTTTGCGTTCGTCACTTTTATAAACACTAACTTTGCAAAAATATCAAAAGTAAGCTTATGAAAAAGATTTTAAACTGTGGAATGAAATTCCTGTTAGCATTGTTTGTTGGCTTGACTGCCATTAGCTGCAGCAATAACAATGACAGTATTTTGGAGCCGCAACCTGAAGAGAATCCGCTGCCGGATGAAGATATTACATCCTGGACATTCTGCGTTGAAGGCAAGCAGTGGGACGGAGTAGCATGGAACGAAAGAGGAGATTTTCCGTTCTCATTCATACTGAAAGGGGACACCATCATCAGTGGCAAGAAATGCAAGAAGGTGTATCATCAATATGAAAGAATGTATTTTGACAATCAGTATCATTACTGCGCAGCACTTCGTGAGGAGGGCGATAAGGTTTACCTCATTCAGAAGGACGACACCACTCTAAAACTTTTGTATGATTTCAGTCTGAAAGAGGGTGATGAATTCCATTATATTGATTCTAAAGACGTCGTTGAAAAGGTCGTTGCCATTCAAGAAATCGTTAGCCAGAATGAGGTGGTCCGTTTGTTTGTTTTTGAAGAAATAACTTCCAGCAGATACAGACAGCGCGGTTACGTCATGGAGGGTGTCGGCGGTCTGCGTTCACCCATAGACCCATGGGGATGGAGTCGTGACGGCATCTCGTTCAGGGTGTTGAAGTGTACGGTCAATGGACAGGTGCTTTATGAAGGCAAGAAAACAATAGATTCCCCCTTGTCCGACCGGCAGGACGGTTGACTTCCCCCCTTCGGGTCGTCGAGCTGAACCTTCTTTGACCTGAGGTACAAAGCGGCAGAACTGAGTGCCGATGAGCACTTTTCCAAATAATTACAGAAATCATCATGAGTCCATAAAATTCTCTCAAACATTTGGGCGTTTCAAAGAAATGGAGTAACTTTGCACCCAAGAGCTTTGACAGCTTTCTTTGCAGCCCTATCGAAATCGCAATTCAACAGGCTTTACTCGCAGGAAAGGATGTCTTGTCAGCTCACGCATGCCATAACGGAAGCGTGGGCTTTTTGGCATAA
>JAGAYI010000028.1 GCA_017940545.1 Prevotella sp.
GGTAAGAAATCGCTCACGGAGCTTGATGATTTGCTCGAGAGTCTGAATCTGTCGTTTGGAACCGACATTTCGAAGTATAAACTGGACAAGGAGTAAACTCCCCCTGTCCGCTTAAAGAAAAAAGAAAAAATGAGACACAATAAGAATTTCAATCATCTGAGTCGTACTGCAGACCACCGTCGCGCTATGCTCGCAAACATGGCCATCTCGCTGATCATGCACAAAAGAATCACTACGACTCTCGCAAAGGCCAAGGCCCTCAAGAAGTATGTGGAGCCCCTCATCACCCGTTCGAAGGATGACTCCACAAACTCTCGTCGTGTAGTATTCAGCTACCTCCAGAACAAGGAGGCTCTGAAGGAACTCTTCGGAGCAGTAGCTCAGAAGGTCGGCGATCGTCCCGGTGGCTACACCCGCATCATCAAGCTCGGCACCCGTCAGGGCGATGCTGCTCAGGTATGCTTCATTGAGCTCGTCGACTTCGACGAAAACATGCTGAAGACCCCGAAGGCAGAGAAGAAGACTCGCCGCTCACGCCGTTCATCGGCAAAGGCTGCTGAAGCTGCTGCACCCGCAGAAGCTCCTGCTGCTGAAGAGGCAAAGGCAGAGGCTCCTGCTGAAGAGGCTGCAGAGGCTAAGGCTGAATAAGTTGAAACAGCTACTCTCTGATAAAGAAAAGACATCCCGGTCACGCTTGACTGGGGTGTTTTTTTTAGTGTAAATATAAATTTGATGGGTGTAATCATCGTCCTCGAATCCTTGCTTTAATGACTATGTTGTTGAACCAATTTTTTTGGTCACGAAAAATGACAAAAATAGTTTATCTATCCACTAATTCGTTTAACCACTTTATAATCAAGCAGATAGTTAGTGAATAGATGCCTTTCAACTATCCACTAACTACCCACTATCAGGAAAACGGCACTTTCATACCATGAAAGTGCCGTTTACACTCTGTGAAAGTGCCGTTTACACCATGTAAATATGCCGTCTACAGCATCTAAATATGCCGTTTCCATGATGTTAACCTATGGTTTACGACTGCTTAACCTATGGTTTACGGGTGGAAAGTATGTTGTTGATGATGTAAATAGTGGATAGTTAGTGGATAGTTAAAGGTATCTATCCACTAACTAAAACCTTATAAACAAGGGAATTAACCATGTTAGTGGATAGATGGATAGTTTTTTACAAAACATACTTAAAACATTTTAATTCAACAAAGTCAGTATTACCCCGTCACGCTTGACTGGGGTGTCTTTTTTAGTGTTAAGGATAAATTGATGGCTGTAATCATCATTTAGTAAGTGCAAACCAGGTGCGTAACTAAAATTTCTTTCTTTTTTATTTGGCTTGCTCATCATAAGTTTGTACTTTTGCACGCTGAAAATAGAAAGTACAAAATGAAATCAATTTTAAGAACATTATTACTATTGCTCTGCCTGATGATAGGAAGGGTAGGGTATGGGCAGGAAGTATGGGAACTGGTCACAGATTATGACAACTTGAGTACAACTGATACCTATGTTATTGCGGGAAATGATGATCTTGATCACTCACGTTGGCATACTTTAAAGAACCATAGAATTCAGTATAGTTCTTCGCTGAGTCCATTGCCAATTGGTAGTACTTTAACATTAGAAACCTCTCAAAAGAGAATTTTGAGCGATATTGATGATTATGAAACATGGCTTCTATTATCAACGGATGTCGAAGGTGAATATTATATTAAATCGACTCAACCTGGTGATTATTATCTTCAGGCCTCAAATTCAACGGGATCCTTTATTGATGCAATAAGAGATAATGAGAATGCCAAATGGCGAATACACTATACAATTGTCGGTGGAAGTGAAGAAAAGCCACATACGGTTACAGGATTATATAATGAAAACAGGAACAAAATGCTTGCAATTTATTATACAGACTCCTATAACATTGATTGGCGTGCTTATGGTCCTTTTAATTTTAATTATATTCCAGGTGAAGAGGTCGTCCTTTTCCGTAAAGTTACAACCCAATCCGCTTCTATAACTTCTGCCGAGTACGCAACCTTCAGCAGTCCTTATGCACTTGACTTCTCTGCAGAGAGCGGGCTGACGGTCTATACGGCAACGGTAAATGCTGCAAAGATGAAGGTGTCGTTGCATGAGGTGACCAGCAAGAAGATTCCTGCCAATACGGCGGTTGTGCTGCATGGTACACAAGGAACCTACACAGGCTCTATTGTCGAGACGGCTGAGAATCTTGTAGGAAATGACTTAAAGGTCGCCACAAGCGAGATGAGCGGTGCTGAACATTCTATCTATGTACTGAACAAGAAGAATGGTGTGCTTGGCTTTTATAAACTGTCAAATACAGGAAAATTAGAAGCAGGCAAGGCATATTTGACGTTGAATGCCAGTGCGCCGATGCTGACTTTCACAGCCGATGAGGTGACGTCGGTGGGTCATGCCCGTTCCTCTGTTAAGACAGACAGTCTTTATTTTACGCTTGATGGTCGTCGCGTGATGTACCCGTCAAGGGGCGTGTTTATTCATAATGGTCGTAAGGTTGTTATCAAGTAAAGTGATGAAAAAGCAATATATAACGCCGCAGGCAAAGATAGTTTTATTGGCTGAGGAAATGTCTATATTGAATAGCTCTTTGCCAGTTAGCGAAGATACTGTTGGAGGTGGGCTGGCTCCTGCCATGACGTCTGCACCTGTTGACGAGCCGACAGACGAATAGGGATTCCCCTAACGAAAAATCGGGATATTCCCCTTTGGCATTTCTGGAATATTATTTAACTTTGCAGCGTGAGAATAAATATACAATTAATCAATTAAATCAGAGGGGGAACAAGTAGATGAAGAAGAATGTACTGATATTGCTTTTGGCCGTGCTGCTGCTGACCAGCTGTAACACTTATACCGGTGCGGGCGCTGCCACCGGTGGCTACTTCGGCTCGATGGTAGGTTCGATGATTGGCGGCATTTCTGACGGTCGCCGTGGTAGTAACCTTGGCGGACTGGTAGGCTTGGCAGGCGGTGCTGTGCTGGGTGCCGTGGTGGGTAACGCTGCCGACCGCGAGATAGCCCGTAGCCGTGAAGAGGACTATCAGCGGGCCCGTGAGGAGCGCTATGCCCGTCGCCATGCCAACGCAAGGGGCAACTACGACGGTTATGAGCCTGCTACAGCGGATAATGGATATTTCGACCCGACGAACAGCGGTGACGACCGCATCACGTTCGACAACACCCCGTCAACGCCCGCCACGCCTGCTACGACTCCGTCAACAACCACTACGCCCCCGGCTACTGCCGTTCAGCCTGCGGTGAAAAAGGGACTGATTATTCGTAATGCGCAGTTTGACGATGCCAACCACGACGGTGTGCTGGTGGCCGGCGAGGAGTGCCGCGTGTCGTTCGAGATTATGAACTATACCGACAGACCTGTATATGACATTCAGCCGTTGGTCTATGACCTGACGGGCAACAAGCACATACACATTTCACAGAACCTGCATGTAGAGAGCATTATGCCGAACAGGGGCATACGCTATACGGCGACCATCAAGGGCGACAGCCGCCTGAAGAATGGTGAGGCGCGTATTCGCCTGGGCGTGGCACAGGGAAACAGAGAGTTAGACGACCAGTCGAAGGAGTTCGTCGTCACAACGCGCAAGCGATAAACGAAAAGGAACCTTAGTGCTTCCTGATGGTTATGGAGTCCCTCATCAGCCTGGTGGTTGATGGGGGATTTGCTATTTGCCAGATGGGGGTGATGCTGTCGTTCATGATTTCCTCCAGCTCCATCTGGGGCACCTCAATGGGCTTGTCGTCGGGTTTCATGGGTATGACGATGTCGTCGGGCACGCGCTCCACCACCACCATGGCGATGCCGCGCTGCAGAATGTTGAGCTCGCGGGCAGCACCCCACGACAGGTCGATGATGCGTTTTTTGGAGAACGGTCCGCGGTCGTTGACGCGCACGATGACCGACTTGCCGTTGGCCGGGTTAGTCACTTTCAGACGGGTGCCGAAGGGGTACTTGCGGTGTGCACACGTCAGGCTGTCATGATGCAGACGGTCACCGTTGGCGGTGCGCCGTCCTGTCCAGCTCTTGGCGTAGTACGAAGCTACTCCCTCCTGGGTTTGTGCTTCGGCCATCAGCACCGAAGCACAAACCATCAGTATGGTCATATAGATTTTTTTTGACAACATCGCTTCTTTATCTGGCATTATCACCTTCATACCACGCCCTGTGCCAGCATGGCTTTGGCAACCTTCATGAAGCCGGCGACGTTGGCACCTTTCACGTAATTAATATAGCCGTCGGGCTGCTTGCCATACTTGACGCACTGCTCGTGTATGCCCGACATGATGTGGTGCAGACGCTGGTCAACCTCCTCGGCTGACCACGCCATGCGCATGCTGTTCTGAGTCATTTCCAGTCCGCTCGTTGCCACACCGCCGGCATTCACGGCCTTGCCCGGAGCAAAGAGCTGTCCGGCAGCAATGAACTTATCGACTGCTTCGGCCGTGCAGCCCATGTTGCTCACCTCAGCCACACAGAGCGGCTTGTTGGCCAGAATCATGTCGGCATCGGCTCCGTTGAGTTCGTTTTGCGTAGCACAAGGCAGGTAGATGTCAGCCTTTTGCTCCCACGGCTTCTTGCCCTCGAAGAAGGTGGAGCCCGGGAATTCGTCAGCATAAGGCTGGCAGACGTCGTTGCCTGAGGCACGCAGTTCCAACAGGTATTCTATCTTCTCGTCGTCCAGACCGGCCGGGTCGTATATGTATCCGTCAGGACCACTGATGGTAATGACTTTTGCCCCCAGCTCGGTAGCCTTCTTGGCGGCACCCCATGCCACGTTGCCGAAGCCGGAGAGTGCAACCGTCTTGCCCTTGATGTCGAGGCCGTGGCTGTCCATCATCTGGTGCACGAAATACAGTGCTCCGAAGCCTGTTGCCTCAGGACGCAGAATGGAACCGCCCCATTCCAGCCCCTTGCCCGTCAGCGTGGCACCGTGGAACTGAGAGGTCAGCTTCTTGTACATGCCAAAGAGGTAGCCAATCTCACGGCCGCCCACGCCGATGTCGCCTGCCGGCACGTCCATGTCAGGGCCAATCACCTTGTACAGTTCACACATGAAGGCCTGGCAGAAGCGCATGACCTCGTTGTCGCTCTTGCCGCGAATGCTGAAGTCGGAGCCGCCCTTGCCGCCGCCCATGGGCAGCGTGGTGAGTGCGTTCTTGAAAGTCTGTTCAAACCCGAGGAACTTCAGGATGCTGAGGTTCACCGAGGAGTGGAAACGCAAGCCGCCCTTGTAGGGGCCAATGGCGCTGTTAAATTGTACGCGATAGCCGATGTTCACCTGTACTTCGCCCTTGTCATCGACCCAGGGCACGCGGAAAGTTGTGATGCGTTCCGGTTCAACAAGCCGCTCAATAATCTTGGCTTTCTCAAACTCGGGGTGTTGATTGTAAACGTCTTCGATGGAAAGGAGCACCTCCTTGACGGCCTGCAGGTATTCTGCTTCGCCCGGGTGTTTACGCTCCAGTTGTTGCATGATGTTTTGTACGTTCATAATATTTATTTAAAGTTTTAGAATATAAAGTTTAACTTTGCTTCTTTCTAAAGTAGTCATTATACACCTTGATGCTAAAGACAATGAGACTGCAAACCGTGGTAATGAGGTTGGTGATGAAGAGTGCCCACAGAATGTCGGGCTTGTGCAGTAGTCCCTGTAGCATGAAGCACAGTGCGCCGAGTCCCATCATCAGGAACGTAGGCAGTGCTATGCCTTCGGTGTTGCGGGTGCGGATGGTTTCAATGGCCTGTGGCAGGTAGCCCAGTATCATGCTGATGCTGGCAATCCAGCCACATATTTCATATATTAATTGCTGCTCCATAGGCTTGAATGTCTCTCTTCAGTCATACAAAGGTAGTAAAAAGATGTGTTCCTTGTAGCGCAAATGTATTTTTTTTACATATTATTAATAGAAATGTCGGGCGAAATGATTATCTTTGCAGCACAAAACGTAAAGTTATGAACGAGAATATTCCCCAGGAATTTAATAACTTCTTCTTGAAAGACGTGTCGTTTGTGAATCTGATGACACGCCGCATCTTCAACGTGCTGATTGTGGCTAACCCCTACGACGCCTTCATGCTGGAGGACGACGGCCGCGTCGATGAGAAGATTTTCGACGAGTACATGGAGCTTGGCCTGCGCTATCCGCCCACCTTCACGCAGGTGTCAACGACCGAGGAGGCCGACGAGGTGCTGAAGACGACCGACATCGACCTGGTCATCTGCATGCCGGGCAATGCCGACAACGATGCTTTTGCCGTGGCACGCGACGTGAAGCAGGCTGCCCCCCACATTCCCTGCGTGGTGCTGACACCCTTCTCGCACGGCATCACCAAGCGCATAGAGAATGAGGATATGAGCATCTTCGACTACGTGTTCTGCTGGTTGGGCAACACCAACCTCATTCTCAGCATCATCAAGCTCATTGAAGATAAGATGAACATTGAGCACGACGTGCGCGAAGCCGGTGTGCAGATGATTCTGGTGGTGGAAGACAATATCCGTTTCTACAGCAGCATACTGCCCAACCTCTATAACTATATTCTCGCTCAGAGCAAGAACTTTTCGACCGAGGCACTGAACCCCCATGCCGCCACGCAGCGCAAGCGCGGCCGTCCTAAGGTGGTGCTGGCCACAAACTACGAGGAAGCCATGCAGTGGTACGAGAAATACCACGACAACACGCTGGGAGTGATTTCAGACACCCGCTTCCCCATGCAGAACGTGCCCGGACGACTGAGCCATGTAGAGGAGGGCGATGCCGAGGCCGGATTGAAGCTGTTGCGTGAGATACGCAAGCGCGACGAATACGTGCCGCTGATATTGGAAAGTTCAGAGATTGCCAACAAAGAGAAGGCAGAGGCCGAAGGTTTCGACTTCATCGACAAGAACTCGAAGAAGATGAATATTGACCTGCGCCAGCTGATTGAAGAGCACATGGGCTTTGGCGACTTCGTGTTCCGTGACCCCGTGACACATGCCGAGGTGGGCCGCGTATCGACGCTGAAGGAGTTGCAGGACAACATCTTCAAGATTCCCGACAGCTCCATGCTCTACCATATCTCCCGCAACCACATGAGCCGCTGGCTTTGTGCACGCGCCATCTTCCCCGTCTCGCAGTTCCTGAAGACGGTGACGTGGCATAAGTTGCAGGACGTGCAGGCCCACCGTCAGATTATCTTCGATGCCATTGTGCAGTACCGCCACATGAAGAACATTGGCATCGTGGCGGTGTTCGACCGGGGCAAGTTCGACCGCTATGCCCACTTCGCCCGCATCGGCGACGGCTCATTAGGCGGCAAGGGGCGTGGACTGGCCTTCTTGGACAACATTCTGAAGCGCCACCCCGAACTGCAACAGTGGGGGAACGCCACGGTGACCATTCCGAAAACCGTCGTGCTCTGTACCGACCTGTTCGACGAGTTTATGGACACCAACAACTTGTGGGGCATCGCCCTGAGCGATGCGCCCGACGAGGAGATTCTCCAACACTTCATGCGGGCACAGTTGCCCGACTCGCTCATTGCCGACTTCTTCACCTTCTTCGATGCCGTGAAGGCACCCATTGCCGTGCGCTCCAGCTCGTTGCTGGAGGATTCGCACTACCAGCCCTTTGCCGGCATCTATTCCACCTACATGATTCCGTATCTGCCCGATAAGTACGAGATGCTGCGCATGCTGGCCTGTGCCATCAAGGGCGTCTATGCCTCGGTCTATTACAAGGACTCGAAAGCCTACATGACCGCCACGTCAAACGTCATTGACCAAGAGAAGATGGCTGTCATTCTGCAGGAGGTGGTGGGCCGGCAGTATGGCACGCGCTACTATCCAACCTTCTCGGGTGTGCTGCGCTCGCTGAACTATTACCCCATTGGCGACGAGACGGCCGAGGAAGGTATTGCCTCGCTGGCCTTGGGACTCGGAAAATATATTGTTGACGGCGGACAGACGCTGCGCGTCTCGCCCTACCATCCCCACCAGGTGCTGCAGACCAGCGAGATGGAAACGGCACTCCGCGACACGCAAACACGTTTCTACGCCCTGGACATGAGCCACGTGGGTGGCGACTTTAAGGTGGACGACGGCTTCAACATTCTGAACCTGCGCGTGAAGGAGGCCGACAAGGACGGCTCCCTGCAGGGCATTGCCTCTACCTACGACCCCTACGACCAGGTCATACGCGACGGCATCTACGAGGGTGGCCGCAAGGTTATCTCCTTCTGCGGCGTGCTGCAACACGGCATCTTCCCCCTGCCGGAGCTGCTTCAGCAGGTGCAGAAATTAGGAGCCGACGAAATGAAACGACCGGTAGAGATAGAGTTTGCGTGCAACTTAGCAACGGCTACCGACCCCGCTCAGGGAGGCGTGAAGGGAGAGCTGTACCTGCTGCAGATACGTCCCATTGTCGATTCCAAGCAGGTGCTCGACGAAGACCTGGCAGTCATTCCCGACGAGCAATGCCTGCTGCGCTCGAACAACTCGTTGGGGCATGGCATCTCTGAGGATGTCTATGACGTGGTGTACGTGAAGACCAACGACGATTTCACGGCTGTCAACAATCCCTTGATTGCCGAAGAGATAGCCCAGATTAACAAGCGGTTCTTAGAGGCAGCCACCCATTTGTCCCCCGGGGGTGACATAAATGCGTGCCAGCAAGATGCTGAAGCCTCTTCGCAGACCGTGGGAGGAGCCAACTACGTGCTCATCGGCCCGGGCCGTTGGGGTTCAAGCGACCCCTGGTTGGGCATTCCCGTGAAGTGGCCTCACATTTCTGCTGCCCGTGTCATTGTGGAGCAGGGACTGAAGAACTACCATGTCGATCCGTCGCAAGGCACCCACTTCTTCCAGAACCTGACGTCGTTCGGCGTGGGCTATTTCAACATCAACACCTATACGGGCGATGGTGTGTTGCAACAGAAAATCCTCGACGACATGCCTGCCATCGAGGAAACTCAGTTTGTACGTCACGTGCGGTTCCGGAAACCGCTGAAAATCATGATGGATGGCAAGAAGCAGCATGCCGTGGTGCTGTTGCCTACTGACCACCCAGTCGAGTGAAGTACGCTATGATGTCGTCCCATGTCTTGAACGTGTCGCTGCCGAAGGGAATGAGCGTACAGAGAGACGCCTCTTCGCCCATCCTTTCACTTGGAGAGGGTATCGCTATGAGGTAGTCGCCATACAGTAGGTCGCGTCTCCACGTGAAAATGGTGTGCCGCCAGGCAGGAATGCCAATGTACTCCGCGAGCCATGCCCCCGCCTGTTCCATATGCCGCGACCCCGCCTGTTCCGTATGCCGCGACTCCGCCGCGGCATACGAAGCACCGCCAGCCGTCGCCACGAAAAATACCTGATAACGCTCAATGAGCAGCCGCACGGCCTTCTGTACCGACGGCTCGGGCTTCTGCTGGCCGTTCACCATCGTCTCTATACCTATATATATGATAGGGCGCTGGCGCTTCTCCTGCCGGTCGTCTATCCACCGAATGACCGGCACCACGCTGTGCATGAAACTCTTGTCGTTCATGCGGTGCTCACCGTGGAAATGGGACGAGAGTGGGTAGAAGTCGTGAAACAGATCGTAGGTGTTCACCGTTGTGTCCTCGTCGCCAAAGAGCCCAAAGACGCGTTGCCGCTCCTGACTGATGAAGGCTGCCAGCGCTTCAGGTGCCAGTTCCTGATTTCCCTGAAGCGGGTGGGGGGTGAGTGCCCTTTCGGTCACACCCTTGTATTCCTTGACCAGAGCCTTATCGACGTAGAACTCCTGTACACCGTCCTGACGAGGGTTCTGGAAAGTTTGTGTACCCATCATGTTGTGTTCCTTCATGGTCTCGGCCATCTGCATGGCAGGGTTCACGCAGATGCGGTCATAGCCGTAGAGCTGTTCGGTGTACATGCCGCCCATGCTGGTGCCGATAATCAGGTCGGGCTGTTCCTCAGCGCACAGCTTATATAATAAGGAGAGCGCCTCTTCAGGATGAATGGGCAGGTCGGGTGCCAGGACCGTGGCGTTGGGGAATACCGTGCGCAGTCGGGTGACGGTGCCTGACTGTCCGCTGCTGGCGAAACCGTGTACGTAGAGCACTTTCTTGCCTTTCAGCAAGTCCGGAAACTGTTTGATGTAGGGGTTTTCTGTCGTTTGTGTCATGTTTTCTTGCTTTTTGTGGCAAAAATACAAAAAGTTTTCAGATTTTTTGTTATATTTGCCAAGAATTTCAAACAAGCATGACATGAAACAAATACTGACCCTGCTTTTTGCCTTTATCAGCCTGCTCACCGTGCAGGCACAGCAACTGCGTAACCCCGTGATTCCCGGCTTTCATCCTGACCCCTCCGTCTGCCGTGTAGGCTCCGACTATTATCTGGTCAACTCCTCCTTCCAGTACTTCCCTGGTGTGCCCATTTTCCACTCCAAGGACTTAGTCAGCTGGAAACAGATAGGTAATGTGCTCGACCGTGAGAGCCAGTTGCCCCTGTCGGGCGCCACATCGTGGTTAGGCATTTATGCACCCACCATTCGCTATCACGAGGGAACCTACTACATGATCACCACCAACGTGGGCAAGCAGGGCAACTTCCTGGTCACCGCCTCCAACCCTGCCGGTCCGTGGAGCGAACCCCTGTGGTTGGAGCAGGGAGGCATTGACCCCTCGCTCTTCTTTGAGGACGGCAAGACGTATATGGTGTCGAACCCTGACAATACCATCACGCTTTGCGAAATAGACCCCACCACAGGCAAGCGGCTTACCGATAGCAAACCGCTCTGGCAAGGCACAGGCGGCCGCTGGCCGGAAGGACCGCACATCTATAAGAAGGACGGCTGGTACTACCTGCTCATCTCCGAAGGTGGCACAGAGCTCGCTCACCGGCTGACCATTGCCCGCAGCCGCAACATCTACGGTCCCTACGAGGCCAATCCCGCCAATCCGCTTCTCACCAACTGCTCTATGGCCGGGCAGACCATGCAGATTCAGGGTACCGGTCATGGCGACTTCGTGCAGGCTCACGACGGTTCCTGGTGGCTCGTCTTCCTTGCCTACCGTAACTACGGGGGCAGCTATCATCACCTCGGCCGTGAGACCTGTCTGGCTCCAGTGGAGTGGGGTGAGGGTGCATGGCCGGTGGTCAACGGCGGACAGCCCATCGACACGCTGATGACCGTCCCGTCGCTGCTGAATGCTGCTGCCGTTGCCCCCGTGGTCGAGGAAAAGACCGACTTCCGTCAACCGTTAGGCCCCGGGTGGCTCTACATTCAGAACCCCGTCAAGGCCAACTACCGGCAGCACGACGGACGGCTGACGCTGACAGCCTCCGACGGCACGCTGACCGACAATGAGCAGCCCACCTTCGTGGGGCGCAGACAGCAACACGCCCGCTTTATCGCAGAAACAGAGATTTCCGCTGTTGCCGGAACGGGCGGCCTGACCGTTTACCAAATCAACGACGGCCATGCCGACTTCTGTCTGAGCGAGCAGGGCGAGATAGCCGTCACGCTCCGCCTGAAGTCCGTCGCGGCCGACATCTACCGCATGCCCATCCGCCTGACGTCCGACCGCAGGGTAGTGATGCGCGTGGAGAGCGACGGCGAGAAATACTACTTCAGCTACCGTTTTGCCAACGACAGCCGTAGCCATGCCGCCGGCAGCATAGAGTGCTCGCTGCTCAGCACCGAGGTGGCAGGCGGCTTCACAGGCGTCGTGTTAGGCATGTATGCCGACTCCGGCCGTCTGACGTTCGACCGCTTCGAGTACAAGGAGAACCCCCTCTACCGGCTGTCCTCGCAAACCTCTGCTCAGTAAAAATAGTACGAAAAATTCACATTTCGCCTACTTTTTTTTGCAAAGTTTATTTTTTTTATTACTTTTGCATGGGTTTAAGCATTAAAAATTAACAAAACAGCTACTCGTTTAATAGTCAATAAATACATTTTATCAATCATTAAATAAACAACATCATGAAAAAGTATTTAGCAGAACTCGTGGGTACCTTCGTACTTACATTGTTAGGATGCGGTGCTGCCGTTGCACTTGGATGCAGCGACGATAACACCGCAGCAGTAGTGGGCACCGCCATTGCCTTCGGTCTTTCTGTCGTTGCCATGGCCTACACCATTGGCGGCATCAGCGGTTGCCACATCAACCCGGCCATTACGCTCGGCGTGTTCCTCAGCGGACGTATGAATGCCAAGGACTGCGGCATGTACATGCTGTTCCAGGTCATTGGTGCCGTTCTGGCTGCTGCCGTTCTGGCCGGCATCGTTTCTACGGCCGGTCTCGACGTGGCTACCAACACCGGAGCTAACGGAGCTACCTTCGGCACGACCAATGCCCTGCTGGTTGAGGTGGTACTGACAGCTCTCTTCGTGCTGGTCGTCTTAGGTGCTACGGCAAAGACCAACGGTGCTACCAACAACTTCGCCGGACTGGCCATCGGCCTGTCGCTGATTCTCATCCACCTCGTAGGCATCCACTTCACAGGTACCAGTGTGAACCCTGCCCGTTCCATCGGTCCCGCTCTGTTCGCACAGGGTCAGGCTTTGCAAGATCTCTGGATTTTCATTGTCGCTCCGTTGGTTGGTGGCGCTCTGGCTGCCGGCATCTGGAAGGTGATCGACGAGTAGGCAGTAGGACTGCTCCATTTTCTTAACATTCAAGAAAACCAATCGGAACAGGGTTTTCCCCGTCCGTGCTCAATATCAGGCTCGCCCGCGCTCAATATCAGGCACGGGCGTGCCTGATATTGAGCGCGGGCGTGCTTTTCTCGTTTCCCCGGCAGAAACTCCCCGTCACCCCAGCAGAAACTCCCCGTTTCCCCTACCTTTTCTCCCTGTTTCCTACACCCTGTCTTTTTGTCCTTTCCGTGTAAACGTCGTGTCTGTTGTCTGCAATATCCCGATAAACGCTTATATATCGGGATAAATGTTTTATTTACACCTCTATATCAAGTCTATACTTTTCTTTGCATACCGAAAGTCTAATAGTCTGAAAAACAATTTGTTTGCCCTTGTGAGTGGCTGTAAATATCCACTTTTTCAATGCCCTGAGTTTTTTGTAAGTTGTTTTATGCGTACTTTTGCATCACCGAAAACAAAATACGGAGCAATTTACTAACTTAAAATAACATTTAAAAATTAAGGTATGAAAAAAGACAGGTTACTTTGGCTACTCTTGGCACTTTGCGTGTCGGTAGCAACCCATGCCCAAAGTCTCTTGGGTACTGTGACTGATGCCGAGGGCGAACCGATTATTGGTGCCTCCATCGTCGAAAAGGGAAACCCTCAGAACGCAACCATCACCAATATTGATGGTCAGTTCACCATGAAGGTGAATGCAGGGAAGACCCTCGTTATCTCTTACATTGGCTACGTTACTCAGGAAGTTTCAGCCCGCAACCAGATGACCGTTGTGCTGAAGGAAGACACCGAGTCGCTCGAGGAAGTGGTTGTAGTAGGTTATGGTGTTCAGAAGAAGAGCGTGGTGACCGCCTCCATCGCCAAGGTGAGCGCCGACGACCTCACTAATACAGCTCCAGTACGTATGGATAACGCCCTAAAAGGTTTGGCAGCTGGTGTTAATGTTACTTCTGCCTCTGGTCAGCCCGGTGATGCAGCTCGTATTCGCATTCGTGGTACAGGTACTATTAATAATTCAGAACCACTTTACATTGTTGATGGAATGCCTATTGAAGGAGGTCTTGATTATGTAAATCCAACTGATATTGAGTCTATCGAAGTACTTAAAGATGCAGCCTCAGGAGCTATCTATGGTGCTCGTGCAGCAAATGGAGTCATTTTGGTCACTACCAAGAAGGGTAAGATGGGTAAAGCCCAGATTAACTATAACTTTTCTTATGGCTGGCAGAGCAAGTGGAACAAACGTGACATATTGGATGCAACGAATTATGCTATTCTTCAGAATGAGCAGCGTTTGAATGGTGGTCAGGCTCCGTTATATGCTGATCCTTATAGCTTAGGAAAGGGAACAGACTGGCAAGACCTTGTATTCAATGATAACGCACCTGTTATGAATCATGAGTTGGCTGTTAGTGGAGCATCAGAGAAAGTCAATTATTACCTCTCCATGGGCTACTATACGCAAGACGGTATTGTCGGTGGTGATTATGGACAGTCAAACTATGAGCGTTTGACATTACGCTCAAATACAAACTACAATTTGTTTGATGCAAGTAATGAGCGTAATTTCCTGAATAAGCTCGACTTGACTGTAAATGCTTCGTATGCTCGTGTGAAGAGTTCAGGTATTGGAACAAACTCTCAGTGGGGTTCGGTTCTTGGTTCTGCTCTCGCTCTTTCTCCGATTCTTACTCCAACATTGACTGGTTCTGCTGCTGAAGCACAGAACGCAGCCTATACCTATACGGATAAGAATGGTGATGTTCAAAGGTATGATCCCCTTTATTGGAATGGTGAAGTTCTGATGATTCCTGGGACAAGTTTTAATGAGATAAACAACCCATTGGCATTGATGGTTCTGCCAGCTGCAAAGAACTGGAGCCATAAGTTCGTGGCTAATTTTGCAGCTGAACTGCAGTTGATTGATGCGTTGAAGTATCGTTTCTCTTATAGTGCAGACATGAGTTTCTGGGGACAGGATAGCTCCCGCCCACAGACGTACTATCGTTCTGGTAACAACAATGCTTCAACAACACAAGCATATTCAGACTCTGAACGTGGAACAGTATGGCAGATTGAAAACGTATTGTCTTATGATAAAATGTTTGGCGACCACCATATTAACCTTGTCCTTGGTCAGAGTGCATTTAAGAATACTGGTTATGGCATAAACGGCTCACGAGATTATCTTGTTAATCCTTACAAACCTTCTATCAACTATGCGCAAGGTGACTATCACCTTACATACGGTGATACCGATGTCTATGATGCAAATGGTAATCTGATTGGTAAACAGGTTACAGGTGCGGTAATAGAACATGGTGTTGCTGGATGGGTAAACGCACCTCACACAATGTCGTCTTTATTCTTCCGTGTAAGTTACGACTATGGCGAACGTTACATGGCTCAATTCACCATTCGCCGTGATGGTAGTTCACGTTTTGGTGCAAATCATAAGTATGGTACCTTCCCTTCTTTCTCATTAGGTTGGAATATCTTTAACGAGCCTTATCTGAAAGAAGTCCGTCCATCGTGGTTAAGCGCGACAAAACTGCGTTTTTCTTGGGGTAAGAATGGTAATGACAACATTGGTAATTTCCGTTACACCGTTGGTACTGCAGGAGGTAATAATGCTTATTTTGGTAATCCAGTTACCCTCACTCAAGGAACAAAAGCTAATGGACTGCCTAATCCTGACCTGAAGTGGGAGGAGAGTGAGCAGACCAACTTCGGACTTGATTTAGGATTCTTCCAGAATGCGCTGACTTTATCAGTTGATTACTTCGTTAAAAAGACCAATGGTATGCTGATGACAATGAACATCCCCTCCTACGTGGGTGAGGCAAAGCCAATTGGTAATGTTGGTGACATGAAGAACAGTGGAGTTGAATTCGAGCTGGGTTACAAGTGGCGCATTGCCGATGCACGTATCGGTATCAAGGGCAACGCCTCTTACCTGAAGAATAAGTTGTTAGAGTATGGTAATGAAACAGGATATGCTGACCTTGACTCATTCCAGGGCGTAGGAACAATTACTCGTGCCGAGAACGGAAAACCATTCCCCTTCTTCTTTGGTTACAAAACAAATGGTATATTCCAGAACTATGATGAAATTAATAGTTATATTAATGCCGATGGCGGACTTATCCAGCCCGCTGCAAAACCTGGTGATGTTCGTTTTGTTGATATCAATGGTGATGGTTCGATAACTGCTGATGACCGTACCGATATTGGTAATGGTACTCCTGACTGGACATTCGGCATCAAATTGGACGCAGAATGGAGAGGGGTTGATTTTAGTATGTTCTGGCAGGGCGTACACGGTGCCGATGTTTTTGATGCTACCCACCGTGTTGATATTTCTTCTGTTAACTATCCTACGTGGATGTTGGAACGTTGGACAGGCGAAGGGTCAAGCAACAAAATCCCCCGCCTGGACGCAACTGCAACTCAGAACTGGGAGTCTTCTGACCTGTATGTCTTCGACGGTAGCTATTTCCGTTTAAAGAATATTCAACTGGGTTATACTCTTCCACGTAACCTAACTCAGAAAATCGCTATTGATCGTCTTCGCTTCTATGTAGCAGCAGAGAACTTGTTGACGTTTACGAAGTATCATGGCTTTGACCCTGAAATCTCGTCTGGTGGAACTTCACTTGGCGTCGATTATGGCGTATATCCTCAGGCTCGCACATGGACAATAGGACTTAATATTTCATTCTAAAAACTTAAACAGGTAAAAATATGAAACTGAAAAATATATTTGCAATAGGATTAGTAGGCTTACTGTCAACTGGCCTTACTGGCTGCAAGGACAGTTTCCTTGAAGTAGAGAATCCCAGTTCTGACGACCTCAGTGAATACTTCTCGAATAATGCTCATATTCAGGAGGCACTTGTGGCTGCATACGACCCTCTGCACTGGCCAGATTGGAATGGTGCCTATAACCCCCTCAATATTGTTTCTGACATAATGGCAGATCAAATTAACGTTGGTGGTGGTAGTTCGTCAGATATGATGAACTGGCAGCTCCTGTCAAATTATAGTGGTAACGCCAACCAAACACTGAGTGGTCTGTGGACAGCAGAATACAGTGGCGTGAAACGTTGTAATGACTTAATCAGTTACATTGATGCGCTAGACCTGTCAGCAACAGATATATCTGCAGAAAATGCCAATTATTATAAAGTTCAGGCACGTGTTTTACGTGCTTATTATTACCTGAATTTATGGAAGTTCTGGGGTAATATTGTCTTCTATACAGAAAACCTGACAGGTAACTATTTAGGTCAACAGTTAGATGCTTCGGCTGTTTATGAAAACGTTATTGCAGACTTGGAGGATGCCATCAATCAGAATGTTCTTCCTATGCGTGAATCAGATGCCCGCGCTGGTTATGTGACAAAGGCCTTTGCTGAGATGATTTATGCAGACTATGTCATGTACCAGAATGATACAAATCGTTATGGTCAGGCTCTGACATATATGAAAGAGATTATCAATTCAGGCAAATATGCCTTGAATCCTGACTATGCAGCAATCTGGACAGAATCTGGTGAGTGGGGCAGTGAAAGTATTTATGAAGTTAACTATAATGATGATAACCATCAGCGTGGCTGGTCAAGTACTATGGCTGTAGGTGGAACAGTATTACCTCGACTGATAGGACCTCGTGGTTGGACTTCCGGTGTTGACGGTGTTGATAATGGCTGGAGCTTTGCTCCTGTCCGTCAGGAAACATACGATATGTTCAGTGCTAACGATGCTCGTCGTGATGCTACATGCTATAATGCTGATGCAGTTGCTGCCGCAAACGGTATTGAGTACGAACATGCTTGGCAGCATACAGGCTTCTTCCTCAACAAGTATCTGCCTCGTGTTGACAACGTGAAGGATGCAGGATGGGATCAGGATCTGAACTTCAACAATAATTATCGAGTATATCGTTTTGCCGAAACTTTGCTGAATGCTGCAGAATTGTTAGTGTTAACAGGTGGAAGCGCAACAGAAGCTGCGGAATATGTTAACAAGGTGCGATTACGTGCGGGGCTCGGCGATATTTCTTCTGCAACAAGAGACAATATTCTTGATGAACGTAAACTTGAATTTGTGGGTGAGGGTAAGCGCTATTTTGACCTTGTCCGTTCTGGTAAGGCTGCTACTGTACTCGTTGCTGGTTCTGCCGCCAATCGTACTAATAATTGGACAGAAAACCGTAAGTATGTTCCCATTGAACAGGGAGAATTGAGTGCTGATCCTAATCTGAAGCAGAATCCCGGTTATTAATAATTTCTAACACTAAATAGTTTTCACAATGAACAAAATATTTCATTATATCAGTTCTTCGCTGATGGTTCTTGGAGTTCTTGCTTTAACAGCATGCTCTCCCGAAGATTATAGCAATGCTGATGCAAACCGCATACCTAATGTGACTGATTATGCAGATAACTTCACTATAACTGTTGATCAGACTACCAATGTGGCAACTTTTGCATTCAAGGGTGCTCAAAGTGTTCAGCCTATATGGATTATCAATGGTGATACTTACTCCACAGAGTTTTCTACCACGAAATACTATCGTAAGGCAGGTAACTATAACGTAGAATGTAAGGTTATGAATGCAAATGGTATTAGCGATGGCTCTATAACAAAGACATTTACTGTTGACCATACTATTATGAATGGATTTGCAGGCTTCAAAACCGATACAGACTATAATCTGTTGAGAAATGTGGAGTTTGTTCTTAATCGTTTCTGGTACGCTCCAGGGTGGAATCAGATTGCCGACCCAGGCTATTCTATTGGTTCTGGTGAAATCACGATTAACACACCTGTTGCCACTACAGATCAGTGGCAGGCACAGTGCTTCTTCAATGTAGTGAGCCCAAAGCCCATCAAGGCAGGAACGAGCTATGATGGTTCTGTTATCTTTACCTCTACAGCCAACCATCCGCATGTGACGTTGAAGATTTGTTCTGCTGCTGATGAGAATAACACATTATTCTACAAAGACGGTATTGCTCTGCAGGCAGATGAGCCTCTTTGTGTCTGGTTTAGCGATCAGGTAGCTGGTCAGGATATTAATGACTTGATGTTCATCTTTGACCTTGGTGGTAATGCAGACAATTCAAGTATTGTGATTGAGAGCTTCGTTATCAAGAACCATGCAGATGATGATGGTACAGTATTGCCTGAAGTCCCCAAGGCAAAATATGAATACGACAACCCTGCTAACCTGTGGTTACCTGTTGACAACAATCAGTCATATACGATGTCTTACTACTATGCTCCAGGATGGGCACAGATAGATAATCCTGAGCTGATAAACGATGGTAACGGTAACTATAGCGTAACACTTCCTTCTGCCACATGGGAGCGTTGGCAGGCACAGGTGACAATGGTAACAAATGATTTGTCTGTTAAGGCTGGTGTTGATTACGACTTCAGCGTAACAATAGAATCAAGTGCACCTGTAACTGCAACGGCTAAGTTTACTCAGGCAGATGATGATAATAACTTCTTGCCAGGTACTGACGGGACTTTTGCTGTTGAGGCTGATGCTCCAACAACGTTCCAGGTAGCTAAAGCTCAGTTTAGTGCAGATGCTACCAACGTGAAACTGGTATTTGACTTTGGTGGAAATCCAGACAATACGAAAATAAAGATTAGTCAGATTATCTTCCAGCAACATAGAGATTAATTACTTATTAAAGTGGGGCTATAATCCTATAATTAGTAGCCTCACATTTTAAATGTATTTTGATATGAAAAAAAATGTTTCTGTTATATTGTCGATAATGTTATTACTGATTTCTTGTAATGACGTTGATATTTTTGATACCACAAACCCCAATTATTTGAATGGTGAAAAATCTGTTTGTGTGAAGGATATAATTTATTCTTGGGGATTTGATACATTAGATATTTTAGATTGTGGATCTTATTATGTTGTAGAAGGTGATATTCAAATCAATAAAGAGAATTTGTACACCATAGAAGATACAAGAGGCTATCATGCGACACTATATACCCCAAAGCATTCTTATATAACGATTGGAGTAGATGGAACAACGATTCCTCAATCGTCTTTATGGGTAACTGCAATTCAAGATGTCATAGGTATATATAATTGTTATGCTCCAACTTTACATCTTTCATATGCTGTAGAGAATCCTGATATCGTGCTTTCAAAAGACACGTTATATTATAATATTTGTGCTATGGGAGAGTTTCCCATGGAAAATCCATCATCTTTATTTGGTAGAACAATTAAAATAAATTCTCTTTTTTATCAAAATATAGATAACTATCTTAATCATTCTCAAAAAGTTTTTTTGTTAATGCATGAATTGGGTCATAACCTTGGTTTAAGACATTCTGACTGCCTTTTTAATAATGAATATAATACTGCCGGAGCGGTTCTAATCCCCAATACACCAACAAACGATATGAATTCTTATATGAAATCAGGAACATGCGGTAATGCGTGGATAGGAATGCCTTATTATGATATAGTAGCCTTAGAGCATTTATGGGCTTATACCCTTAAATTAGAAAATTGTGATAATGATGACATTAGATTTACAACAACACCGTATTATGTCAGCCGTTTCTTAATACCGCAAAAGTCGGGATTTGTCTTTGGTGGCTGGCATCATGTAAACTCCGTATATACTCCTTTGTCCTATGATTATGCTATTACTGGCGATAAGACTTTATATGCTCACTGGCGTACACCAACAACAATTGTAAAACGTGCTGAGGTTACTTCAAATTATTTTATTGATTTTTCCGTACAGAGTACATGGGTAGCAACGCTTGAAGCCATAATAGATAGAGGCTTGAATACCTGGGGGGAACTTAGCGGAAAAGAAGGTTCCTGTGCAACTTTGTATAAGAAAAATAATCTTGATGTATTCGAAGAAATCTGTAAAATAGATTTTAAAGATTATATTTTATATCCGTATCCGACAGGAAACACTATGACAAAAAGTATAAATCTTGTTCTTGACCCGGGAGATTATCGATTGTCCCCAACTATAACAAGTGCTTTAGGCCCCCAGAATGAGTTGCCTTCCGGGAAGCATGGTAGCGTGAGATCCTCAATATATTGGTAAAATTAATATGAAGAAATATTTATTTTTTTTGTTTATGACAATCTTCTCATTGACTGCTAATTCTTGTGGTGATGATGAAGAGTCGGTTACAAGTAAAAGTGATGTTACTATAACAATATCTCAAGAAAAATTGGCAGTATCTTCTGCTGAAAGTCATTGCACTATTAATGTTACGTGTAGTGGACGTGAGTGGACTGCTTTTGCAGACGTTGACTGGCTTAAGGTACAAGTAGTTGGTTCAACGTCAGCGACAGGTAGTTTAATAGTGGATATCATTCAAAACTTGATGCCAGAAGAGCGTATAGGACATATAACTGTTCGCTCAGGTTCTACTCGTAAAACAATTGATATTACACAGGGCTTTCCTCTGTTGATTTCTTCTGCAGACTTGTATTCATCTTCAAAAGGTGAAATGTTTAAGGTGGACGTTGTAGCATGGAACGGTGATTATACGATAAGTACATCTGCTGATTGGATTCAAGCTAAACGTTTCAAAGAGTCGGGAGTTGATTATATAGAAATTACGACGACAGCTAATGAGTCAAGGGAGTCTCGCTCTGCTGTCGTAGCAGTATCTACTGATAGTGAGTCTGCTGATATTGTAGTTCACCAGTCCTCAATAGAAGACCAAACGATGTATGCCCCCGAAGGCTATGACCTGGTGTGGCACGATGAGTTTGAAGAAGGCAGTGAGCTGAACGCTAACGACTGGACTTACGAGGTGAAGGGCTCCGGCTGGGTAAACAATGAGTTGCAGAACTATGTCAACCAGAAGACGCCCGAGGGCAACTGGGTGACGCGCATCAGCAATGGTAAACTGAACATCCGTGCTTTGAATGAGGGCGGCAAGATATACTCCGGCCGCGTCTATGCAAAGGTCAAGGAGGGCTGGACCTACGGCTACATCGAGGCCAGCATCAAGCTGCCCAAGGGTAAGGGCACGTGGCCTGCCTTCTGGATGATGCCCGTCAACTTCACCTCCTGGCCTGCCGACGGTGAGATAGACATCATGGAGGAGGTAGGCGGCCACCCGAACTACGTCAGCAGCTCGCTGCACGCTAACGCCCACGTACACTCCAACGGCACGCAGGTGACGCACGAGATGTACCTGAAGGGTGCCGAGGACGACTTCCACACCTACGCCATAGAGTGGACACACGACAACATCACCACCTACGTTGACGGTCAGGTGCAACTCTCTTACGACAATCGTGGACTGGGCCGCGACGACTGGCCCTACGACGATCCCTTCTACATCATCCTGAACCTGGCCTGGGGCGGAACGTGGGGTGGCACTTACGGCATTGACGAAAGCGCGCTGCCTACGACGATGGAGATTGACTACGTTCGCGTCTTCCAAAAGAAATAATTTTCAGGAGAAGTTCCATCACATTGAGCAACGCATTACATCAATGGGGTGGAACTTTTTTTATTACTTTTTACATGATTAAATATAGCTAAACGAAGAATGAAACGATACCTGACGATTCTGTTGGTTCTTTCTTTTGCTCTCTTGCTGCCTGCCAAAAACCGCTTTGTGCAGGTAGAGGGGCCGAACTTGGTGAAGCCCAATGGGGAACGGTTGTATATTCAGGGCACCAACCTGGGCAACTGGCTGAACCCCGAGGGCTACATGTTCGGACTCAAGAAGACCAACTCCGCCTGGATGATCGACCTCATGGTCAAACAGCTCATTGGCCCTGATGCCGCTGCCGACTTCTGGCAGGCGTTCCGCACCAACTACATCACTAAGGCCGACATCGACTTCATTGCCGCACAGGGGGCCAACACCGTGCGGCTGCCCTTCAACTACAAGCTCTTCACCGACGAGGACTACATGGGACAGACGGGGCAGAAGCAGCCCTTCCTGCTCATCGACCGCGTGGTGGAGTGGTGTAAGGCCGACGGCCTCTACCTCATTCTCGACATGCACGACTGTCCTGGCTCGCAGACGGGCGACAACATCGACGACGGCTACGGCTACCCGTGGCTCTTCGAGAGTGAGCGCTCGCAGCAGCTGTTCTGCGACATCTGGCAACAGATAGGCCGTCACTACAAGGACGAGCCCACCATTCTCGGCTACGAGTTGATGAACGAGCCTATTGCCCACTACTTTGACAACCGCGAGCAGCTGAAACAGCTGCTGGAACCGCTCTACAAGCGGGCGGTGAAAGCCATCAGGGCGGTCGATAAGAACCACGTCATCCTCTTGGGCGGAGCCCACTGGAACAGCCATTTCTACATGTTCACCGACTGGACGTTCGACAAGAACATCATGTTCACCTGCCACCGCTACGGCGGACCGGCCACTTCCGAGGCCATCAAGGACTACATAGACTTCCGCGACAAGACGCGACTGCCTATGTACATGGGCGAGATAGGCCACAATACCATGGAGTGGCAGGCGCAGTTCGTAGAGGTGATGAAGCAGAACAACATCGGCTATACCTTCTGGCCCTACAAGAAGATTGACGACTCTTGCATGATGGGCATTCAGCGCCCTGCCGAGTGGGACAGCGTCATCGTGAAGTTCTCGGAAACCAGTCGCAACAGCTACCAGGAGTGGCGCGAGGCACGCCCCGACCAGCAGCAGGCCCGCCGGCTGCTCATGCAGTATGCTGAGAACAGCCGCTTCGACCGTTGCATTCCCCAGACAGACTATATACAGTCGCTGGGACTTGGAAAGGTGAGAAGGTGAAAAAGTGAAAAGGTGAAAAAGTGAAATAAATTGAAAATCCGAAAATCGAAAATAATTATGAAACAGTCAAAGAACAATATGGTAGGAAAGTGGGTGCGGGTAATCTTTTTACCTTTTTACTTTTTTACCTTCTTACCTTTAACTGCCCAGGTCTATCTGGACGAGACGCAGCCCGTGGAGCAGCGTGTGGAGGATGCCCTCCGCCGCATGACGCTCGACGAGAAGATAGCCATCATACATGCACAGTCGAAGTTCAGCGCCCCTGGCGTGAAGCGTCTCGGTATTCCCGATATGTGGACCGACGACGGTCCCCACGGCGTGCGTCCTGACGTGCTGTGGGACGAGTGGGAGCAGGCTGGTCAGACGAACGACTCGTGCGTGGCATTCCCGGCGCTGACCTGTCTGGCTGCTACGTGGAACCCGCAGATGGCACGCCTCTACGGCGAGAGCCTCGGCGAGGAGGCACTCTATCGTGGCAAAGCCATGATTTTAGGCCCTGGTGTCAACATCAACCGCACGCCACTCAACGGCCGTAACTTTGAGTACATGGGCGAAGACCCTTGGCTGGCCTCCCGTATGGTAGTGCCCTACGTGCAGGGCTTGCAGTCGAAGGGCGTGGCAGCCTGTGTGAAGCACTATGCGCTGAACAATGACGAGGAGTATCGCCATCAGGTGAATGTCATCGTCTCCGACCGTGTCCTGCGCGAAATCTACCTGCCTGCCTTCGAGGCAGCCGTCAAGGAGGGTGGGGCATGGGCCATCATGGGTGCCTACAACCTCTATAAGAACCAGCACAACTGTCATAACGAGATACTGCTCAACAAGATTCTGAAGCAGGAGTGGCAGTTCGACGGCGTGGTGGTCAGCGACTGGGGCGGTACGCACAACATGGACGAGGCCGTGCGCAACGGACTGGACCTGGAGTTCGGCACGTGGACCGACGGACTGACCATGGGTGCCACCAATGCCTACGACAACTATTATCTGGCAGCAAGCTACAAGAAGGCCATCCTGGAGGGCCGCTATACCATGAAAGAGCTGGATGAAAAGGTGCGCCGCGTGCTGCGCCTGCACTTCCGCACGACGATGAACCACCAGCGGTCCTCCGGCTTTCTTTGTTCGGAGTCGCACTACGCCGCTGCCCGCCGGATTGCCGGCGAGGGCATCGTGCTGCTGAAGAACGAGCGGAACGTGCTGCCGATACAGAAAAACGCCAAGGTCCTCGTTGTCGGCGAGAACGCCGTCAAGATGATGACCGTGGGCGGAGGCTCGTCGTCGCTCAAGGTGCAGCGCGAGGTACTGCCGTTGGACGGACTGCTGTCACAACTCTGCTCCTTGGAAGGGGCTGGGGGAGGTTCCTACGCCCGTGGCTACGTCGGCGACACCGTGCAGAGCTACAACGGCGTCACCGTGGGACGCAGCATTGCCGAGAGCCGCACACCGGACGAGCTGCGTGCTGAGGCTGTCGAGAAGGCCAGACAGGCCGACGTGGTCATCGTCTTCGGCGGTCTGAACAAGTCTGACTTTCAGGATTGCGAGGGTCATGACCGCCGCCAATACGAACTGCCTTACGAGCAGAACGAGCTGGTGGAGGCACTGGCCAAGGCGAATAGGAATATCGTCTTCGTCAACATCTCGGGCAACGCCGTCGCCATGCCGTGGATTGACCGCGTGCCTGCCGTCGTGCAGGGTTGGTTCCTCGGCTCGGAGGCAGGAAATGCGCTGGCCGACGTGCTGACCGGACGCGTGAACCCCAGCGGCAAACTGCCTTTCACGTGGTTCCGGCAGCTCAGCGACGTGCCGGCCCACCAGTTAGGGACTTACCCCGGCACGTGGCGCCAGGCTCACGATGTCATCGACGAGGATTACAAAGAAGACATCTTCGTGGGCTACCGCTGGGCCGACCTCCCGGCTCGTCAGCAGAAACAGCTGGGTGCTATGGGCAAGGTGCGCTCACCGCTCTTCCCCTTCGGCTACGGACTGAGCTACACCACCTTCGACGTGTCGGTCAGCGGCCATGACGTTGACAGTGACCTCCGCGTGAACGTCACCGTCAGGAACACTGGCAGCGTGGCCGGAGCAGAGACCGTGCAGCTGTACGTCGGCCCTGACAAACCCGGCAGGTCGCGTCCCGTCAAGGAGCTCAAGGCCTTCCAGAAGGTATGGCTGGAGCCCGGCGAGAGCAAGACCGTCACGCTGACCGTCAGCCGCCAGTCGCTCTCCGTCTGGGACGAGGCTGCCGGTCGTTGGACGTTCAACCCCGGCACCTACCGCGCATACATCGGAACATCATCAAATGCTAATAATAGTTTTAAATTAGATTTATTGTAGTTAGTAGTATTACCATTCGCTTATGAAAGCCGGAAGGATGTGTGCGTGAGCATACGTCCTTCTTGCTTTTTCTATGGAGAAGGTGTTTTATTATTTCTAAGGATTTAAGGATATAAAGGATTTTCTGTATGATTTCTGCCAATTTCTTTCAAAAAAAACAGAATGATTCCTGGCCTTTTCTTTCCAAACACATGATAATTACTTGTGGTCCTCGCAGAGTTCACGTTAAATAATTTTCTCAGAAATATTTGGCGGAATGGAAAAGATGCCGTATATTTGTTCCCGAAAACTAAAAAGCAGAAGGTTATGGAAAAGTATGGAAAACTGATTCAGGCCGCTATACTGGCCGTTGGGCTCTTGCTGCTCGGACTGTGCATCAAGAGCGGTATTGACAACTTTACCAACAAGGACCGCCGTGTCACCGTGAAGGGACTGGCCGAGAAGGTGGTAGATGCCGACAAGGTGACGTGGAACCTCTCGGTGACGTATGTCGGCGACGACTTGGACGAGCTGTTCAAGCTGCTGAACGGAAAGGTAGATATTATTCAGCAGTACCTGAAGGACAACAAGGTGAGCGACAAGGCAAAAATCACCGTCAACTCGTTCTCTATTACCGACAACAACGCCAACGTGTGGAGCGAGCGCAGACCGACCTACCGCTACTCGGTGACGAGAAGCCTGAACGTGGCGTCGAACGACACGAAGATGATCAGCGGGCTGAAGGAGAAGGCTGCCGACGCGCTCCTGGAGAAGGGCGTCATGCTGGACAACAACTACGCGAACTACGAATATACGAAGTTCCAGGAGCTGAAGCCCGAAATGATGAGCGAGGCCATTGCCGCCGCCGAGAAGACAGCCCAGCAGTTTGCCGAGAACAGCCACTCTACCATCAACAAGATTGTGGAGGCCGGACAGGGTGAGTTCAGCATTGACGATGCCGACATTGCCTACCAGAAGAAGGTGCGCGTGGTTTCCACCATTACCTATTCGCTGAAAGACTGAAAAAAGGTTGACACAGCGTGAATGTTGTGCTTACTACACCTTTATACAGTATCCACTTTAAGCCAGAATATCAGGCTATGTAAGCCGTTGGAAGACTGGCAGATACAAACCAGTTTGGCGCCGCTGAGTCCACTTTCAGACTTAGCGGCGTTGTTTTATGCTTTTTTTATGCCTACCTTTGCACCACAATTCAATGTTATTGTTAGTTGTTATATAGATTCACACTTATTAGGTACTAATAGAAAAAAAGTAAGTAGTTTTGGTTAGAAAACAGGGCGGGTGCGTGAGCATACGTCCTTTTTTTAAAAAATAATGTGTATCTTTGCAACCGAATAGTAATTTTTGAAACCTAAAACATATAAAGACAACCATATGAAAAAAACATTCTTACTGGCAGTAGCCATGACGCTCAGCGCCATTACTGCCTTTGCACAACAGCAGGACATGAGGACATTCGTGGATAACCTGATGAGCCGCATGACCCTGCAGGAGAAAATAGGACAGCTGAACCTGCAGGTGGCTGGCGACATTACCACCGGACAGGCCCAGGACACCCAAGTGGCCGGACTCATTGCCGAGGGCAAGATGGGCGGCGTGTTCAACCTGAAGGGCGTTGACAAGATACGTGCCCTGCAGGACATTGCCGTCAGGAAGTCGCGCCTGGGTATTCCGCTCATTGTGGGCATGGACGTCATTCACGGCTACGAGACCATTTTCCCCATACCCCTGGCCATGGCCTCGTCGTGGGACATGGAGGCCATTGAGCGTGCCGCCCGCATTGCCGCCGTCGAGGCATCGGCCGACGGCATCGACTGGTTCTACAGCCCCATGGTAGATATCTGCGTGGATGCCCGCTGGGGGCGCACGGCAGAGTCGGCCGGCGAGGACCCCTTCTTGGGCAGTGCGGTGGCTCAGGCATACATACGGGGCTACCAGGGCAACGGCATGAAGGGCAACGACGAGGTGATGGCCTGCGTGAAGCACTTCGCACTCTACGGTGCTGTGGAGGCCGGGCGCGACTACAACACCGTGGATATGAGCCGCCTGCGCATGTACAACCAGTACTTCCCGCCCTACAAGGCTGCTGCCGAGGCCGGCGCCGGTTCGTTCATGTCGTCGTTCAACCTGGTTGACGGACAGCATGCCACGGCCAACCGCTGGCTGCTGACCGACGTGCTGCGCACGAAGTGGAAGTGGGACGGATTTGTGGTGACCGACTACGGCTCCATAGGCGAAATGATCAGCCACGGCTTCGGCGACCTGGCCCACAACTCGGCCCTGGCCCTGCATGCAGGTACTGACATGGACATGTGTGCGCAGGGATTCCTGGGCACGCTGGAGCAGCAGGTGAACGACGGCCGCGTGAGCATGGCCGACATTGACCTGGCCTGCCGCCGCGTGTTGGAGGCGAAGTACAAGCTCGGGCTTTTTGCCGACCCCTATAAGTATTTGGACCCGAAGCGACGCGCGCGCGACATCTATACCGACGCGAACCGGCGTGCCAGCCGCGAACTGGCTGCCGAGACTTTCGTGCTGCTGAAGAACAGCGGCAACGTGCTGCCGCTGAAGGGTGAGCAGAAGATTGCCCTCATAGGCCCGTTGGCCGACGACCGTGCCAACATTGCCGGTACGTGGTGTGTAGCCTATACGCCTGAACGTTATGCCACCATCAAGGAGGCCTTGCAGCGTAAGATGCAGCAACTGCCAAACGGCAGATTGCTCTACGCACAGGGCTGTAACCTGACGCGCGACGAGGCCCTGCAGCGTGCCGCAGAGTTCGGAAAGACCATGCCGCGTGGCGACGAGGCGCAGCTGAAGGCCGAGGCCCTGGCCGTGGCCCGTCAGGCTGACGTCATCGTGTGTGCCATGGGCGAGTGTGCCGACTTCAGCGGCGAGAGCTCCAGCCGTGCCAACCTGGAACTGCCCGACGTGCAGCGCGAGCTGTTAGAGGAACTGGTCAAGCTGGGCAAGCCCGTCGTGCTGCTCAACTTCTCTGGACGTGCCACGGTGCTGACGTGGGAGCAGGAGCATGTCGATGCCATTATGAACGTGTGGTTCGGAGGCTCGGAGGCCGGCGATGCCATCTGCGACGTGCTCTTCGGCGACAAGGCACCCACCGGCAAGCTGACCGTCACCATGCCGCAGGCCGTCGGTCAGGTACCTATCTATTATAACCACCTGAACACAGGGCGCCCCGTGCCCGAGGGTGCCGACCACTACTTCAAGTATTCGAGCAACTATCTTGACGTGCGCAACGACCCACTCTATCCCTTCGGCTACGGACTGACGTACACCACCTTCCGTTATGATGCCCCGCAGCTGTCGGCCGACAACAAGCAGGTCAGCGTGCAGGTGACGAACACCGGCACGCGCGACGGCGACGAAGTGGTGCAGCTGTACATACGCGACGTGTTTGCATCGGTCAGCCGTCCCGTCAAGGAACTCAAGGGCTTCCGGCGCATTCACCTGAAGGCTGGCGAGACACAAACCGTCACGTTCGAACTGACACCTGACCTGCTGTCGTTCTACGACTACGACGGCAACCTGGTGCTGGAGCCCGGTGAGTTCATCATCATGACAGGCCCCAACAGCCGCGACGTGCAAAGCGTCAAGCTTTCTGTAGTAGAGTAAATTCTATTGGTAATAGTAGGTGTTGGTAGATTGGCTGAGCTTTTGCAACTTCTCTGCCAGCTCCATGTTCCGCTTCACTAACTTACGGTTGACCTCGGTGAGCTTCAACACTTTCTGTGTCAGTTGCTCCTTCTCGGGGTCAGCCTTCTTTTTTGACTCCTGGCGTTTGTAAACAACTGCCGCCCTCCAGATAATCAAGGCCATAATCAGCACGCCGACAATCTGAAGTATAAACACGATGAGACCGCTGCGGTCGATGCCCTCGTACAGGCTATTGCCCATGGTGGTCACCTCTTCCAGCGGAACGTCGGCAAACAGCACACCCACGTTACGGCCCGTACCGTCCTTGATGGGCATGGTGTAGGTACACATGACGATGAACGTGCCGCCCTTATCCACGTAGGGGTCGGTCCAGAAGCAGGAGTCGCTGCTCAGCGTGTGCCGGTACCAGTCGCGGTTCGTGTAGTCGAAAGGCAGCAGGCGCGTACATACCTGCGGAACGGCTTTCTTCTTCTTCAGGTTCTGCGCCGTAATGTCTGGATGCTCGTCGTAGGCATAGGGCGCATAGAGCTCGTCCTTGCCCAAACGCGCATAGTAGCCCGGGCGGAAGGCAATGCCGGCCCCCACGATGTGCGGGTTGTCAATAACCATGCGGGCGGAAAGGCTGTAGTAGTTGTCGGGCGTCTCTATGGCATTCCTCATGGTGGCGGCATAGTTGTGCACAGCCGACTCCACCTCTGCCTTGACGCGGGTGACGCGCTGGTTTTGCTTCATATCGACACTCGCTTTCTGCACCATGTCCTTTTCTACACCCCGGCGGGCCATGTAATACTGTATGCTTGAGGTCAGTTCCAGCAGAATGGCTGCAACAATAATCATTGCTATGTTATATTTTCTCATTCCTGTCTCATGTTTTTTTTATTTGGGTGCAAAGTTACGTCTTTTTTCTGATAAAATGCAATTTTTTTCATGAAAATAGTAATAAACTGTAAATAGAACAATTAAGCACAGCGGTGTCCGTTAGGCGGAAAACGCGTGATATTGTCATTTTGACACATTTATATCCCGTCCACTTTTGCAGTTCTTTGGCTATCGCGTAAGTCTTTGTAAGTCAGAGATGTAACGTCTGCTTGGCAGGTATTTTTTTCCACTTTACCATTCCGTACTCGTTGAAGGAGCAAATATTCTTACTACTTTTGCAACCGAATTTAAAACTCTAACTATTAGTAGAATCAATAAAAAAATGAAAAAACTATTACTTATCTCAGTACTGACCCTGTTTGCTACAGGAGTCATGTTCGGACAGACACCGACAGACTACACGGTGAACCTGGGCAGTTCCTCTGAAGACCCTTCAACCAAGACATCGTTAGCAGATGCCCTGACAGCTGCCGGTGTCACTGATGTATCCTCAGTTACCTCCTTAACCATCAACGGCGAAATGAACGATGCCGACATCGCCACCCTGCGCACCTTAACCGGCATGACCACACTCGACATGACCAATGTGACGCTGAAAGAAGACCTGAAAACCGAAGGTGACATTCAGGTCCCGAACAATCCCTTTATTACTTCAGAATCTCAGAGGGCTAAAGAATATACTTTCACAACGGGTTTGGAAATTGTTGCAGATGAAACGCACTACATGACGTGTGGAATTATGAATGCCACGGAGCTTCCGGCTCACATGTTTGATGGAATGACCAACCTTCAGGCGATAACAGTACCGTCGTCAGTAACGACTTTCGGTAATTACTGTTTCAAGGACTGCTCTGCATTGACAACAGTTAATATTCCTGGGACAGTGACCAGTCTTGGTGCTTATACATTCTATAAGTGTACGGCAATGACATACTTTGAAATCCCTGCATCTGTTACTTCACTCGTCGGAACATTCATGGATTGCTCTAATCTGGAAACGGTCAAGATACCTTTGCCTACAGGTTTGACTGAAATCAATGCCGCCTTTGCCCGTTGCAGAAAATTTAATCCAGCGAACTTTGTCATTCCTGATAATGTGACGAAAATCAAGGAGTATGCTTTTTATGAATGTACCAGTTTGGACAACATTGTACTCCCTGATAACATCACCGAATTTGATGGCTACTGCTTCTGTGGATGTAAAAAACTGCAGGGAACCGTAAAACTGAGTAACAATCTTACTATTGTTGGTTATGAAGCTTTCAAGGACTGTGAGAAATTGGATTTCACTGGCGTTGAAGACACATTCCTCCCTTCTGGTTTAAGCTTGATAGCTAATGAGGCATTTTTGAATTGTAAGAAGTTAACAGGTGCCATAACTTATCCTGCTCAAACAAATAATAATAATACGATTAGCGATTTCGCATTCAGTGGTACTGGTGTTACTAGTGTCACTATTCCTGAAGCAGCAGGCATTACAAAGATAGAAAAATCTGCCTTTGAGTGGGCTAATATTACAGGTACTTTGACAATCCCTTCCACTGTAACCTTTCTTGGTTATGGAACCTTTGCCCATAATCCTAAAATGAGCACCGTTACCGTTACTGGTGGTTCAACTTCAAGGGATTTGCAGATTGAGGCATGGTGTTTCTATAGTAATGAATCACTCGCATCTGTTACATTTGGTGAAAATATCGCGAATATCTCTACAGCTCTAAATTCCTTTGCCAATAATGAGAAACTTGAATACGTGACACTTCCTGCGAGTGCAGTACTTTCTGTTGGAGAAACGAGTTTTGCTGACAATCCGAAACTGACTCGTGTGGACTTAGGAACTGGTGCAAGAGTGGCATCCATCGCAAAGGGTGGTTTTAAAAACTGTCCATTGTTGCCTGATGCAGAGGTTAATAAACTGATATCAGATCTTTCTACCATCAATGAAAAAGTTGAGCTCAATTCTGAGATCTTTTATAACTGTAGGAGTTTGGAAAATCTTATCATTCCTGCAAATGTGACGGATATTTATAAGGATGCTTTTGGTGGAAATGTAAGTCTGAAAACAATAAAAGTTAGCAGGAATCCTGCACCCTATGTTCAGACTTCAGAAGTTGTAGAGGGTGAAAGTCAGGATATTACAGTCTTTGGTGCGACAGTACCTAATGATTGCCAGATAATTTTCGAATCTTCTGCTCATTACAACATTGCAAGCTACCGTGCCAATGGTGAGTTCATGCGCCTGCTGACCAAGACGCTGGATGAGGATGTGACGGAAGTGAACTGGGTGAATCAAGACGGTGCTGATGTTATTCTGCAGCGTAAGATGGCCAGCAAGTGGAACTCGGTGGTGCTGCCTTTTGACTGCACTCAGGAACAGTTGGTAGAGGCTTTTGGTGATGGCACTTTGGCAGCAGAGTTCACATCGTCTGATGCAGATAAGGAATCGTTCCGTTTCACGGTGAGGGATGGGCTGTCAAATAACCGCCCCGTACTGTTGATGCCTGCTGCAACAACAAGCACAAAGACTGATTACACCATTGAGAACGTTAATATCGTCAATGCTGCGGTAGCCCCTTATGGAGACGGCAAGTATCTTTTCAATGGCATCTACAAGAAGACAGAGTCTGTTGTCCCGGAGAATAGCTATGTATCCTATCAGAATCACTTCGTAACCTTTGGTAACATCAGGAACCACTCGCAGGCCTTCCGAGCCTGGCTGGAGCCTGTGGCTTCCTCTACACCTGCTCCCAGACTTGCGCAGGCAATGGCTATAGAGATTGCAGGCGATGACGGTGAGACGACGGTGATTGGCAGCGTTCAGGACTTCACGGACAGACAGGGAGACCATGCGTACTATACGCTGGATGGCCGCCGCGTGGAGAACCCCACGAATGGCATCTACATCGTGAACGGTAAGAAGGTTGTAATCAAATAGGAAGGGGAGGAATAAGCAATGAAAAAGAGATATTTAAAACCCGAAATGGAAGTTACGGAACTTCTTGGAATTGATACCATCTGCCACGCGTCAATATACGCCTCTGACGGTCAGACTCCAGTAGATGTGATTCAGGACAATGATGACGATGACAGCTGGCAGAAACCTACCGGTCCCATCTGGATCGATTAATTAGACTTCATAGTTAGTAGTTTTTAATAGTAGTTTTGTGTGTCGTGGGATGCCCCAGCGGGGGCATCCCCTTTTTGTTTTTAGACGAATGGACGAATATTTAGACGAATGGACGAAGGAACGAAATCTTTTTAACACGAATTGCCATGAATTGTCCATTAATGGCTGCGCATAGCAAAATTATATGAGAAATTATATGGTGATTATGTCAAAGAAAGAAACAGATTCATTCTCTCTAAGAGAGAGTGCCGTGGAAACTGGGAGAAACTGCCGGGGAAACGGGGACTTTGGGTAGGGGAAACAGGGAGAAAGGGTAGGGGAAACTGGAACACAGCGGCCGCTGTTCATTCTAACACCGCCCGCTGTGAGTTCTAACAGCGGGCGGTGTTAGTTCTAACAGCGGGCGGTGTTGTCCCTTCTTGGTTAGTTGCTTTCTGTACCTTTGCTTTCTGCAAAGTTACGAAGAAAATACGGAAACGCAAAGGGAAATGCCCGATTTTTTTCTCTAAGGAGTTAAGGAGAAAGGGAGGCTGCTTCCAAAGAAGTCAGAAATGAACATTGAAACCATTGACAAAGGCA
>JAGAYI010000029.1 GCA_017940545.1 Prevotella sp.
AAAATATCATTCTTGCAGCATCACTGACTGGCTCGTGCCGTTTCACTACGAGAGAGTGCCGTGGAAACTGGGAGAAAGGGTAGGGGAAACGGGGACTTTGGGTAGGGGAAACAGGGAGTTTTAGTAGGTGTAGCGAGATTGGCACGGGCCTGCTAACATTTTAGCACGGGCGTGCTAACATCTTAGCACGGGCGTGCTAACAATTTTGCACGGACGGGGAAAACCTGAGTTATTATGTCATTTCTTTCTTGACTGGTGCATAGTGATAGGCAGAACCCTCCTTATACCTTAGGAAACGTGGGTTTTCGCCTTTGCAAAGGTAGTCTAGAAACCTTTTTGCGGTGTTGTTTTCTTGCGTGGCATAGGCTTTTCCTCCTTATTTATTATTATATGTGCAAAGGTAAGAAAAAAGTTCCGATTACACCAAACGGATGAAGAAATGCTCTGTTAAAAATTATTAATCCGTAAATTCCTATCAGAATAATCGTTAAATTTACAGTGTTATTCTTAAAAGTATAGAGGAGGAAAAGTAATGGTAAGAAGATTGAAACATGAAAAAGTGACCGTCAGCAATCCTTCAGCACCGGCACCCACCGCCACCATCTCTGTGCTGACCGGAGGATTCTTAGAGTAGAACGGCTCAGCCGTCGTCCCCTTATATATATATATAAGGTATAACCAAGAGCGGCCGGCTCCCCAAAAAATACGGGGGCCGGCCGCAAACATTGTTACTTTTTCTTTGGTTCGTTACGGAATAATGGCTACCTTTGCAGACTAAATTTACATAATACCTTTTAAAAACAACGTACAAGATGAAAAAGAAAACTCTTCAATTGGCTACCGTGCTACTGGCCGGCAGCGTGGTATTCAGTTCGTGCATTGGCTCGTTCAGCCTCTTCAACAGCTATGCCAAGTGGCAGCGCAACATGACCGACAGCAAGTTTGTCAACGCCATTGTGGGCTTCGTGCTCATGCCCATCTGCGGAACATTGAGCCTTTTGGTTGATTCGCTGGTACTGAACTCCATAGAGTTCTGGTCGGGCCAGAACCCGATGGAAGCCAACATCGGCACCACGAAGAACGTGTTGGGCTCTGACGGCATGCTCTACGCCGTCACCACGCTGAAGAACGGCTACGAGATTAAGGCTCCCACCGGCGAGCTGAGCCATTTCTGGTATGACAGCAAGACGCAGACATGGTCGTTCGAGCAGGGCGGCAAGCGCCACGATGTGTTTACCTTCAACGGCGACGGCACCATTGCCGTCTATATGCACGACGGCCAGCAGCTCAACGTGACACCCGACATGGCCGGACTGGGCCAGGTGCGCATGGCCGTCAATGGCGGCAACTATTTTGCCATGCGCTAAACACATTCATCGACACACGGTGATAGAGCGAGAGCAGCCGGTTCCCACTATGGGAGGTGGCTGCGTTCTTTTTTTCCCACTATCCTTTGGCGGAAAGAAAAAATGTTGTAACTTTGCAGGCAAGAAAAACAAAGAGATGAATTCTTTAGAAATCCGAAAGATAACAGATAAACGGGGACTGAAGCAGTTTATCTGCTTTTACTATAACCTCTACCGTGGCAGCAAGTATGCCGTGCCCTTCCTCTACTTCGACGAATGGAACACACTGAGCCGCGACAAGAATGCCTCGTTCGAATGTTGCGACGCCGAATACTTCATGGCCTTCCGCGACGGCAAACCCGTGGGGCGCGTGGCAGCCATCATCAACAGGCGTGCCAACGAACGGTGGAACCGCCAGCTGGTACGCTTCGGGTGGTTCGACTTCGTTGACGACCCCGAGGTGTCACGTGCACTGCTACAGGCCGTTGAGGATTGGGGCAAGGCACAGGGCATGACGGAGATTGCCGGTCCGCTGGGCTTTACCGACATGGACCGCGAGGGCATGCTCATTGAGGGGTTCGAGGAAATGGCAACCACCTATATTAACTACAACTACCCCTACTACCCGAAGCACATGGAGCGCATGGGCGGATGGCAGAAAGACAACGACTACATGGAGTATCACGTCAGAATACCCGACGTGGTGCCCGAGAAGTTCAGCAAGCTGTCGGCAATGATTGAGAAACGCTACAACCTGCACACACGCAAGTTTACCAGCCGCGAACTGGTGGAGGAGGGCAAGGGGCGCGAAATATTCCAGATGATCAACGAGACGTACAACAACCTGTACGGATATTCGCACCTCAGCGAAAACCAGATTAACCAGCTGGTGGATGCCTACATCAAGAAGGCCGACCTGAACCTGGTGACGGGCGTCGTGGATGCCAACGCGGGCGACAAGCTGATAGGCTTCGGCATTACCTTCCCGTCGTTCGCTAAGGCCATGCAGAAAAGCCGTAACGGCAGCCTATGGCCACTGACGTGGTGGCGAGTGCTGAGAGCCCTGAAGTGGCACAAGACCGATACGGTGGATCTGCTGCTCATCGGCGTGCTGCCAGAGTACCGCGTCAAGGGAGCCAACGCACTCATCTTCAACGAGCTTATTCAGCGGTTCCAGGACTACGGCTTCAAGTGGGCCGAGGCCATGCCGCAGATGGAGTCGAACGAGGGCGTGCAGAGCCACTGGCAGTACCTGGAGTCACGTCAGCACCGCAGGCACCGTTGCTACCGTAAAGACATCTGAGACATCGACACCGAAAAAATGCAAACAATAAACATAAGGTTATGAAACCACTACTCTTTATGCTCCTTTCCACGCTGGCACTGAACTCGGTATGCTCGCACGAAACCACACGGAACACCGCTGCCGAAGCTGACAGCACGGCCGTTGAAACAAATAAGGAGAACCCCGACACCGTGGCACCCGCAAAGAAACTCAAGGACACCCTGACCATCGCCATGACGGGCGACATCATGATGGGTACCACGTTCCCCAGCACACAACTGCCACCTGACAACGGGCGCGACATATTCTGCGACACCAAGGACATTACCCTGCGGGCCGACCTGGCGGTGGGAAACCTGGAGGGAACGCTGTGCGACGGCGGAACCACCAAGAAAAAGCCGGGACCGCACTGCTACGCCTTCCGCACGCCCACCAAGTTCGGACCGAGACTGACCGAGGCGGGATACGACTTCCTGAGTATGGCCAACAATCATGCCAACGACTTCGGACAGTTCGGCATTGAGTCAACAGAGAAAACGCTCGACCAGTTAGACATCAAATACTGCGGCATAGAGGGACGAGCCCATTCGGCCATTGTCGAACGAAACGGCGTGAAGTACGGCATCTGTGCTTTCGGACACAACAGCTATACACTGAAACATAACAACCTGGACAAGGTGAAAGCCATTCTGGATGACCTGCGACCACAGTGCGACATCCTCATCGTCTCCTTCCACGGCGGTGCAGAGGGCCGCACACACACACACCTGCCACAGGGACACGAGTTCTTCTTAGGCGAAGACAGGGGCGACCTGCGCACCTTCACCCACTTCTGTATTGACAACGGCGCCGACGTGGTCTATGGGCACGGACCGCACGTCGTACGCTGCATGGAGGTATATAACGGACGATTCATTGCTTACAGCCTCGGCAACTTCTGTACACCCTACGGCATGAACCTGACAGGCGTCACCGGCTATGCTCCGGTAGTCGAAATCAAAATAGCTCCCGACGGCCGATTCATAGAGGGACAGATTCATTCCTTTATTCAGCAGAAGGGCAAAGGGCCACGGCGTGACGAAACCAACAGCGTGGCACGCGAAATACGCAACCTGACCATCTCGGACATCAAGGGAAGCCCCATCACCATCAGCCAAGACGGACATATTGACCTGCATCAATAAGTGTAGTACTTACTACAATTACTATCGGAATTATTTGTGTGTGCGAACACAAATGCGTAACTTTGCATCGCAATTCAGGAACAAGAACACCTGAAGAGCGGTAAAAAGATTATTTCAGGTATAACAATTTTAAAGTTAGGTCGTATGATTATTTTCAATTTCGTCGTTTTGGCACTTGTATCACTTCTCAAGAAGGAAGCAGTATCACTGGCCAAGTCCATTTAAAATGTAAGCATTAATGGGGTTTTCTTCACCCCTGTCAGATAACAGAAAAAGTGTGTTGGATGTCCAACACACTTTTTTGTTAAGCCCTGTGCGCAGGACCGGAACATGAGTGCCTCTGAACGTGCACAGGATTGGAAGCAAAACATAAAGGTAAAAACGAAAAAGTGCTATAAGTTATTGACTTACAGCACTTTGCTTTCAGAGAACCTTGCACTTAATAGTACCCAGAGCCGGGGTCGAACCGGCACGGGTTGCCCCACTGGTGTTTGAGACCAGCGCGTCTACCGATTCCGCCATCTGGGCTTAAAGCGTTGCAAAGGTACAAATAAGTGGGCAAAGAACAAAATAAAAAGACAAAATTTTTATTTTTCTTTCGAACTTTCTCCTTTATTGTCTGCTTTTTATTATATTCCTCTCTCTGCCCAATCGCTTCTATCAAGGTTGCGATAACCGATGGCTTCAGCTATATGTTGTGACTGAACGTTCTCTGAATGATCCAAGTCTGCAATAGTTCTTGCCACTTTTAATATGCGACTATATGCTCTTGCAGACAGCTTTAGCCGTTCCATTGCCATTCGCAACATATCCATAGATGCTGCATCTGGCTCTGCAAATTGGTGAAGCATTCGTTCGGTCATTTGTGCATTGCAGTGCACTCCCTTGAAATCCTTAAAGCGAGTCTCTTGAATTTGCCTTGCCTTAATCACCCTTTCACGTATGTTTTCGCTTGGTTCTCCTGGTTTCATCGTACTGAGCTGCGCGAAGGGCACAGCCTGTATCTCGCAGTGGATGTCAATGCGGTCGAGTAGGGGGCCGCTTATCTTTGAGAGGTAACGGCTTATCTGCCCTGGAGTGCAGTTACAGTGGTGGGTGGGGTCGCCATAGTAGCCGCAAGGGCAGGGGTTCATGGAGGCAATGAGCATGAACGAGGCCGGATACTGTACGCTGTATTTAGCGCGGCTGATGGTTATCTTACGGTCTTCCAAGGGTTGGCGTAACACTTCAAGGACGCTGCGCGCGAGCTCGGGCATCTCGTCGAGAAATAGCACGCCATTATGCGCAAGACTGATTTCACCGGGCTGTGGGTTGTTGCCACCACCCACCAGTGCCACTTGCGATATCGTATGATGCGGTGCACGGAAGGGGCGTTGGCTGATAAGGCTGGTGTCTCGGCTCAGTTTGCCTGCTACCGAGTGTATCTGGGTAGTCTCCAGGCTTTCTGCCAGTGACAGCGGGGGAAGTATTGAGGGCAGTCGTTTGGCCAGCATTGATTTTCCTGAGCCTGGTGGCCCTATCATGATGAGGTTATGTCCACCTGCGGCGGCTACCTCTAAGGCACGTTTGACACTCTCCTGACCTTTCACGTCGCTGAAGTCCAGTTCGTAGTAGTTTTGTTGTTCATAAAACTCCTTACGGGTATCGATGACGGTTGGCTGGTATGAAGTGCTGCCATTAATAAAACGAATGACATCCATCAGCGTCTCCATGCCAAAGACGTCCAGCTGGTTGACGACAGCAGCCTCACGTATGTTTTGCTTAGGAACAATGAGTCCCTTAAACTTCTCCTTGCGTGCTCTTATGGCAATGGGCAGTGCGCCACGTATGGGTTGCAGCCGCCCGTCAAGTCCTAATTCACCCACCAGCATAAACTTTTCCAGTTGCTCATTCGCCACCTTGCCGTTTGCTGCCAGAATACCGATGGCCAGTGGCAGGTCGTAGCCAGAGCCCTCTTTCTTGATGTCGGCAGGCGAGAGGTTAACGGTGATGTCCATCATAGGCATCTTATAGCCATTGTTTACAAGCGCCGCCCTGATTCGGTCGTAGCTTTCCTTGACGGCGGTGTCGGCCAGTCCTGTCAGGTGGTATTGCATACCACGCGACATGCTTATTTCGCAGGTAACGGTTGTCACCTCCAGTCCGTTGACCGCAGCACAATATGTTTTTACCAGCATAATATTTATAGTTTATGTTTGCAAAGGTACACAATTTTTTGATATTTAGGTCATGTTACGAAAAATAATGAAGTACGAAGTCTGGAAGATGCAAAAGTTCTGCACAAACTTTCGGGTGTCGGTTGGTTAATTTTCCCAAATCACTTTTTTCTAAAAACCTTTTTGTAATTTTGCCGGCGATTATACCCAAATGATAGCTGATTAGATAAAGAACATGTTCTAACATAACATTAAAAACTAACAAACAGATGAAAACAAGATTTTATTTAATGGTTACTGCCGTGCTGCTGTTGTGTGGAACGGTTCAGCTTCAGGCACAAGTGAGTAGTGCCAAGTTTTGTAAGACCTTTGCAGACAATACTGCCGGCCACTGGACTGCTGTCAGTTCGCTGGGGGTTAATAGTTGCGAGCTGAAGTTTACCGACAACGAGTTTAAGTTTAAGACTGACAACAAAGAAGCGACCAAGCATTTGAAGAAGGAGGCACTGGTGGTTCAATATGGAGGTCATCTGTATGTGAACTGCAGAAATTTGGACTGTGATGAATTCTCTCTCGACTGTGCAAACTATGCACAGGCCTATCGTTATGGCGGCAAGGGTCTGCTGCTGGTGGCATACCGTATTGACGGTGGTGCCCTCTTGGCCAGTCTGGCAGGCGACATTGTGGGCGTTGCCGCTCCAGGTGTGGTGGGTGCAGTATCGTCAGCAGCTTCCAGCGTTATCTGGTATGGTTCAAAAGACCTGAGAGGCTTCCGCTGCTATTTGCTTGAAAACAGTAACGATGACGGCGAGGCAAAGATAAAGGGTCTTAACGACGAGTTTATGGAGAAGCTGCTTGCCGACAATGCTGCCCTGCTCAAGCAATATAAAGCTGCTAACAAAAAAAGTGACCGCCTGTCGGCTTCGCATATCCTGCCCATCCTCCGTGACAAAGGCTTGATAAAAGAGTAAATCAATTGCGCCTTTTTGGGGGGGACTCATAGAGTCCTTATAAAGGAAAGAGAGGGCGAGTCAGAAAATTGACTCACCCTCTCTTCACGCATTTCCTCAGCGGGTGCCGCGAGCGGGACTCGAACCCGCACAGCCATTTCTGGCCAAGGGATTTTAAGTCCCTCGTGTCTACCATTCCACCATCGCGGCCAAATGCGGCTGCAAAGATACGAAAAAAGTTTAGAGTTTAGAGTTTAAAGTCTAAAGAATTTGTCGATGCCGTCGTTTTTTTTATCTTTTTAACGTTACCTTACCTATTATGAACCAGCAGATAGCCCATAGGGCCTGTTGTCGTAGCCACATATCTTATCAGGTTGACATCGCCTTCCTCGCCGTTTTGAATAATGCCCTGATTGTTCATGTCGTACATCTTACCACAGGTACCACAAACGGCAATGCCACTATTCTGCATGGTTAACTGGTATTTGGGATTGGTGTAGCTGTTATGCTTTCGTACACAGTTGGGACACTGCAGGTCGTAGGCTGCAAAGCCGCCGTTAGGCGAATCATTCAGTGTCTGGTAGCCTACGATGATGCCGTTGTTAATACCAATGATGTAACTTGTGCGCTGCTCGAGGGAGCTTTCTTTTTTTTCGGATGACAGCCCTTGATTATTGCTGAACTTCAGATAAACAGCACCGCCTTTGACCGATTCGCTGATTTGGCAGAACACCCCCCGCGACATACTATTCATGGCTGTGGCCAGTGTTTCGTCCAGAAAGTTGGCATTCTGGTAGGCAAAGTAGCAGGGCTGACTGCTAAATTCATTCTCCACATTGCAGCCGCACAGTAATATGACAGCAATTGCAAAAAACCAGTGTTTCATTATTTTAGGAGTTGTTTCTCGGCCTCTATGACACGTTCAAAGTGGAAACCGTCAAGCGTTTGCTGCATGAGAGCCGTTATTTGGTCATTACACAGGTTGCCAATGCTGCCTTCGTGTGTGTGGTGTATCTGTTTGTTGGGTGTGAAGTTACCTGCCTCAATGTCAAGCCCCACCTTCTTGTAGGCATCACGGAAGGGCATGCCATCAGCAGCGAGACGGTTCACCTCCTCCACGCTAAACATGGGGTCATACATGGGGTTATCCAGAATGTGCTCATTGACTTCTATTTTATTAATAATGTATGCGCACGTCTGGAGACAGTCTTTCAGTTCGTCAAAGGCAGGCAGGAAAACTTCCTTGATAATCTGCAGGTCGCGGAAGTAGCCGCAGGGCAGATTATTCATAATAAGTGTTACTTGTTGTGGCAGTGCCTGCAGCTTGTTGCACTTGGCTCGTATTAGTTCGAAGACGTCAGGGTTTTTCTTGTGAGGCATGATGCTGGAGCCTGTAGTGCACTCCTTGGGCAGCTTGACAAACGAGAAGTTCTGCGAGTTGAACAGGCAGGCATCAAAGGCCATCTTTGAGAGTGTGCCGGCAATGGTAGCCATAGCAAAGCCTACGTTACGTTCAGTCTTGCCACGTCCCATTTGGGCATACACAACGTTGTAGTCCATAGAGTCGAAGCCTAACAGGTCGGTGGTCATCTGACGGTTCAGGGGAAATGATGAGCCATAACCGGCAGCAGAGCCAAGGGGGTTGCGGTTCGTCATTTTATAGGCAGCTTGCAGGAACAGCATGTCGTCGCACAAGCTCTCGGCGTAGGCGCCAAACCACAGTCCGAAGGAGCTGGGCATGGCCACCTGCAAGTGGGTATAGCCCGGCATGAGTACATTCTTGTATTGGTTGCTTTTAGCTATCAGCTCGTCGAAGAGTACCTTCACCTGTTCGGCAATATCAATAAGCTGACGTCTGGTAAACAACTTCAGGTCAACCAAAACCTGATCGTTGCGCGACCGGCCAGAGTGTATTTTCTTACCCATGTCGCCCAATTGGCGTGTCAGCATCAGCTCCACCTGTGAGTGAACATCCTCGATGCCATCCTCTATCAGGAAATCGCCACGGTCTGCCGTAGCATAAATCTCTTTCAGGGCAGTCTGCAGTTGTTGAAGCTCATTTGGCTCTAACAGTCCGATGCTTTGCAGCATAGTGATGTGGGCCATGGAGCCCAGCACGTCGTATTTTGCCAGATAGAGGTCCATTTCGCGGTCGCGTCCCACGGTGAAGCGTTCTATCTCTTTGTTAACCTCAAAATTTTTTTCCCACAGTTTGCTTGCCATTTTTTCTTTATTTCTTTATTCCGATATTCCGTTATTCTGATATTTCGTTACGCATAGGGAATCTGTGCCAATGCGTCGGCTATTTTTTCCAGTCCATCCTGCAGGGGACGGCTCACCATGCCCTTCAGCATGAAGGGTATGTCGGCCTTCAGCGTCAGTTTCATCTTGCTCGTCGTTTCAGTGACGGGCAGCACTTGAATCCACAGGTTAAAAGGCATGGGCGACTGGGCGGCTTCAAATTTGATGCACTTCGGCTTTTCCCGCTCACATATGCGGAGCGAAATCTGTCCCACGGGGTCAACGTTGATGCTCACGGAGTCGCGGTCGAACGAAAAATCCTTTATCTTGTCTTCAGGTACGCGATCGCGTACCTTTTCCAGATTTTCCAGGTTACTCAAACTTTGATAAACTGCAGTCTGAGGGTATGGAATCTGCTTAATGCTGCTTTCAAATGATGTCATCTTATTGATAGATTACGTGTTACAGGTAATGGATTTATTTACCCCATGTGTCGGGAGCCTTACGCCATTCTGCCAGTACGGCTTTGTCTGCATCGGTGATGTAGCCCGTTTCAGCAGCCTGCTCCAGAACGGCATTGTAGTCGCTCAACGTAATCAGTTTCACGCCAGCTTCGCGGAATGCTTCTTCAGCCACAGGGAAACCGTAGGTGAACGAGGCAACCATGCCGATGACCTCTACGCCGTATTCGCGTAACGCTGCTACAGCTTTCAAGCTACTCCCTCCTGTGGAGATAAGATCTTCTACTACGATGACTTTCGTACCCTTTGTCAGTTCTCCTTCTACTTGGTTACCCATGCCGTGGTCTTTGGGCTTCGGTCGCACGTAAGCGTAAGGTAGTCCCAGTTCGTCAGCCACTAATGCGCCTTGTGCTATGGCACCCGTAGCCACACCGGCTACAGCCTCGGCTTCGGGGAAGTACTGCTGAATAGCATGGCACAGTTCCAACTTGACAAACGAGCGCACATCGGGGAATCCCAGCGTCTTGCGGTTGTCGGTATAGATGGGTGACTTCCAGCCAGAGGCCCATGTAAACGGTTCATTTGGCTGTAACTTGATGGCCTGAATGCGCATCAACTTTTCTGCAAAAAGTTTCTTGATTACGTCCATGTTGGTCTTGTTTCTAATAATGATGTGCAAAAATATAGCTTTTCTTTCACACGGCCAAAGTTTTTCATCTATTTTATGAAATCAGCTGTATGTATATCCTAATGTCAGCACGCTGAAGCGAATGTTGTGCTGCTTCGGGTGAAGTGCGTTTGCACAGGCAATGATGGTTGCCCCGGTGGTGGTTACATCGTCAACCAGCAGAATGTGTTTACCGTGCCAACGTGCAGCATCGTCAGTCTGAAATTGTTGCTCAACGTTTTTAAGACGTTCCCAGCGACCCAGTTTGGTCTGGCTTTTCTCAAAGTGTAGTCGTCTGACGGCTGTTTCTTCCACGGGAATGCCTGTTTCGCTACTGATGCCCCGTGCTATCATGGCACTCTGGTTGTAGCCACGCTGCAGTTGTCGCTCTTTGGTTATGGGAATGGGGATGATAGCATCAATGCCTTCAAAGAAACCGCTTGCCATGTATTCATGGGCTAACTGCTGCCCCATGACCATACCAATGTCTGGCTGATGGTGATATTTCAAATCGTAGATAATCTGGCTGGTCTTGGTGGCTGGCGCATAGTAGAACCAGGCAGCAGCCCGTTCCACAGGCATTAACCCCCAGAACATCTGGGCCATTCGGTTCTCGTAGGGGGTACGGTCATAGTGGGTGCGTGGTAATTCTGACAGGCATGTCCTGCAAACGAACTCCTCCTCAACATCGAGCCGTTCGCCGCACATCACGCAGGGTCGTGGTGCAATCAGGTCAATCAGTGCTCTCCAGATGCTCATTCTTCATCCTCTACATCTAAACATTGCCGGATGATGTCAAACGTAAATCCACGACCGAGGGCAAAGCGCAACAGTTTCTGGTTCATTTCCCACTCGCTGTCGGCTTTGGTCGAGCGGCGTTTCTGCTTTAATAGCGGTCGTAGCACGCTGAGATATTCTTCATCGCTGACATCGTTGAGAACCATTTGACGGATATCCTCGTCAATGTGCTTTTGCCAGAGAGCCTGTTCCACCTTACGTCGCCCCCATTTGTTATAGCGCACCTTATCCATGACGAAGGCACGGGCAAAACGCTCGTCATCTACGTACCGGTCTTTCACTAACCGTTCCATGATGCGGGCCTGAGCCTCGTCGCTGATTTCCCACTTTCGCAGCTTCTCTGTCATCTCCCACTGACAGTGTTCGCCCTGTGCACACATGGCTGACAGGCGGAGCAGTGCCTCTTTCTCGCTGATTTCCCTTTTCATCTATATGCTGTCACAAATCGGTCTTTGTCGTAAAAGTCTTTTGCTATGGCTACGTGTCTGAAGCCTATGTCCTTTAGTAGCTTTGCAGTCTGCTCACCATAGTGCTCGTTGATTTCTAAGAAAAGCCTTCCTTCAGGTTTAAGGGCCCTCATGGCATAACGTCCTATGCTACGATAGAATAGCAGCGGGTTATCGTCGGGAACAAAGAGGGCCAGACTGGGTTCCCAGTCGAGCACGCCGGTTTCCATTTGTTCTTTCTCCCGTTCGCAGACGTAGGGAGGGTTACTGACAATGATATCCCAACAGCAGTTGTCGTCAGGTGGCAGCAGCGCATCCTGCCGTTTAAATAGTACGTGTGCCCCCAGGCGTTCCGCATTTCCCCGGGCCACCTGCAAAGCCTTGTCGCTGATGTCCCACGCCGTCACCTCTGCCTGTGGCAGTTCAAGGGCAAGCGTAATGGCTATGCTGCCGCTTCCCGTGCCAATATCAAGGAGCATGATGGGTGCTGGCTGACGGTCGTTGACTGTTGCCTGTCGGGCGATGAGCCGACACAGTTCCGTTGTCTCTGGTCGCGGAATCAGCACGCCGCTTTCTACATGAAAGGAACGTCCGCAAAACTCTGCCACACCTAATACATACTGTACGGGCTCGCCTTGTTCCAACCGGACGGCCAACGGCTCCAACTCGTCATGTGGAACGTCTTTGTCACATCCCATCAGCAGGTCGCTCAGCGTCAGCCCATAGCGTATTTCATAGACCATGCGTGCCACAGCCTTGGCTTCAACTTCATTGTATTGTGGCACCAGTCGGTGCCAGAGTTCCTGGTAAGTCATATATATATTTCCTGCAAAGGTACAAAATAAATGAAACTAATAAAAGAATTAAGAATTTTTTTGTACCTTTGCGTGCATGAAACCATTGAAGATTGACGAGAAATACATGCGCCGATGCCTGCAACTGGCAGCCAACGGCCAACGGAACGCACGGCCTAACCCTATGGTGGGAGCCGTCATCGTGGCAGGGCAACGCATCATTGGTGAAGGTTATCATCAGCGCTGTGGCGAGGGGCATGCCGAAGTGAATGCTTTTGCCTCGGTGTGTCCTGCTGATGAGCCGTTGCTGAGTGAGAGCACGATTTACGTATCATTGGAGCCTTGTTCACATTACGGCAAGACCCCTCCCTGTGCCGACCTTATCATACGTAAGGGCGTTCGACGCTGTGTGGTGGGGTGTATTGACTCGTTCAGCGAGGTTCAGGGGCGTGGCATTCGCAAGTTGCGCGATGCCGGCATAGAGGTCGTTGTGGGCGTGTTGGAACAGGAATGCCAATGGCTGAACCGCCGCTTCTTTACCTTCCATCGCGAACATCGCCCATACATTATTATAAAATGGGCACAGTCAGCCGACGGGTTTATCGACCGCGACTTTCAGCCTGTTACAATTTCCAATGAGATAACCCAGATGCTCAGCCACAAGCTGCGAGCAGAGGAAGATGCCATATTAGTAGGCCACACAACGTGGGACCGTGACCATCCGCAATTGACCGTTCGTTACTGGGTAGGGCCCTCACCCAAGCGACTGGTGCTGAGCCATGACCGTCCGTTGCTGCAGCTCATGGAAGACCTCTACTTGCAGGGTGTGCAGTCGCTCATTGTTGAGGGTGGTTCACAGACGCATCGGTCGTTTCTTGAAGCTGGCCTATGGGATGAACTGCGCATAGAGTCAGCACCCGTCACGTTTGGCCACGGAACACCGGTAGCCCGCATTCCTATAGGGGCGCAGTTACTAAGCACGTGTCATTACGGAAGTCATACGCTGACTATTTTCGCCCGAAGTCAGCAGGCACCTCTCCCCATTTAATGGTTTCCCATTTGATGATGGGGTTACGGAAGTTGTGCGTTTGTAGCCAGTGCTCGGCACGCTCAATAATTTGGAAGAGTTGTTCCGTCTTTGCGTTGCGTTCCAGTTTTGTTTTGCATTTACGTTTTGAAACCCATAGGATGGCATTGTAAGAATCACTATAGATGGTTTTGTCGTGCAGTCCCTGCTGCCATGCCAAGGCCAGTGCATGTACAATGGCGAGGAATTCACCAATGTTGTTAGTGCCGTATATGGGTCCGAAGTGGAACACGCGATAGCCCGTCTGCAGGTCGATGGCCTGATACTCCATCGGTCCGGGGTTGCCACTGCATGCTGCATCTACAGCCCACGCGTCTGCCCTTACCTCAAGGGGCAGGGGCAGTACGGTGTCGTTGCGGTAGTCAGGTGGATTTACTCCTCGAAGGTTCGTACTCATCCGTTGCTTGTTACATTCTCTCAGGCACCTCAATGCCTAACAGCGCCATGCCGTTCTTCAGAATCTTGGCTACATTTCGGGCGATAACCAGACGTGTCTGTCGTTTTTGCTCATCAGGCTCGTTGAGTATCGAGTAGTCATGATAGAATTGGTTGAACACCTTGGTCAGCTCGTAGCAATAGTTGGCAATACCCGATGGGCTGTAGTCCTTGCCGGCCTGTTCCACGGCTGTTCCGTATTCTGACATCTTTTGGATGAGTTCTACTTCTTTGTCGTTCAGGGAACTTGAAGAGCTCAGAGAACCTGGAGAGTTCTGTGCCTTCCTTAAAATACTGCGTATGCGGGCGTAAGTGTATTGAATGAAAGGCCCGGTATTACCGTTAAAGTCGATAGACTCCTCGGGGTTAAACAGCATGTTCTTTCTGGCGTCAACCTTCAGAATAAAATATTTGAGGGCACCCATGCCTACAATACGGGCAATCTCGCGGCGCTCATCTTCGGTCATGTCGTCAAACTTACCCAGTTCCATGCTGGTCTTGTAGGCATCCTCAACCATGAGTTCCATCAAGTCGTCGGCATCAACTACTGTTCCCTCGCGACTCTTCATCTTGCCGTTAGGCAGCTCCACCATGCCGTAACTGAAGTGTACCAGTTCCTTGCCCCATTTGAAGCCCAGACGGTCCAGTAGGATGGAGAGCACTTGGAAATGGTAGTTCTGCTCATTGCCTACTACGTATATCATCTTGTCAATGGGATAGTCCTTGAAGCGCATCTCCGCCGTTCCGATGTCTTGTGTCATATAGACCGAAGTGCCGTCAGAGCGCAGCAGCAGTTTCTGGTCGAGTCCTTCGTCGGTCAGGTCTGCCCAAACGGAACCGTCGGCGTGACGTTCAAAGAGCCCTTTCTGCAGACCTTCCTCTACCTTCGCCTTACCTTTCAGGTAGGTCTGGCTTTCGTAGTATATCTTATCAAACGAAACACCCATTTTCTTGTACGTCTCGTCGAAACCGGCATATACCCAGGCGTTCATCTTCTCCCACAGGGCTCGCACCTCAGCGTCGCCTTGTTCCCATTTCACCAGCATGTCGTGAGCCTCCTTGATGAGCGGAGCCTCTTCTTTGGCTTTCTTCTCGGCCTCTTCAGCCGTCATACCTTCTGCCTCATATTTGGCCTGCAGCTCCTTCACCTCCTGGCGGTAGTGCTTGTCGAAGGCTACATAATAGTCGCCAATCAGGTGGTCACCCTTCTTGCCGCTGGTCTCGGGTGTTTCGCCATTACCATATTTCAGCCATGCCAGCATGGACTTACAAATGTGTATGCCGCGGTCGTTGACAATGTTGGTCTTCACCACGCGGTTGCCGTTGGCTTGCATGATCTGAGCCAGCGACCATCCTAACAGGTTGTTGCGTACGTGGCCAAGGTGCAGCGGCTTATTGGTGTTGGGCGATGAATATTCAATCATGACGAGCGGAGAAGCGTCCGTTGCCTGTTTCTCGCCGTAGTGTGTGTCGCAGTCAATAGCGTTCAGCAGTTGAATCCATGCCCTGTCGCCCATGCTCAGGTTCAGGAATCCTTTCACCACGTTAAACTTCTCCACGGCCTCGCAGTGTTCCAGCAGATATTCACCAATCTCCTGCGCAGTCTGCTCAGGGCTTTTCCTGGCAGCCTTCACAAAGGGAAATACTACGAGTGTCAAGTTACCCTCAAACTCACTTCTTGTCTTCTGCAGCTGCAGCATCTTCTCGGTGGCATCCATGCCGTAAAGTGCCTTAACAGCTTCGCCTGCAGCCTTGCTAATCAATGCTTCAATATTCATTTTTTAAAAATTTGGTTGCAAAGATACGAAGTGTTACGATTTTTTTGTAACTTTGCGGCGAAAAAGAGTTAGCCAGATGGCTTGATTTAAAATTGTTTAACAAATAGGGACGCAAGATTTCCTTTAATATAAAAGAGTACGCAGTATGAAAGTAAGATTCAATCGCTGGTATAATGCTGTGTTGACAGCTCTGCTCAGCATGTTGGGCTACAGTTGTTCCTTGACTAACGATGAGCCAGATATGTATGGCCCTATTCTGATGTATGGTGTGGTGAATCCAGATGCTACTTATGAAGTAAAAGGAACCGTGACAGACGAGGGCGGCACTCCCGTCGAAGGCATCAAGACTGCCGTCAAGTTTGTCTCTCCGGTTGTTGACGGAGCCGACGGGAAACGTTATACAAGTGATATTAACGATTCGCAGTCCGATGCATCCGGTCACTACGAGTTGTTGTATTCTTCCGAAGTGGGAAACAGTCATATCAAGCTGATTGTTGAGGACATCGATGGTGAGGCCAATGGAGGAAAATTCCAGAACGATACCATCGACATAGACTATAGCAAGGCTGTTCAGATTAAGAAGGGTGATGAAAATTCCAAGGGTACTTTTGAAATCAGTCAGGACATAAAACTAAAGAAAGAATGAAGGCCACACCGCTGACATTACGTAAGAAACTCGTCCTTGAACTTTGGCGGCAGAAAGAGGAAATGGTGCGCGAGGAGCACCCGCTGAGACAACTCTTTTGGGAGTGTACCTTGCGCTGTGACCTCAAGTGTCGCCACTGCGGCAGCGACTGCAAGATGCAGGATGCTTCTAAGGATATGCCCCGTGAGGATTTTCTACGGGTGCTCGATTCCATTGCCCGGAAGCTTGACCCACATGGGGTCTTCGTGATTATTTCGGGTGGTGAACCGCTCATGCGGAAAGACATTGAGGAGTGTGGACGTGCTATCAGCGAGAAAGGCTTTCCCTGGGGCATGGTGACCAACGCCCTCCACCTGACGCCCCAGCGCTGGCAGGGCCTGCTTCATGCCGGCATCCGTTCTATGGCAATCAGTTTAGACGGACTGGAAACTGACCATAACTGGATGCGTGGTAACGACCGCAGCTTCCAGATGGTGAGTCAGGCCATTGACATGCTGGTGGCGCAAGACGGTTTTGTCTTCGACATCGTTACCTGTGTTAACCGTCGTAACTATTCACATTTGGATGATATCAAGGAGTTCCTGATTTCAAAAGGTGTCAAGCGATGGCGACTTTTTACTGTGTTCCCCGTTGGGCGGGCCGCCCTCGACCCCGATATGCGATTGACCAATGAAGAGTTTCGGGGAGTGTTCGACTACCTTAGACGAACCCGGGCAGAGGGGCGTATCAGGGCCGACTATGGTTGTGAGGGCTTCTTGGGTAATTATGAGGGTGAGGTGCGCAACCGTCTGTTCTCCTGTCAGGCAGGCGTGACCGTCGGCTCTGTGATGGCCGATGGCTCCATAGCCGCTTGTGCCAGCATTCGTGCCGACTTTAACCAAGGCAACATCTACCAAGATGACTTTCTGGATGTATGGGAGAATCGCTACACAGCCTACCGTCACCACGAATGGATGCGGACGGACGACTGTTCTGACTGTAAGTACTTTCGCTACTGTCAGGGCAATGGCATGCATCTGCGTGACGGTAACGGCAAACTGCTACTTTGTCACCTGAAGCGTATCGCTGATTAATGCGCTGCCTTCTTCTAATACGCTGCTGACGCTGTCGGTATATTCCTTCGACTGGTATTTCTGAGGAATGGCACCGTAGCAGGCAGTAAATACGATTGCCGCCGAACTGAACCCCAGCATAGACAGCAATTTTGTAATGGTCTGTTTCTTTAAATGTTTCATCCTCATATCTTTAAATAGCTTGCCGCAAAGATAGGCATATTTTTTCATTTCACCAAGAATAACAGGCTTAACTTTACTTAAAACCGTTAAATAATCATAATTTGATGGTCTTTTCTCCTTTCTCATTACTTCTTTCTCATATTATCTCACTACCTTTGCAGTCCGATTTTTAGGGGAGAGTCTTAGAATCCCCACAGAGCGAGTGTGTAAATAGTGGTGTCTTTGGCCGGGCACAACGGTTTGTGAATCACTGGTTCCAGGGCGGTGAAAGTCCGCCGTAGCGTATCGTTAGACTACCGTGCAGGGAGTTAGACCTCTGCGGGTGGTTCTTGTGTGCGTAGTAAATATAATAATGTTTTTTAGTAGTAAAATTAATTAAGTAAAAATGAACACTTTAAGTTACAAGACCGTTTCCGCCAACAAGGAAACTGCTAAGAAGGAGTGGGTGGTTATTGATGCCACAGACCAGGTTGTCGGTCGTCTCGCTTCGAAAGTAGCGAAGCTCATTCGCGGAAAGTACAAGCCCAACTTCACCCCGCACGTGGATTGTGGCGACAATGTCATTATCATCAATGCCGCAAAGGTGGTATTCACCGGTAAGAAGGAAACCGATAAGGTTTACACTCGTTATACTGGTTATCCCGGTGGCCAGCGCTTCAACACGCCTGCTGAGCTTCGCAAGAAGAACGGTGGTGTTGACAAGATGCTGCGCCATGCTGTAAAGGGCATGCTGCCCAAAGGTCCCCTCGGCCGCAGCTTGCTGAACAACCTCTACATTTATGAAGGCACCGAGCACAAGCACGAGGCTCAGAAGCCCAAAGCAATTGATATTAACCAGTACAAATAGGATTACAGAATAAACAATAAAGATTATGGCTGAAATGATTAATGCAATCGGTCGTCGTAAGAGCTCTGTAGCTCGCGTCTATCTGACAGAAGGAACAGGTAAGATTACGATCAACAAGAAAGACTTAACCGAATATTTCCCCTCAGCTATTCTGCAGTATGTGGTTAAGCAGCCGCTGAACCTGCTGGAGGTAGCCGAGAAATATGACATCAAGGCAAACCTCGACGGTGGTGGTTTTACTGGTCAGAGCCAGGCTTTGCGCCTCGCCATTGCCCGCGCACTTGTCAAGGTCAATGCTGAAGACAAGAAGAACCTGAAGGATCACGGATTCCTGACACGCGACGCCCGTGAGGTTGAGCGTAAGAAGCCGGGTCGTCCCAAGGCACGTCGTCGCTTCCAGTTCAGTAAGCGTTAATCTATATTGGACTATTGGACAATTTTACTATTGGACAATTATCCGATAAGAAACTGAACGAGTTTAGTATCTAAACTGCTGAGACTTGCAAAACCAATTACTCAGCGGCTGATTCTAACAGAGAAAAGAATTAAAAGGAAAGTAAACAATTAAACAAAACAACGAAAACAACATGTCAAGGACAAATTTTGACCAACTGCTGCAGGCTGGCTGCCACTTTGGCCACCTGACGCGCAAGTGGAACCCCGCAATGGCTCCCTACATTTATACCGAGCGTAACGGTATTCACATCATCGACCTCCATAAGACAGTAGTAAAGATTGACACTGCTGCCGAGGCTCTGAAGCAGATTGCCAAGAGTGGCAAGAAGATTCTGTTCGTCGCTACTAAAAAACAGGCTAAGGAAGTGATTGCTGAGAAAGCTGCCAGCATCAACATGCCTTACGTTATTGAGCGTTGGCCGGGCGGTATGCTTACCAACTTCCCGACCATTCGTAAAGCGGTCAAGAAAATGGCGAACATCGACAGACTGATGCAGGATGGTACATTCGGAAACCTCTCTAAGCGCGAGCTGCTGCAGGTTACCCGCCAGCGTGCCAAGCTGGAGAAGAACCTTGGTTCTATTGCTGACTTGACCCGTCTGCCGAGTGCACTCTTCGTAGTTGACGTCATGAAGGAGAACATTGCCGTTCGCGAGGCTAACCGTCTGGGCATCCCCGTGTTCGGTATTGTTGATACCAACAGCGACCCGAAGAATGTTGACTTCGTCATTCCTGCCAACGACGATGCAAAGGACAGCGTAGAGGTCATCCTCAATGCTTGCTGTGCCGCTATTGCCGAGGGTCTGGAGGAGCGCAAGGCTGAGAAGGCCGACGAGAAGGCTGCCGAGGCTCAGGCTGAGGCAGAGGCTGACGAGGCAAAGCCCAAGCGTGCCCGCAAGGCTCGCAAGGACGAAGAGGCTCCTGTTGCTGAGGAAGCTGCTGCTGAGGAAGAGGCTCCCGCTGCAGAGTAAGCCCCTCGGAATTACCGACATGCCGGAATACTGAAATAAGGGGATGCCGGAATATCGTAATAACGACAAAACGTAATATCGAAAAAAAACAAAAACAAAGAATTATGGCAATTTCAATTGATGATATCAAGAAGCTTCGCGCTATGACCGGAGCTGGTCTGGCTGACGTAAAGAAGGCTCTGACCGAGGCTGAGGGCGACTTCGACAAGGCAAAGGAACTGCTCCGTGAGCGTGGCCTTGCCATTGCTGCCAAGCGCAGTGACCGTGAGACTTCTAACGGTTGTGTTCTCGTAAAGGCTGTTGACGGCTTTGCTGCCATCGTCGCTCTGAAGTGCGAGACCGACTTCGTGGCTAATGGTGCCGACTTCATTGCCCTGACTCAGAGCATTCTCGATGCTGCCATCGCTGCCAAGGCCAAGACTCTCGACGAGGTGAAGGAACTGGTGCTGGCCGACGGTCAGAAGGCTCAGGACGCTGTTACACAGCGCTCAGGCATTACCGGTGAGAAGATGGAACTCGACGGCTATAACGTGCTCGAAGGTGCAAACATCGAGGTTTATGACCACATGGGCAAGCACACCCTGTGCACCATGGTACAGACCAACATCGCCGCTCCTGAGGTAGGCCACAAGCTGGCCATGCAGGTTGCTGCCATGAAGCCTGTGGCCCTCAATGCCGATAGCGTTCCTCAGGCTGTTCTCGACGAGGAGTACAAGACTGCCGTTGAGAAAACCAAGCTTGAGCAGGTTGAGAAGTATGTGGAGGTTGTTCTGAAGAAGGCCGGTATTAACCCCAACCTTGTTGACTCTGAAGACCACATAGAGAGCAACATCAGGAAGGGCTGGCTGACCGAGGAGCAGGCCAAGGAGGCTCGCGAGCTGAAGGAGAAGGCTGCTGCCGAGAAGGCTGCCACGCTGAACCCCAACATGATTGAGAACATCGCTAAGGGTCGTGTGGCTAAGTTCTTGAAGGAGAACTGCCTTGTTGACCAGGAGTTCCAGTTTGGCGACGGTGACAAGCAGACTGTTACACAGTGGCTTGCTGCTCAGAACAAGGAACTGAAGATAGATGCTTTCAAGCGTTTCACCCTCGTTGCAGAGTAAACAATTATTATTATAAAAAAGTAGGTGCCGTTCCGTAAGGGGACGGCATTCTTTTTTGTATAAGGTGAGCAAAGAAGAGAATAAAAAAGAAAAAATGTACGAAAAATTCTAAAATGCTTGCACGGTTCATGGATTATTCGTAACTTAGTGGCTGAAAATTAAGTCTAATAACGTATGGAGAAAAACCCGAAGCATTTTTGTATCATTCTGGCCGGAGGACGCGGCCGTCGCCTATGGCCATGTAGCCGTGACAAATACCCTAAGCAGTTTATTGATTTTTTTGGTACGGGACGCACGCAGCTGCAATCGACGTTTGACCATTTTGCAGCCATGCTTCCCCAGGAAAATATTTATGTCTGTACCAATCACGAATATGCCCCCATAGTCATGGAGCAGTTGCCGGAAATGGCTGAGGCTAACCTGATGATAGAGCCTGTAAACCGCAATACGACCGCCAGTGTCATTTGGGCCACGCTGATTATTCAGTCCATTTGCCATGATGCCTGCATCGTGGTAACGCCGAGCGACCAGTTTGTGCTGAATGCGCAGGCCTTCTACAAGAATATGGGAAAGGGGCTTGGCATTGTAGCTGACCATGGCATCATGCTGACCATGGGTGTCTCACCGACGCGTCCGGAGCCCGGCTATGGTTACATTCAGAAGGGAGAGCGTCAGCCCGACGCCGATGTGTTCAGTGTTCAGTCATTTACAGAGAAGCCAGATCGTGACTTTGCCCAGTTGTTTGTTGACAGCGGCGAGTTCCTGTGGAATACGGGTATGCTGCTGGCCTCTGCCGAGGTCTTGCGCCAGAGTGTGAGACGTATTTATGCCAGAGGGTTCAGCGGTGCACTGCCTGAAGACCACAATCACTCGCTTGAAGAGGTCATAGATTTTGTACGAAACAATTACGCTTCACTGCCTAACATCTCGTTAGACCGGGGTGTTCTGGAGATGTGCGACAATGTCTATGTCATGCGTTGCGACTTTGGCTGGGCTGACCTTGGCACGTGGCACGGCATCTATGAGTGCATGAGCAAGAATGAGGGAGACAACGTCGTCATTAACTCTCAGGTTGTCATAGAGGACAGTCACAACAATGTCATTAAGCTGCCTGAAGACCATCTGGCCGTCATCAATGGGTTAGACGGCTATATTGTGGCCGAGAAGGACAATGTGCTGCTTATTTGCAAGAAAGGCGACTCGTCGGCACTGATTCGTAAATATGTCAACGAGGTACAAATGAAATATGGCGAGGAGTTCGTTTGACTCCCCGCCACATGGTGTTTATTTAAATTCAGCCTGTATCTTGGCTGCTATTTCCCTGAACTCTTCTTCTGTAAGTTTCAGTTTTTCGCGGCGGAAGTCCGCATCAGCCTCGCTCTGCATGGGGATGAGGTGAATGTGTGCGTGTGCCACCTCGAGGCCCAGCACTACCTGTGCCACTTTCTTGCAGGGGAAGGCTTTTCTGATGGCTATGGCCACGCGCTTGGCAAACTGCTGGTAGCGGGCCAGCTCGTCATCATCCATGTCGAAGAAATAATCTACTTCGCGGCGGGGAATCACCAATGTGTGTCCCTTTACCAGCGGGTTAATGTCAAGAAAGGCGTAGAACTCCTCGTTCTCGGCGCATTTGTAGCTGGGAATTTCACCGGCAGCAATTTTACTGAATATGTCCATTATGCTAAACTGATGTTGTCAATACGTAGTTTGATGGTTCCCCGCGGAATGTTGATTTCCACTTCGTCGCCCACTTTCTTGCCCAGCAGTCCCTGTGCAATAGGTGTCTTGATAGATATTTTTCCCTCGCGCAGGTTTGCCTCGTTCTCGCTCACTATGGTGTAGCTCATCTTCGTCTTGGTGGTCAGGTTTGTCATATCTACCTTTGTCAGAATCTGTACCGAGTCGGTGCTCAGGCGTGAGGTGTCAACAATCTTGGCATCCTGAATGGCCAGTTTCAGCTGGTTAATCTTGTTTTCCAGGTGTGCCTGGGCTTCTTTTGCGGCATCATACTCCGAGTTCTCGCTCAAGTCGCCCTTATCCCTTGCTTCAGCGATAGCGGCCGATGCCTTCGGGCGTTCCACGCTTTCCAGCCGCTGTAGTTCGGCTACCATTTTGTCGTAGCCTTCTTGTGACATGTAAGCCATAATTTTTTCTCCTTATTTTTCGTTAATATTTTCTTTTTCTGGTGAAGCGTCAAAAAATAAAGAATCCCGACAGCGCTCATGTCGGAATCCTCATTTCTGATGAATGCTTCTTGTTAATAGCTTCGGCAAAGGTACTACATTTTCTTTATCCGACCAAATTTCTGTGTCGAAATTTAATTTTTTTTGTTGTTTTCGTCCCCGAAAATGCCTGGAAAGTCTTGATGTAAATCAAGAAAGTGTTACAGTTACACCATCTTTGTATATAATTGTTGCACATTTGTCAGAATTGCCTTATCTTTGCATCGTGTTTTTCATAGTATTAGATTTAAGGTTAACAAAGGTTGGGACTTGGCGAAGTCCCTTTTTTTGTGCCTGTCAGTGTCGTGGCTATTCCTTCGCGAACCGTCTGTAAGCATATTGCAACGGGAAGAACAGCAGCAGGGCAGACACCCAACCGCCTATGACATCGACGGCATAGTGTGCATAAATATAGACCGTTGAAAGGCACAGCAGCACATAGAAAGGCATCAGTATGCAGAAGAACCGGCGGTTCTTTGTCTGCCAGGCCAGCAGCATCAGTATGGTTGACACCCCGACGTGGCTGCTGGGGAAAGCTGCCGTGGGTCGCTCGCCTGCGGTGTGGGCATCGACCACCATCTGGTGGAATATGCCGTTGGCATTTCCCGGTGTGGGCAGTGCTTCGCGCAGCGTCAGGAAATAGTCGTGCACGTTGGGGAAGCTGCCGGCAGCTATCTGGTCCAGTCCCACGGCCTGATAGTAGTATTGCGGTCCGGTGACGGGCAGCAGAATGAACATTACGTAGTAAGCGAAGAAAGCTGTCAGTATGATGAACGTGGCCTGCATGAACTGTTCGTAGCGAAACAGGAAGTAGAAGATGGTCACCGTGGCTATCATGGGGAAGTAAGAGGTGTAACCCAGGTTCATCAGCTCGCTGACCATTGTGCCTGGCAGTGCCTGCGAGAAGAGCAGTGCCGGCTGGCAACCGAAGAGCCATTGCTCCTTTTCGGCCACGATGTGGTCCAGGTTAGGCAGAATACGGTTCATCTCGTACGTGTCAGGATACCACCATGAAAGCAGCAGCAGCTGTGCCCCAATGCGGCAAAAGCGCGTCAGCCGGCAGGGTGCCATGCGATAGACGGCCCACATGGCCGCCATGATGGCAATGGCCTGAAAGCGCCCCCAGAGCATGGACACGGGGTTCTGCAACTTGGTGTAGGTGACGAGCATGAACAGCAGTGTGAGCACGGTGTAGCCCAGCATGACCCACTCAACGGCAAAGAGCCCCTTCTTGGGTTTCTTTTCTATTTGGAACAACGGTTTGATTACTTTCATGAGAAATATTTTCTGTACTTGTTGCGAATCATGCAGTGTGTCACAGCCATCCGTTCTCCTTATACCATTTCACGGCCCTGTGTACGCCTTCCTTCAGTTGCACCTGGGGCTTGAATCCCAGTTCCCGTTGTGCCGGGCCTATGTCGCAGCGCCAGTTTCGCTGCCGCAGAATGTTGAACTTGTCGTTGTTCAGTGCTGTCATGTTTTTGGTCAGTCGTCCCCAGTACTCGCCGCAGAACGTGATGATGCGCAGCAGCCAGATGGGTGCCGTGATGCGAACCCACCAAGGGCGGCCCAGTTCCTCGTGTACGTAGTCGCTGAACGTGGCCGACTGATATACCTGTCCGTCCGACAGCAGATACTTCCGTCCGTTCTGTCCTTTCTCTAAGGCCAGGAACACGGCCTGCACCACATCAGTAACATAGATGAACGTGATGTCCTGACGACTGAATCCTACGGCGAAGTCCATGTGTTTCTTGATGCTTTGCATCTGCAGGAAGTAGTCGCGCTCCCGTGGTCCATAGACGCCCGTCGGCCGTAGTATGACGTAGGGGAAGAATTTTTCCCTCAGGTGCGATGCCTGCAGCGAGTCTAACCATTCCTCAGCCTCCAGTTTGCTGAGTCCGTAGGCCGTGTTGGGCTTCGGCGTGTCAGTCTCCAGAATCTCCGTATAAGGTTGCTGTTCCCTGATGGCTCCCATGATGCTCAGGCTGCTGATGAAGACGAAGCGCCTGAGTGCTTGTTGGGTGTCCATGAGTGCGCACACCAAGTGCTGTGTGCCCTCGGTGTTAATGCGGAAGAAGTCTTCCTTGTGCAGGCACTTTGTTGCGCCGGCAGCATGTACCACATAGTCAAACTGCACGTCCCTCAGCTGTTTCTTCAGGTCATTCTCCGACGCGAGGTTCAGTTCTATGAAGTGTATGCGCTCGTCTTGCAGAAACTTGCGTGAGCTGGACTTACGCACGGCAGCCCACACCTCGAATCCTTTCCGAAGTGCTTCTTCTACGATGAACGAGCCGATGAATCCGCTCGCTCCTGTTATCAATATTCTTTCCATCTACGGTGCAAAGGTACGATTAAGCGAGCACAAAACAAAAAAAAACACAAGTTTTTTGTTTTGTCAATCGCAAGTACCTTCCGCCGGAGGCCAAGGCTTACGTCGAACTCACGTTAAAATGCTAAAAACATTAGAAACATCTGTGCATGGAAAAAATGATTATCTTTGGCTTTCAGCCGAGGTACATGCACTCGACAAAACAAAAAACTTGTGTTTTTTTTTGTTTTGTGCTCGCTTAATCGTATCTTTGCACCAAACTAAAACCAATAGAGCGTATGAAAAGCTTTTTTCCCAAAACCTTGAGTTGTGCAAACGGACTTATTTTGCTCGTGTTGTTGCTGCTCAGCTGCAGCCATGCGCCAAAGGCAGCCCAGGCGACAGTCGCTGCCACGGCGGCCGGCGACTCCGTCAGTCAGCAGACGGCTGAACGCGAGGATGGCGAACCTACGGGTGACGACGAGGCTCCGGGGCTTTCCGGCTACGAACAGGCCCTTCAGGACATCAGCGAGCTGCCTAAGACGGCGGTGCGCACGGATAGCCATCAGCAGTATTCCCTCTATGTCAACGAGGAGCAGGCAGGCGCTGGCGAGGCAGAGGTGGGCACCTACAGTGTCTGGCTGGCCGACGAGCGTGCCGGCACGGTGCTGAAGGTGTGCCAGACAAACCCCACGGCCGCCGCTCAGTGGGAGCGTATGAAGGGCGAAAAGGCCGATGCCGTTGACGTCCCCATGCAGCTCATTGCCACGGCCGAGCGGGCATATTTTGCACCGGGCGACGTCAGCAAGATTATTGTTGAGGGCTGTCCCGACGCCCGAAACGTCTGGACCTATATCATTGACACCCGCACGCACAGCGCCAGGCAGATGCCCACGACAGAGGGAGTGGTAGAACGCGACTGGGAGAAGAAGGAAATCATCGCGGCCTCGTACGGATACTACGACGAGGGCGGCCGATACACCTACAGCTGTGCCTACTCTACGGACGGAGAGTTTCTCCGCGTGGCAAGCGAGAAGGTGCCTGAGTGAGGTCAGTAGTAAGAATCAATTTATTGTCACAAAAAAACGAATAGCAAGCCTATGAGTAAGAAAAAAGGTGGTCAACGCCTGACCAAAAGACAAGTCACGGAAATGCTGCAGACGCTGTTTCAGCAGCACCCGAACGAGACATTCTCGTTTAAACAAATATTTAAGGCCTTGAAGCTGGACACCCACCCCGCCAAGATGCTCGCAATCGACACCATGGAGGAGATGGCGTGGGACGACTACCTGTCGAAGGCGAGTGACAACTCCTACCGTCTGAACACCAAGACGCAGGTTCAGGAGGGCACATTCGTGCGCAAGGCCAACGGCAAAAACTCGTTCCAGCCTGACGATGGCGGCAAGCCCATCTTCGTGTCAGAGCGTAACTCCATGTTTGCGCTGAACGGCGACCGCGTGAGGGTGTCGCTCATGGCCCGCCGCAAGAACCACATCAAGGAGGCCATGGTCACCGAAATTATTTCGCACAAGACCGACCAAGCCGTGGGCATTCTGAAGGTAGAGAAAGACTACGCCTTCCTGATTACGGAAGGAAACATCTTCGTGCACGACATCATGGTGCCCAAACGGAAGCTGAAGGGCGGACGTACAGGCGACAAGGCCGTGGTGAGGATTACGCAGTGGCCGTCGAAGGACTCGAAGAACATTGTGGGCGAGGTGATTGACGTGCTGGGCAAGCAGGGCGAGAATGATGCCGAGATGCACGCCATTCTGGCACAGTACGGCCTGCCCTACAAATATCCGAAGGTCGTGGAAGAGGCCGCCGAGAAGATAGAGCCCGGCATTACGCCCCAGGAAATCAGCCGGCGTGAGGATTTCCGCAATGTGTGGACGTGTACCATAGACCCTAAGGATGCCAAAGACTTCGACGACGCGCTGTCGTTCAGGGAAGTAGCCCACGGCAAGTCGTCAGGCAGTAAATACTACGAGGTGGGTGTCCACATTGCCGACGTGTCACACTACGTGAAGGAAGGCTCCATCATTGACAAGGAGGCCCTGAAGCGTGCCACGAGCGTCTATCTGGTTGACCGCACCATACCCATGCTGCCCGAGCGGCTCTGTAACTTCATCTGCTCGCTGCGTCCCGACGAGGAGAAGCTCTGCTACAGCACCATCTTCCTGCTCGACGAGGAGGCAAACGTCAAGAGCTTCCGGCTGGAGCACACCGTCATCAAGAGCAACCGCCGCTATGCCTACGAGGAGGTGCAGGAGATACTGACCGGCAAGGATGGCGACTACGCCCGGGAACTGCGCACCCTTGACCGCCTGGCCAAGAAGCTGCGTGAGCGCCGCTTCAAGAACGGGGCCGTGAAGTTCGACCGCGAAGAACTGCACTTCGACATCGACGAGAAGGGCAAGCCCACGCGCTGCTACTTCAAGAAGTCGAACGATGCCACCCAGCTCATTGAGGAGTTCATGCTGCTGGCCAACCGCTCGGTAGCCGAAATGGTGGGCAAGGTGAAGAAAGGCACGAAGGCCAAGACGCTGCCCTACCGCATTCACGACCAGCCAGACCCCACCAAGCTGGAAACGCTGCGCGAGTTTGTGGTGAAGTTTGGCTACAAACTGAAGACGGCAGGCACCAGGGGGGCCATATCGAAGTCGCTGAACGCCCTGATGGACGGCGTGCAGGGCAAGCGCGAGCAGAAACTCGTAGAGAGCGTAGCCCTCAGGGCCATGATGAAAGCCAAGTACTCTACCCACAACATTGGCCACTATGGACTGGCCTTCGACTACTATACCCACTTCACGTCGCCCATACGCCGCTATCCGGACACCATGGTACACCGCCTGCTGACGAAGTATCAGGACGGTGCACGCTCGGCCAACCGCGAAAAGTACGAGGAGCTGTGCGAACACTGTTCCGACATGGAGCAGGTGGCTCAGCAGGCAGAGCGCGACTCCATCAAATACAAAATGGTGGAATTCATGGCCGACAAGCTGGGCAACGTCTATGACGCGCACATCTCGGGCATACAGTCGTACGGCATCTACTGCGAGATTGACGAGAACCACTGCGAGGGGCTCATACGCATCAACGACCTGGACGACGACTACTACGTGTTCGACGAGAAGAACTACTGTCTCACGGGGCGCTACCGCCATCATCAATACCAGTTGGGCGACCCCATCCGCATTCAGGTGGCCAGCGCAAACATGGAGAAGCGCCAGCTGGAATACGTGTTGGCAGATGATTAAAAATGAAATAAATGCAAATTTATTTTGTCATGTCTTCGAATTATACTACCTTTGCCGCCGTTTTATAAAACATACATATTAATATATATAGAGAGAAAACATGGATAAAGTAAGCTATGCTCTGGGTCTGGGCATTGGCCATCAGTTGTTGCAGATGGGTGCCAACGACCTGAACATTGACGATTTTGCCGCCGCTATCAAGGACGTGCTGGCAGGCAACGAGCTGAAGGTTTCTAATCGCGATGCCCAGCAGATTGTACAGGACTATTTTGCTGCCAAGGAGGCGAAGCTCAGCAAGGAGCGGGCCGAGCAGGGCAAGGTTCACAAGGAGGCCGGCGAGAAATACCTGGCCGAGAACGCCAAGAAGGCCGGTGTCATCACCCTGCCCAGTGGCTTGCAATACCAGGTGCTCAAGGAGGGCAACGGCAAGAAACCCACAGCCAAGGACTCGGTGAAGTGCCACTACGAGGGCTTCCTCATTGACGGTACCGTCTTCGACTCCAGCGTGCAGCGCGGCGAGCCCGCCGTCTTCGGACTGCAGCAGGTTATTGCCGGTTGGACAGAAGGACTGCAGCTCATGCAGGAAGGTGCCAAGTACCGTTTCTTCATCCCCTACCGTCTGGCTTACGGCGAGGGCGGTGCCGGAGCATCCATCCCCCCGTTTGCCGCACTGATCTTCGACGTGGAGCTGATAGAAGTAATGTAATAACCAAAGAATTAAAAGATTAAAGAATTATATATTAAACATTCATTAAAAAAGATGAAAAAGTTAACTTTTGTAGCCTCTATGGCTATCGCCGCAGTAGCATTCTCTTCTTGCGGCAACGGAACTCCGAAAGCAGATTTGAAGAACGACATCGACACCGTCAGCTATGCGCTCGGTATGGCACAGACCCAGGGTCTGAAGGAATACCTGGTAGGCTCGTTAGGCGTTGATACTGCTTACATCGACGAGTTTGTAAAGGGTATGAACGAAGGTGCCAATGCTGGCGAAGACAAGAAGAAGGTGGCATACTATGCTGGTATCCAGATTGGTCAGCAAATCAGCAACCAGATGCTGAAGGGCATCAACCGTCAGATTTTCGGCAACGACTCTACACAGTCTATCAGCCTGAAGAACTTCATGGCCGGTTTTGTTACCGCTACCACCAACAAGCAGGGACTCATGACGATGAGTCAGGCTCAGGAGCTGGCCAACACCAAGATGCAGGCCATCAAGGCCAAGGCCATGGAGAAGGAGTACGGTCCTAACAAAGCGGCCGGCGAGAAGTGGCTTGCCGAGAACGCCAAGAAGGAAGGCGTGAAGGTGCTGCCCAGCGGTCTGCAGTATAAGGTCATCAAGGAAGGTACTGGTGCCATTCCTACCGACACCTCGCTGGTGAAGGTACACTATGAGGGTAAGCTCATTGACGGTACCGTCTTCGACAGCTCACTGAAGCGTGGCGAGCCCGCCGAGATGTACGTCAACCGCGTCATCAAGGGTTGGACCGAGGCCCTGACACACATGCCCGCCGGTTCAGAGTGGGAGGTTTATGTTCCTCAGGACCTTGCTTACGGCGAGCGTGAGGCTGGCCAGATCAAGCCTTTCTCTACACTGATTTTCAAGATTCAACTGCTCGAAGTTAAGAAGTAATGAAACGTACTATGTCTATACTGGCACTCATCCTGGTGATGGGTGCCTCTTTTCATTCTGCCAAAGCACAGCAGAACGTAACGTTAAGTCGCAGCGACTCTGTGAGCTATGCTGCCGGTATGAACTACACCATCGGGCTCATTCCCTACCTGAGCCGTCAGGCTGGCGTTGACACCACTAAGATGGACGACTTCGTGCGGGGCTTCCAGGAGTTCCTGAAGCACACCGACGACCCGACGTTCAAGGCATACGTTGCCGGACTCGACATTGCCTCGCAGGTCAGCGGCCGCATGCTGCCCGACGTGAAGAGCCGTTTCGAGGGCACGCAGGACGCCATCAACACCGACATGTTCTACAAGGGATTCCTTGATGCGCTGCACAACGACACTACCATCTTCAAGACCATCGACGGCGCAGGCGCCTTCTTTCAGGCTACCCTGGCCGAGGACATCGAGCTGAAGAACGAGAAGCTGTATGGCCCCAACCGCGAGGCCGGACGCGCCTTCCTGGCCGAGAATGCCAAGGACACCAGCGTCGTCGTGCTGCCCAGCGGACTGCAGTATAAGGTGCTCACCGCCGGTACGGGCGACATTCCCAAGGCCACCGAGACCGTCAAGGTGCGCTACGAGGGTCGTCTGGTTGACGGCACGGTCTTCGATGCCTCGTCACGTCACGGCGACCAGCCCGTCTCCTTCCGTGCCAACCAGGTCATCAAGGGTTGGACCGAGGCTCTCACGCTGATGCCCGTGGGCAGCAAGTGGACCCTCTACATTCCTTACGAGCTGGCCTACGGTGACAAGGAGCAGGGGCAGATTAAGCCTTTCTCGGCACTGATCTTCGACGTTGAGCTGGTTGACATCGACCGTCCCAAGCCGGCCACGACAACCACCGAGGTGAAGAAGGAAGTGAAGAAAAAGACAGCAAAAAAGCCTGCCAAGAAGAAGCGTAAGTAAATTTTTGCTACAGAAATTGTAATTTCTTGCGCAAAATGTTGCTCATTTCGTCATTTTTGCGTACTTTTGCTTGCACTAAGTACTAAAAGTATGGACAAAATTGACAATCTTGACAAAAAGATACTGAGCATTCTCTCCAAGAATGCACGTATCCCTTTTAAGGATGTAGCTGCCGAATGTAACGTTTCGCGTGCAGCCATCCACCAACGCGTACAGCACCTCATCGAGGGTGATGTCATTATGGGAAGCGGGTTCGACGTGAACCCCAAAAGCCTGGGTTATACCACCTGCACCTATGTAGGCATCACCCTCGAACGAGGCAGCATGTACCGCAATGTAGTAGAGCGCCTGCAGCACATTCCCGAGGTTGTGGAATGTCACTTTACTACCGGACCCTACACCATGCTCGTCAAACTATATGCCCGCGACAACGAGCAGCTCATGAACCTGCTCAACGGACAGTTGCAGGACATTCCCGGCGTGGTGGCCACCGAGACGCTCATCTCGCTCGAACAAAGCATCAAGCGCGAAATCCCTGTTCAGGTGGATTAATGGTGTGTGGTTATAGACAACTGATAACTGACAACAGATGAACAAATATGATTGGCAGTCGCAACTGGCCAGTGCCTATGCGACTTTTCCTGAAGCAACGCGGAAGCCCGTCATCGGCATCAGCGGCAACTACGACGAGGCTGCCTGCAAGTTAGGCGAAGATTACTACAAGTCGGTGCTCAAGGCCGGCGGTGTGCCCGTCATCATTCCACCACTCAGCGACACCGATGCCATCATCAACACCCTCGACCACGTTGACGGACTGCTGCTCAGCGGCGGTGCCGACTATAACCCGCTCTATGCCGGCGAAGAGCCGTCGCCACGGTTAGGTGGCATCAACGCCGAGCGCGACCTGCCCGAGCTGCTGCTGACGCAGTTGGCCTACAACCGCCAGATTCCCATGCTGGGCATCTGCCGGGGCATTCAGACCCTCGCCATGGCCCTTGGCGGACACGTGGCGCAGGACATTAACGGATTACGGATTACAGATTACGGATTACGGAATACGGATAACGGAGCACACCATCCCATCAAGCACTCACAGGATGTCCGCCGCTCAGAGCCTACGCACAGCGTCGCCATTGACGCCGATTCCACCTTATACCATATATATAAGGAACAGCTGTCCTCACCCCCGGGGGAGCGTGCGGGGGGGCACCTCCACCTTCTTGTCAACTCCTTCCACCATCAGGCCGTCGATGACCCCGGCCGTCGCTTCCGCGTCACCGCCACGGCACCCGACGGTGTCGTTGAGGCCATCGAGAGCCGCGAGTACAAAAGCATCATGGGTGTACAGTGGCACCCCGAGAACCTGGCCGACGGACTGCCGCTCTTCCAGTGGCTCGTACGCCAGGCAGCCCACTACCGACGCGCCTGCAGCCTGCACCGGCATATTCTCACTCTCGACACCCATTGCGACACGCCCATGTTCTTCCCCGAGGGCATCAGCTTCGGCAGCCGCGACCCGAAGATTCGCGTTGACCTGCACAAAATGGCCGAGGGACATCAGGATGCCACCATCATGGTGGCCTACCTGCCGCAGCCCAAGATTGGCGAGACATTCTCGTCGCAGGTGGCGTTCCCCGTCAGCAGTCCTACCGAGTATGCCGACCTCATCTTCGACAAGATAGAAGACATTGTCAGTCAGCACAAGGACTACCTCAGCATTGCCCGCACGCCGGCCGACCTCTATGGCGACAAGCGGCGCGGACGCAAGAGCATCATGCTCGGCATAGAAAACGGGCTGGCCCTGAACGGCTCCCTGCACAACCTGCGCCACTTCGCACAGCGAGGCATCGTCTATATGACGCTCTGCCACAATGGCGACAACGACCTCTGCGACTCTGCACGGGGCTGTAACACCCACGGCGGCGTGTCGCTCTTTGGCCAGCAGGTCATCCGCGAGATGAACAGCTTGGGCATCATGGTCGATATGAGCCATGCCGGCGAGAAGAGTTTCTACGACGCACTCGACATCAGCCAGCAGCCCATTGTCTGCTCACACAGCAGCTGCCGTGCCCTGTGCGACCATCCCCGCAACCTGACCGACGAGCAGATGCGTGCCCTGGCGGCCCGCGGCGGTGTCATGCAGGTGACGCTCTATCCCGGATTCCTGCGCACCGGCGGCGAGGCTGACGTGCTCGACGCCCTGCAACACCTGGAGCATGCCGTCAGCGTCATGGGCATCGACCATGTCGGACTGGGCACCGACTTCGACGGCGACGGTGGTGTGCTTGGACTGGCCGACTCTTCCGAGATGCTCAACTTCACCCGTCAGCTGCTGCTGCGTCATTACTCTGAGCAGGACATTCAGAAAATCTGGGGAGGCAACTTCCTGCGTGTCATGTCACAGGTGCAGGCAGCACGCTGACACGCCACCGCGCCCGACAGCCTACACGGCGCTCACCGTGAACGTAATGAAGCTGCAGCACCAGACACAGCTGCTGGCAGCAAGTAGTGAATCAGCACCGGCACCCGCCGCCACCATCTCTGTGCTGAATGGTGGATTCTTAGAGTAGAACGGCTCAGCCGTCGTCCCCTTATATATATATAAGGTATAACCAAGAGCGGCCGGCTCCCCAAAAAATATGGGGGGCGGCCGCTCTTGGTACGAAGAAAACAGGCCACATTGGTGGCCGTAATTTCTTCTAATTTCTTCTAATTTCTTTCAAAAAAATAT
>JAGAYI010000030.1 GCA_017940545.1 Prevotella sp.
CGGGGAGAGAGTGCCGGGGTGTCGGGGAGAAAGTACGGGGGTCTCTGGGTCACAGCGGCCGCTGTTAGTTCTAACACCGCCCGCTGTTAGAACAAACAGCGGGCGGTGTTCATTCTAACAGCGGGCGGTGTGTTCCTTCCCGAACCACGGGGAAGGCTGTTGGCAGCAAAGACCTGCTAACGGTGCAAAATTACAACTTTTTCGGCAAATGGCCAAGAAATCAGCCGATTCTTTTAGTATTCATTTTGCATATAGTTTTCTTACGGCAATTTTTTTTGTCCTTTTCTTGTCTGGTTATTACCTATCTTTGCAACGACAATTATTTGACACAATGTTATGCCAACAGTATTCAGACTATTCGGATATATTTTCTTCTTCTAAAGCCTGATGGCGCAATATATTAGTGGAAAGAAAAACCTCAGCGAATCCAGGAAAGCCTTGATTCTTGATACCGTTAGGGCAATAGGGCAGGAACTTATTGCTGTTTAAGCCCTGCAAGGGGTATTCCCCTCAAAAATGAGGAATCTTTGCAAAGTAAAGATTCTGAAGATGTCGATGGCTTGTCAGGCGACGGTTATTTCTCCCCTGATGCTTTGTGTCATCCAGTAGCGTATCTGTTCGGGGTCGTCGTAGTGCGACTGCAGGAACATGAGTTTGGTGACGGCGCTCTCAACGGTGGAGTCGTAGCCGCTGATGACACCGGCCTCCTGCAGTTGGTAGCCCGTGTCGTAGCGGCCCATTTCAACACGTCCCTGCATGCACTGGCTGATGTTGATGACAATCTTGCCCCGCTGGGTGGCATCGCGGAGTGCCTGCATGACCCACGGGCGCTGCGGCGCATTGCCCGAACCGAAGGTGCGCATGACGATGGAGCGCAGGTTGGGGGTGGCAATGATGTGGCGAACCAAGTCTTCGCGTATTCCGGGGAACAGGCTGAAAATGATGACATTATTGTCAAGGCGGAAGTGCGGAGTCATGGGCTTGTCCCACAGGGGTCTCATGATGCGTTCGCGGTGGTAGAGAATCTCCACGCCGGCATCGGCCAGGTGTGGATAGTTGAACGACTCGAAGGCATTGAACTCGTCGGCACTCTGCTTGGTGGTGCGGTTGCCGCGCAGCAGTCGGCCGTTGAAGTAGATGCCCACCTCGGGAACGCGTGCCTGACCGTTCTCGTCCTTGGCAGCTGCCATTTCGATAGACGTGATGAGGTTTTCCTTGCCGTCGGTGCGCAGCATGCCGATGGGCAGTTGCGAGCCGGTGAAGATGACGGGCTTCGTCAGGTTCTCCAGCATATAGGAGAGGGCAGAGGCGGTGTAGGCCATGGTGTCGGTACCGTGCAGCACGACGAAGCCGTCGTAGTCGTCGTAGTGGTCGCTGATGACGTGGCTCAGCTCCGTCCATCGTGCCGGCGTCATGTCGCTGGAGTCAATGGGCGGCGAGAACTGGAAGGTGTCAATCTGGACGTCAAACTGGTTCAGTTCCGGCACCTTGTCGAGAAGCTGCTCGAAGTCGAAGGGTTCCAGTGCACCCGTCAGCGGGTTGCGGTTCATGCCGATGGTGCCGCCGGTGTATATGAGAAGTACTTTGCTGTTGTACGTCATCGTTTACGTGGATTTTGCCTGCAAAGATAACATAATTCTGATAATTATTCGCTATCTTTGCAGAAAATAACTTTAAAAACTTAAAAACTCAAAACAAATTATGAAGCAATTTAACGACAAGAATTTCGTGCTGGACAACGAGGTGGCACAAGATCTCTACCACAATCATGCGGCAAAGATGCCCATCATCGACTACCACTGTCATCTGATTCCGGAAATGGTGGCTAACGACCACAAGTTCAAGAGCATTACCGAACTGTGGTTAGGCGGCGACCACTACAAGTGGCGTGCCATGCGTACGAACGGCGTTGACGAGAAATACTGCACGGGCAAGGACACCAGCGACTGGGAGAAGTTTGAGAAGTGGGCAGAGACCGTTCCCTATACCTTCCGCAACCCGCTGTACCACTGGACACACTTGGAGTTGAAGACGGCTTTCGGTATTGAGAAACTGCTGAGCCCCAAGACCGCCCGCGAGATTTTCGACGAGTGCAACGAGAAGCTGAAGCAGCCGGAGTTCTCTGCCCGCGGACTGATGAAGCACTACAACGTGGAGTGCGTCTGCACGACCGACGACCCCGTTGACGACCTGCACAACCACATAGAGTACGCCCGCAACAAGGCTACGGACGACCCCATCATGATTCCGGCATGGCGTCCCGACAAGGCCATGAACATTGAGAAGCCCGAGTTTGCCAAATATGTTGAGCAGCTGGCTCAGGTGAGCGGTGTGAACATAGTGAAGTTCAGCGACATGGTGGATGCCCTGCAGAAGCGTCACGACTTCTTCCAGGAACAGGGTTGCAAACTCTCCGACCACGGCATTGAGGAGTTCTACGACGAGGAATATACCGACTCGCAGATAGAGACTATCTTCGAGAAGGCCATGCGCGGTCAGCAGCTGTCGAACCTGGAGATTCGCCAGTACAAGAACTGCTTCCTGACGGTGATGGCCGAGATGGATGCCGATGCCGACTGGACGCAGCAGTTCCACTACGGAGCCATTCGCGACAACAACACGAAGATGTACAACCTGCTGGGTCCCGACACCGGTTTCGACTCTATCGGCGAGTTCAACACGGCCAAGGCCATGTCGAAATTCCTGAACAAGCTGAACATGGAGGGCAAGCTCACGCGTACCATATTATATACGCTGAACCCCTGTGCCAACGAGGTCATTGCCACCATGCTGGGCAACTTCCAGGGTGGTGAGCCCGGCAAGATACAGTTTGGCAGCGGCTGGTGGTTCAACGACCAGAAGGACGGCATGGAGCGCCAGATGAACGCCCTGTCGGTACTGGGCCTGCTGAGCCGCTTCGTGGGAATGCTGACCGACTCGCGCTCGTTCCTGAGCTATCCGCGCCATGAGTACTTCCGCCGCATTCTCTGCAACATCTTAGGCAACGACGTGGAGAAGGGTCTGCTGCCCGACGACCGCGAGGTGCTGGCCCGCATGGTGGAGGATATTTCCTACAACAACGCCCGCAGGTATTTCAAGTTTTATTAACTAATAGCAATTGAGTAAGGGCAAGCAATAGGGCTTGCCTTTACTTTTTTTAAACGAAATACTTGTTATTTTAAAAAAATAATGTAATTTTGCAGGCAGTTTCCTAAATAATTATTTTGAAAGTATGAAAATGAGAAAGTTTGTAGCACCGTTGGCCGTATTGGTACTGGCCTTGGTTTTGGGAAGTTGTGCAAGCACAAAGAATGTTCCTTATTTCAAAAATGTCGATGAATATGATCCGAGTCAGTCGGCATTTCTTTACGATGCACGCATCATGCCCAAGGATCAGCTGACCATTACCGTCAGTACGATTATTCCTCAGGCAGCAGTACCCTATAACCTGCAGGTACCCTCAGGAACAGGTACTAGCGGTGGCGCATATCTTGTTGATAACGAGGGCTATATCACCTTTCCCGTAGTCGGCCCGCTAAAGGTGGTCGGCCTTACCAAGTCGGAGGCAGAACAACTGATTCTCTCGAAGATCAGACCCTATATGAATGCCGACGAGAATCCTATTGTAACGGTGCGCATGTCAAGCTATAGCATCTCAGTGATTGGTGAGGTGGGACACCCCGGAACCTTCCCCGTGAACCGTGAAAAGATTAACATACTTGAGGCGCTGGCGCAGGCAGGCGACATGGGCATCTACGGTGTCCGCGACCGCGTGTGGCTGATTCGTGAGGACGTGACCGGCAAGAAGGAGTATCACCGTCTGAACCTGAACGATGCCAACATTGTCAGCTCTCCCTATTACTATCTGCAGCAGAACGACATTGTCTATGTAGAGCCTAACAAGGTGAAGGCCCGCAACTCGAACCTGGGTCAGTCAACCACCATTTGGTTCTCTGTGTTGTCGATGCTGATGTCTGTGACAACGTTTACCATTCACCTTATCAAGTAAAGTTATCAACATTCCGATTTTATGTGTGGAATAGTGGGATATATTGGTGGGCAGGAGGCTTATCCAATATTGATTAAAGGACTGCGCCGGCTGGAGTATCGTGGATACGACTCAGCCGGCGTGGCTCTTATAAACAGCAGTAATGAGCTCAACGTATATAAGACGAAGGGCAAGGTAGATAACTTGGTGGAGTATTGTGCCGACAAGGACACCAGCGGCACCGTGGGCATTGCCCACACGCGCTGGGCAACGCACGGCGAGCCGTCGTCGGTGAACGCCCACCCCCATTACTCGGAGTCGAAGAACCTGGCCATCATCCATAACGGCATTATTGAGAACTATGCCGACCTGAAGGAAAAGCTGCTGGCCAAGGGTCGCCGCTTCCAGTCGGATACCGACACCGAGGTGCTGGTACAGTTGGTGGAGTACATCATGGAGCGCAAGGGCATGGACCTGCTGACGGCTGTTCAGGTGGCCCTCTACCAGGTGATAGGAGCCTACGCCATAGCCATTATTGACAAGCGTGACCCGAAGCAGATTATTGCTGCCCGCAAGCAGAGCCCGTTAGTGGTGGGCATTGGCAACGGGGAGTTCTTCCTGGGCTCCGATGCCACCCCCATTGTGGAGTACACCGACCAGGTGGTCTATCTGGAAGACGGCAACATTGCCGTGCTCCGTCTGGGCGAGGAGCTGAAGGTGGTTGACGTGCTCGACCGAAAGCTGCACTTGGACGTGCAGACCGTCGATTTGAACCTCGGCCAGTTGGAGAAGGGCGGCTACCCGCACTTCATGCTGAAGGAAATCTTCGAGCAGCCGGACTGTCTGACGAACTGCATGCGCGGCCGTGTGAACGTAGATAACGACAACGTGGTGCTCAGCTCGGTCATTGACTACAAGCAGCAGCTGCTCAATGCCAAGCGGTTCATCATTGTGGCCTGCGGCACGTCGTGGCACGCCGGGCTCATAGGCAAGCAGATTATCGAGAACTTCTGCCGCATACCCGTCGAGGTGGAGTATGCCTCGGAGTTCCGCTACCGTAATCCCGTCATTAACGAGGACGACGTGGTGATAGCCATCAGCCAGAGCGGCGAGACGGCCGACACCCTGGCTGCCGTCAAGCTGGCTCGCGACCACGGGGCATTCATCTATGGCATCTGCAACGCCATAGGCAGCAGCATTCCGCGTGCCACGCACACTGGCTGCTACATCCACGTGGGACCGGAAATAGGTGTGGCGTCAACCAAGGCATTTACCGGTCAGGTCACCGTGCTCACCATGCTCGCCCTGGCCCTGGCCAAGGAGCGCGGAACCATCAGGGCGGAGCGCTACATGGAGATTGTGCGCGAGCTGCACTCCATTCCCGACAAGATGCGCCAGGTGCTCAGGCTGAACGGTCGCATTGCCGACCTGAGCCGTACGTTCACCTACGCGCGCAACTTCCTTTATTTAGGTCGTGGCTACAGCTATCCGGTGGCTCTTGAGGGTGCCCTGAAGCTGAAGGAAATATCCTACATACATGCTGAGGGCTACCCTGCAGCCGAGATGAAGCACGGTCCTATCGCCCTGATTGACTCAGACATGCCCGTGGTGGTTATTGCCACCCACAACGCCATGTATGAGAAAGTGCTGTCGAACATTCAGGAGGTGAAGGCCCGCAAGGGAAAGGTTATGGCCATTGTGAGCGAGGGCGACGACACCATCAGCCGCATAGCCGACGAGGTTATCGAGCTGCCCGCCACCATTGAGTGTCTGGAACCGCTGCTGGCCACCATCCCCCTGCAGATTCTGGCCTATCACGTTGCTGTGTGCAAGGGACTCGATGTTGACCAGCCCAGAAACCTGGCCAAGTCGGTTACGGTAGAGTAGGCGCGGAAATAATTAATACATATTAAAAAAAAAGAAAGCGAACCATTAGCCTATGGAAACAGGAACATCATTAGAATCCCGCATTGACCGGAGTGAATATAAGATTCTGATAGTCGATGACGTGGTCAGCAATGTCCTGCTGCTGAAAATCCTGCTGACGAATGAGAAATTCCAGGTTTGTACGGCAAACTGCGGAAATGCCTGTATTGAGCAGGCCAAGAAGGAGCACCCGGACTTGATTCTGCTGGATGTCATGATGCCCGACATCAGCGGGTTCGACACCGCCGTCATTCTGAAGAAAGACCCGGAGACGAAGGATATTCCCATCATTTTCCTTACTGCGCTCAACACGCCGAGCGACCTTGTGAGGGGCTTCCAGGTAGGAGCCAACGACTTTCTGACCAAGCCGTTCAACAAAGAGGAACTGGTGATGCGCGTGGTACAGCAGATATCGCTGGTGGCCGCCAAGCGCATCATTATTCAGCAGAACGAGGAGCTGCGCCGCACCATTTCGAACCGCGACAAGATGTACTCCGTCATTGCCCACGACCTACGCTCGCCCATGGCCAGCATCCGCATGGTGCTGAACCTGGCCGTCAGCGTCATTTCGCCAGACGTGGTGGGAGAGGAGATATACAACCTGTTGGACAAGGCCAACCGGGAATCGGAAGACACCCACGACCTGCTGGACAACCTGCTGAAGTGGACCAAGAGCCAGACGGGACGTCTGAACGTGGTCTATCAGGACTTTGACCTCGACGATGTGGTGCCGGGCGTGGTCGATATCTTCAAGATGATTGCCGAAATGAAGAAAATCAAGCTGCAGTACATTCCCTCGGACGAGAAACTCAGCGTGCATGCAGACAACGACATGATCAAGACCATCATCCGCAACCTCATTTCGAATGCCGTCAAGTTCACCCCCGACGGGAAAGGTATCGAGGTCTTTTGCAAGCGCGAGGGCGACTTTGCGCGTATCTGTGTGCGCGACCATGGCGTAGGCATAGCTCCTGACCGCATAGACAGCATATTCCATAAGGGCGAGACCACCTACGGGACGGGCGGTGAGGAGGGCTCCGGCCTGGGGCTCCAGCTGTGTCAGGACTTTGCTCGGAAGAATGGTGGCGAGGCGATGGTGGAATCCGTGCTGGGCGAAGGCTCAACCTTCAGCTTCACCGTGCCGCTGAATACCAACTCCTGACTTTTGGGGAGTTAGGTAACCGTTAAAAAACAACTTGGTTTTGGCTATGTCGCAGAAATATAGTAATTTTGCAGCGTTTTAGAAGAAAACGTCAAATAATCAATCAAAAAGAAACAGAAAAAAATGAAAGCATTTGTATTTCCCGGTCAGGGTGCCCAGTTCGTAGGAATGGGTAAGGACTTGTACGACAACAACGCTACAGCGAAAGAATTGTTTGAAAAGGCCAACGATATCCTCGGATACCGCATTACGGACATCATGTTCGACGGAACAGACGAGGACCTGAAACAGACAAAGGTTACACAGCCCGCCGTGTTCCTGCACTCGGTGATTTCCGCCATCTGCATGGGCGACGCCTTTGAGCCGAAGATGACCGCCGGCCACTCGTTAGGCGAGTTCTCGGCCCTGACGGCAGCAGGCGCCCTGTCGTTCGAAGACGGACTCCGTCTGGTCTATGCCCGTGCCATGGCCATGCAGAAGGCCTGCGAGGCCCAACCCTCGACGATGGCTGCCATCATCGGTCTGCCCGACGAGACGGTGGAGAATATCTGTGCCGGCATCAACCGCGAGGGTCACGTAGTGGTATGCGCCAACTACAACAACCCCGGCCAGCTGGTCATTTCGGGCAACGTAGAGGCCATCAGCGAGGCCTGCGAGCAGCTGAAGGCAGCCGGAGCCAAGCGTGCCCTGCCGCTGAAGGTGGGCGGTGCCTTCCACTCTCCGCTCATGCAGCCGGCAAAGGACGAGCTGCAGGCAGCCATCGAGGCAACGGAAATCAAGGCTCCCAAGTGTCCCGTATATCAGAACGTAGATGGCAAGCCGCACACCGACCCCGCCGAAATCAAGGCCAATCTGATAGCACAGCTCACGTCGAGCGTACGCTGGACCCAATGCGTGCAGAACATGATTGCCGACGGTGCTGACGACTTTACCGAGTGTGGTCCCGGAAAGGCTCTTCAGGGCATGATATCGAAGATTAACAAGGAAGTTTCGGCTCACGGCATCGAGGCATAGCACCACGACTTATGCAGAAAATCATTATCTATCAGATATTCACACGGCTTTTCGGCAATCGCAATACGACTCGGCAAGAGAACGGTTCGATTGCCGAAAACGGTTGTGGCAAGATGAACGACTTTGACCAGGCAACGCTGAAGCGGATGGCCCGCATGGGCGTCAGTCACGTGTGGTACACCGGCTTGCTGCGCCATGCCACACAGACCGACTACTCGCGTTACGGCATTCCCCGCAACCACCCTGCCATTGTGAAGGGCAAGGCCGGCTCGCCCTACGCCATTACCGACTACTACGACATTGACCCCGACCTGGCCACCAGCGTTGAGCGGCGCATGCAGGAGTTCGAACAGCTGGTAGAGCGCACCCATCAGGCGGGAATGAAGGTGGTCATCGACTTTGTGCCCAACCACGTGGCCCGCGAGTATCACTCCATAGCAAAACCCAAGGGGGTGAAAGACCTCGGACAGGGCGACGACCCGCAGCAAGGCTTCTCGCCGCAAAACAACTTCTACTACTGTCCCGGCGAACGCTTCGCGCCCCACTTCGACCTTTCCCGGGGGGCTGAGGAACCCTACTGCGAAGAGCCGGCAAAGGCTACGGGCAACGACTGCTTCAACAACGCGCCGGGCGGCAACGACTGGTACGAGACCGTCAAGCTGAACTACGGCGTAGATTATTATGCCGGCAGGGTGGGGCACTTCGACCCCATGCCCTCCACCTGGAAGAAGATGGCCGACATACTGCTCTTCTGGGCAGGCAAGCAGGTCGATGCCTTCCGCTGCGACATGGCCGAGATGGTGCCCGCCGAGTTCTGGGCCTACGCCACGACCAAGGTGCGCAGGAAGTACCCCCACGTGCAGTTCATCGGCGAGGTGTATAATCCCAATGAGTATCGTCACTATATTGCCAGTGGTTTTGATTATTTGTATGATAAGGTAGGGATGTATGACACCATGCGTGCCGTCATTTGCCATCAGGCTCCTGCTTCTGCCATCACCCGTGCGTGGCAGCAGACCGACGACATACGCCAGCACATGCTCTACTTTCTCGAGAATCATGATGAACAGCGTGTGGCCAGCGATTTCTTTGCCGGTTCCGGTATCAAAGGAATCCCCGGGCTTGTGGCTTCTGTCCTTATGCAGCAGAATCCCTTCATGCTCTATGCTGGTGAGGAGTACGGTGAGCGTGGCATGGACAAGGAGGGTTTCAGCGGCTGCGACGGGCGCACCACCATCTTCGACTACTGGAGCATTGACACCCTCTGCCGCGCAGCCTGGAAGACGCTCAGCGACGAGGAAAAGCAAATCTTTGAGATGCATCAGAAGGTCATGTCCCTGGCCGTGAAAGAGAAAGCGGTTACTGATGGCATATTCTTTGACCTGATGTATGTGAATGGGCATCTTGACAGGCAATATGTCTTTTTGCGTAAAGCAGACCGTGAATTGTTGCTGGTGGCTGTCAACTTCGATGACCGTCCTGTCAGTATCGGTGTGAACCTGCCTGCCCATGCCTTTGACTTCCTTGGTATTCTTGAGAAAAAAATATCAGCAACTGATTTGTTGAGCGGCAAAAAGCAGACTCTGGACTTGAAAAAGGACGGCTGTCTGGCATTACAGCTCGAAACACGTGGTTGCGTGGTCTTTAAGATGAAACTACCCGCAAAGCTCGTAAAATGAACGAAGATATAGTTTTAAACGAACACCATAAAGAGGAATTTCCTCCGGCACACACAGCCGAACATCTGCTGAACCAAACCATGGTTCGGCTGTTCGGCTGTGAGCGTTCGTTCAATGCCCATGTGGAACGGAAAAAAAGCAAAATGACGTTCAGACTTGACCACAAGCCGACCCGGCAGGAGGAACGCGAGATAGAGCGTGAGATGCAGCGGCTCATCGATGAGGACCTCCCCGTCACCTTCGAGTTCGTCACCCGCGACACCCTGCCCGAAGGCGTCTCGCCCGATCGCCTGCCCGACGATGCCAGTGAGACCATCCGTCTGGTGCGCATCGGCGACTACGACGTCTGTCCCTGCATCGGAAAGCATGTGCGTTCAACGTCGCAGATAGGCCGTTTCGAAATGCTCGGCACCAATTGGGACGAGCACGAAAAAACCTTCCGCGTCCGCTTCAAGGTCGTACAGTAGCCCCCTTCACATCCTGTGTGCACTAAGAATTAGGCAACATTGGTAACTATAAACAGTAAAATCGGCCATTGGTGCGCAAATTAATTGTTACATAGCCACCGAGGCCTCCACCTTCTCCTCCAGCGCATTCTTGATATAGGCGTTTAGCGTTATGCCGGCCTGACGGGCAAGCATGGAAATCTGACGGTGGATGGCGGGAGTCAGTCTGATGTTCAAAATACCGCTATAACTCTTGTCGGGTTCAATTCCCTCGTCCTTGCAATAGGCCAGATAGTCATCCACAGCCTCGTGAAAGGCTTCAGTCAGTTCTTTAACGCTCTCGCCCTCGAAGTTAACCAACCCATTGATGCCCTCTATCTTTCCGAAGAAAACGCCGTCCTTTTCGCTAAACGAAACTGATCCCAGATACCCTTTGTAAGTCATTGTATTCATATTCCTGTCCTCCCGTTATTTAATAAAACCTGCTTCTTTTAAATCATCATAAACCTGTTTCATAGCATAGCCCTTCACAATATTGCCAGGGTGTGGCTTATGTAGCATGATGGGACGTTTGTTACCATTCTTAAAGATTACACGCGAACCTGACGTTCTGCCTTTTTCGCCCCTCTCATAACCAAAACCCTCAAGGAGCCTTTGCATTTCATCGAATGTAAAGTCAGAAGGCAATTTGAGAAACCTCTCGCGTAACTTTTCCTTTGTTCCCATGCTGTTTATTCCTTTGACGCCACAAAAGTAACTATAATTTAGTTGCAAACCAAATTTTTCCTAATTTTTTCTTGTTGTATGACTAAAAAACAAATATAATTTGCGTTGGCTATTATTCAAAATGTTCCGAAACTTGCATGTAGACAGAACATAGTAAGCAATAATGGTGGCGCGACGCATTATAAAACTATAATGCAACATGGCTAAATCATTAATTGAAGAACTGCCTCGCATCGTGTGCGAAGGCAGGCGTGAGGACCTCGCAGATAGGCCGTTTCGAAATGCTCGGCACCAACTGGGACGAGCACGAAAAAACCTTCCGCGTACGCTTCAAGGTCGTCTGATTCTTAGTAGAGACAGAGCGTCGAGAGACAACAAAAGAAGCCCTCCTTCCGGGGGGCTTCTTCATTCACTCCGTAATCCGTAATCCTTCATCCGTAATCCGCCCTACGGCTCGGGCTGCGGCTTGGTCTGCTGCACGTAGTTCTCGTAGCGCTTCAGCTTGCGCTCGGGCATGAGCGTCTGGATGGTGCCGCTGCTGGTCTTCTTGCGCTCGGCGCGGAACAGCACGCCCACGGACTTCACGTTCTCCTCGACGTCGTAGGGTTCCGCGTCGGTCACCGCTTGGTACTTGGCGTGCATGCGGGGCGAGAAGCTGCCGATGCCGTCCAGCTTGACTGCGAAGCCAGCCTCCAGCTGGTCGGTGATGACCTCTGCCAGTTCCGCGAGCACGGCCTTCACGTCCGACCGTTTCACCGAGGCGTTGCGCTGGATGATTTCCGCCACCTTGTCGGTGTCGATGTTGCCCAGCAGTTTGACACGCGCGACCTGCTGTCCGTAGTAGTCGCTCTTGCGGTTGTTGTTCACTTGTAGTACAAAATTTACTGCCATGATGTTAGAAAATTAAAGGGTTAAACATTAAACATTAAACATTAAAGATTAAACATTAAAAATTATGCATTAAGCATTAAAAGGTTGTTTCTCGTGGTATCAGACCAACTTGATTTATCGTCTTCGTATTCGAATTATTACACTACAAAGGTACAAAAATTATCCGAAACCACCAAATTTTAAGACGTTTATTTTCAACTTTTTTACTACTTTTATTCTACTATTTCTTTAAGGTTTTGAAAGTGCCGTTTTGACCTTCTGAAAGCGCCGTTTTCAGCGCAGGAAATCACCGAGTTTGACCGTGAAAGTGCCGCTTACATTTGCTTAAAACGGCACTTACGGGAGGGGTTGGTTTCAGTAATGCGGAAAGTAGGAAATGCGGAAAGTGGACATTAAGCATTTTCAGAGTGCGGAAAAGAGACATTTATAGTATAATTTTTTTTTAATTATTATTATTACCATTATATTATATCTCTATTATATCTCCCCTCCTTAAAATACCTTTATGTCCACTTTCCTACTTTCCTACTTTCCTACTTTTTCGGTGATTTTGTTTGGTTGTTTCAGAATTATTATCTATTTTTGCAAATGGAATCGGTATATCATCATCATAAATGATGCTTGCTCTTTGTGGCAAGACTCCCTGAGTGCAGGGGCCGGTGCAATTTTATTAGAAAGAATAGAAGCGTTATGCTCGTCTTGTATCTAGAAACCTGAGAAATTTCCAGTACGGCAAGAGATCATGATAGCTTCCACGCAAGGCGTGGAAAGTTGTCACTTCTCCCGTACAAGGTTTTCTCAGGACCGCTAGATGAAGATGTGAACATACAGTTCCACGCTTCTCACATTAATAGGATGGTCTTCTGTGGGACCAGAAGGCTAAGTTAAATTAAAAAACTATGGATTTTAAAGATTCTATTTTACAATTAGCTGAACGTGTTTCATCCCTGAAGGAATCCATCCAAACGGAAGAGGCCACAAAGAATGCGTTTATCATGCCATTTATTCAGATGCTGGGATATGATGTTTTCAATCCATTGGAGGTAGTTCCTGAAATGGATTGTGATATTGCCAAGAAGAAGGGGGAAAAGATAGACTATGCTATCATGAAGGATGGTGCGCCAATTATGTTGATTGAGTGCAAGCATTGGAAGCAGGACTTAAACTTGCATGACAACCAGTTGAAGCGTTATTACGTTGCCTCCAAAGCAAAATTCGGAGTATTGACGAATGGCATCGTCTATAGATTCTATGCAGACTTAATCAAGGAGAACATCATGGATGACGTACCCTTCTTAGAGATAAATCTGGAGAAAATCCGAGAGGCACAAATAGAGGAAGTTAAGAAGTTCTGTAAGGAGAACTTTGATCTGGACAATATTCTCAGTAGTGCCAACGAGCTTAAGTACATGTCGGAAGTCAAGAAGGTGATACGTTCAGAATTCTCGGAACCATCTCCAGAACTTGTTAAGTTGCTGACGAAGCGTGTCTATGAAGGCATCGTTACGCAGAAGGTTCTTGATCAGTTTACTGATATTGTACTTCGGGCATTGAAGAGTCATATCAACGATGTGATGAGTGAGAAACTCGGAATAGCCATTAAAGCTACAGAAGTTGCGGGTGCTCCTATTCAGACGACTTCGGCTCCGATTGTGCAAAAACAAGAAGAGGAGATGACGAAAGAAGACGAAAAAGCTTCGAAGATAAACACCACTATGGAAGAGATGGAAGGCTATTACATCGTAAAGAGTATTGTATGCGAGGTAATCTCCTCAGAACGAGTTACCTATCGTGACTCTCAATCATACTTTGCAATCTTTGCTGACGATAATAACCGCAGACCCATTTGTCGGTTGCACTTCAACAACACAAACAACAAGCGCATAGGTTTTGTCGATGAGAACAGGAATGAACAGATGGAAACCATAGAGAAGCTGGATGACATTTATAATTTCAAGAAACAGTTGCTTGAGGCAGCAAAACGATATGTTTAAATGGAGTCGGTAAAACGTTTCTTTACGAATGACATTATAATGCTGGTGTTGGTGCTTATCAACACTGGCATTATATTTATTAGTGGTTTTATTTCCGAACAAGGGGGAACACTTCTAATCATAGACAGCCTGTTTACTTTGCTGTTTATGTTTGAGGCAGTGGTTAAGATTCATGTACATGGATTCTCTGGCTACTGGTCTGATGGATGGAACCGTTTTGACTTTATACTTGTCCTGTTAGCTCTACCATCCTGTATTAACGTTTTCGGATATGATTTCCCGGGTACAAGCATACTGTTATCATTGAGAATGATGCGTGCGTTCAAGTCCTTCCGCTTACTGAAATTCATTCCAAATGTTGACAATCTTCTGAACGGCATTAAACTGGCATTCAAAGCTTCGTACATTGTGGCTATCGGCATGATTGTTTTCTTATTAATCTTCAGTATAATAACAACATTCCTCTTCGGAAGCGCAGCACCACATTATTTTGGCAATCCTGCACTCAGTGTGTATTCCATCTTCCGTCTATTCACCATCGAAGGCTGGTATGAGATGCCTGAAGCTATTGCAGCAAATAGTGGAACGGCAATGGCTGTCTTTGCACGAATTTATTTCTCAATTCTTCTTTTCATGGGAGGCATCATCGGCATGAGTCTTGTAAATAGTATTTTTGTGGATGCTATGGCGTCAGACAATAATGACGAGGTTCTTGACAAACTATCTCAACTGGAAAAGAAACTTGACAAACTGAACACAAAAGATATTTGAAGAAAGCCTATAGTTTTCGAATTATTTTTTTTTGATAAATTAATAAAAAATATTACCTTTGCCCACGGCAGGATATGAGTGCACAGCGGAACCGACCCGCTGTGTGCACAGATAAAGAGATTGATACCAAAGTGTTCGACCTCTACGGACTTATACAATTTACGTACACACTATGTGTACTTCAACATATTTCCATTTTTGAATTACAAACTTAATTTTTTGTCTATAGGAATAAAAAAATAGAACAACCTGTCAGCCACATTAGCGGCTACCCGGACCTGAAGTGATTGGTTATGTAACAGGATGCGCCAACAACTCTGAACATCAGAGACTATATTAGGCACCGCAGGACGCACTTCGTAGTTAACCCTTTAAAACGCTCAATCTAATATGAGCAGGAGACACAAAGAACAAGAAACAGAAAGTAATTACAAACCACAGCAGGCTGAGTCTCGGGCAGACGGCAGCCACGAGAGAGATTATTCTTTTAAGTATAAATTATTGAATTTTACAATTACAAAGCGTGACGGGACAAAGGGCAGTTTTTCGATCGACAAGATAGTTTCGGCTATTACAAAAGCTTTTATGAAAGCTTCTGTGTCAGACGAAATAGAGGTTGACGATAAATACTTGAAAATTCCCCTCAAGTACGTCAATGAGAATATTGAGGAAGTACAGAAAAAATCAAAGGGAGGAAGGAATCCAGTCAAGCGTCTGTTTAGCAGGATTTCCGACAGCAAGGTGGTTGAATATTTCCACAACACATTGTGTGCTGTCAAAGAGAAGTGCATAGAGTTGTATGAGAGTATTACCCAGTACAGCACTTGCTTCCTGAAAGCTGCGAATCAGTATTTTAGCCCTGAAGATGACCCGTATGGCAAGATATCGCACTATCACCGTATTCTAAAATGTGAGGTAGTGGAACTGCCTACGCGTAAGACGCTGAATAATTGGCTTAGGTGGTTTGAAGATTGGAGCCCAGCGGTAACATACGAAGACCGCAATAAAAAGAAACAACGTGCGAGGCATAGTTTATGGGAAATGCTGATTGATTGGATAAAAAAATACCTTATGGAATTAGCGCCAGAATATGCCGTAGCTTACTAAAAACAGAGGGGCAGGAGTCGAAAGATTCCTGCTCCTCTGTTTTTCAATTATTGGAAAGTTTTTGGAAAAAATACATTAAAAAAATCTCCTTACCTTTGTGGTACAGTTTCGAAATAGAGTCGATTCTGTAGTGCTTTTCTTGTTTAGCGCGCTGAAAAGAACAGGGGAGCATCGAGACGCGTCTCATCTTTTTAACAACAAACAACAACAAGAAGATGGAGACAAAGATTCTTCACGTAGTGTCACAGGGAGTTGTGACCTATGTTCCCTCCACAAAACAGGAGGGTGGCCAACTGGCCAAGTGTGTGATCAGACTCAAAGAGTTTGGTGGTTCGAAATTCGGAGATGAGTACTTTTGTACCATGTTCGGCAATCTCGCTCAGTGCCGTTTTGCTGAGGGTGAATTGGTGGCAGTCTCGCTACGCTTCCAAGTCCACGAGGTGAATGGCAATTGCTATCAGGAAATCATTGCTAATGACGTCGTATCTATAAAGAAGATGTAATATGGCTCAGACGAATAGCAACGCAAAACCCAAGCCCCACAAAGTGCGGGGTACGGGTACCTATGTGGGCGATGAGTTTACGTTTACGCCTTACGAGCAGGGTGAGCCGGCACAGCGCAATGTGAAGACCACGAAAGGCGGAAAGGTGTATGAGACGAGCAGTGAGAAGAAACCTTTGAAGGTGGCATATCTGACGTGTGCGGCAGATGCTGCCGACCCGTGGAACGAGTACACCAGTCAGCTAAAGAAGCTTGGCATTAAGCCCCAGAAGCCCGTGGCGCAGCCCGACAGCCTGCGCGTGGTGAAGGAGCTGGGTCTGGAGTGCTGGCTCGACGAGAAGAAGAACATGGTGACATTCACGGGCACCATAGACCTCTTAAAACACCCGCGCGACTGGCAAGCCGAAGTGCTGCGTCAGGTGCAGTTGGTGGTGCGCCGACTGCCGGCAAGCGATCGATTCAACAAAATGATTAACCTTATAAAATTTGGAGGAACCAAGAAATGAGAAGTTATCAAAAAAACATCAATCAACCCACTCAGGAACTGTCGGAACAGGTGTTGAAAGACCTTACTGCACAGAAAGAGAACAACATGGCTATTGATGCTTACCGCAAGGCTAAGCGAGATATGGCAGACGCTGCAGCCCGTAATGCTTTGGACGAATATGTTGCCGCTGTCATGCTTTTGGAGGATTACCAGAATTGGCTGAAATGCGAACTGAAGAAAGACGCACGACGCTCTAAAAAGCGTATGCCCAGCGACGATCTGCAGCGCGTGATGCTCTACATCACGCAGCTGAAGAGCGGACTGCCTGCCGTCATCCTCACAGCCAACTTTACCGAGAGTACCGACCGCTGGGGGCGTACGGGATTGTGGCGTGTGCAGTCGAAAGGCTATCTGACAGGTCTTGCGGTGCTCGATGCCGACCATGTCCCCGACGTGGAGACACGTATTGAGGAGTGGCTCAAGCGTGACGACTTCAAAGACCTGGGCATCGTCTGGGTTTTCATCACTCCTTCGGGCGAGGGCATCAAGGTGGTGTTCAAGGCCCGCGAGGAATGGGGCAACCTGCAGGACAACGCCTACACACTAGCCGAAAAACTGGGTGTGCTGGACTATGCAGACAGTCAGACGAAGAACGCTGACCATGCCCACTTCATTCCCAAATATGATGACATCAAGTTCATCGACTGGAAGGGGCTGTTTACCTATGAGAATCCTGCCTATGAGCAGAAGTACGGAGAGGCCTACCGTCGCGGTGAGTCAGAACCTACCCAACAACGCTGGCAGGAGCTGGAACGGCAGCGCAAGGAGGCTCGCAAGCAGACATCGGGTACTGCCACTACGCAGCCCACAGCCGTCGTTGCACCTCAGGCAGAAACGCCAGTAGCGTTTTCGGCAGAGGACGAGGCTTTCATCAAGGTGCTCAACGAGTATTACGGGCCGAGTCTGCCGCCACACACGAAGCACGACCGCATGCAGACGGAAACGTCTCACTGGCTCTGTTACTACAACGACAACGATGCAAAGAAAGCCATTGCTATGGCTCATCGGCTCGACTGGGTGAAGGACTGGAACCCGAACCCGGGCGAAGTGGAAGACCTGTGCCAGTCGGCTGCCAAGAAGAAACTGCTGACGCGCTATCCGAAGGCGCTGAAGGAGCTGATGGAGAAGGCGGGCATTGACCTGTCGCCTAAGCAACCGACATTGTCGCGTGATGCAGACCCCATGGCTGACCTGCCCTTCGACAAATGGTGTGACGAGATTGAGGCGCTGTTCGACGTGTTCCCCTGTCTGCGTGAGGTGTGTCAGCCCCATCCGCGCCGTCTGTGGCCCTTCCTGCTCTTTGCCTCGGCCGCCATGATGGGCACGTGCATGACGTTGACATACTATAGGTTCTACGCGAATAAGACCATCCGATGCCGACTGAACTACATCATCCTGGGTGTCGGCGACCCTACCAGCGGCAAGGGCACGCTGAGCCGTCTGCAAGAGCAGTTGCTGGCTCCTATCATCGAGGCTGACATGCTGGCTGACGAGGCTACCAACAGCTGGAAGGAGATGAAAGGCAATGCCGCCACCAACCACGACACGAAGGCTCGCGACAAGATTTACAACCGCATGTTCGGTCCCCGTGCCTCGAATACGGAATTCATCCGCTCGATGATCAATAGCAAGACAATGGTTGACGGCGAGGAGATGAATAACCATCTTATCACCGTGGATTCGGAAAAGGACAATAGCATCAACATGTCGAAGAGCGGCGGTTGGCAGAATCGTGACATCATGGTTTTGAAGAGCTTTCACAATGAATTCGACTCGCAACACTACTCCAACAACCAGTCGGTCAGCGGAAGGTTCAGGATATTCTGGAACCAGATCGAGACTTGTACTCCGCCAACGCTGAAAAGGCTTGTGAACGAGCGGAACTTCAATTCAGGTCTTGATACGCGTATGGGTACCATCCCCATGGGTAAGCCCGACTTCAACATGATGCCCTTGGAGGACGAGAACGACACGTTCCTGGAGGTGGCTAACGAGACGCTGAAGAAGTGGAGCTACAAGTTAGACCAACGTCGTGGCGAACTACCGCTGTGGCCTCTGGTGGAGCATGTTCATAAGTGGTGCGATGAGCGCCGTGCCATTGCCGAGTTCAACGACAAGGACCAGGCCGACTGGCTGCTTATCAAGCGTGTGCCTTACTACGGCATCAACGTCTCGGCACCCTACATCGACATGCGCCATTGGGAGGAGCGTGAGAAGACGGGGACCTACGTCATCGACGACACCGACCGCCGTCTTTGCGACCTGGTGCTCGACATACAGTACCGTACACAGCTTTACTGGTTCTACGACCTGCACCGTCTCTACTACGACAACCAGCTGCGTGATGCAGCACAGCAGCGCCGACGCACCAACAAGTTCCAGGAGTGTTTCCGCTTGTTGCCGGACGAATTCAGCACAGAGAAGTTTGCACAGGTCTTCGGTTATGCCAACAACCGTGCAGGGCAGAAAACCCTGCAACGTCTGGAGGCTGACAAGGCCATTGAGCGTACCATGCGTGGCCAGTATAAGAAGCTCGTTTCCGAACTTCCGATAGTATAAATGCGGAAAGTAGGAAAGTAGGAAAGTGGACAAGAACCTCTTTTCAAACACCACACACCCCCCCGTCATTCCTTAAACAATCGGAGTGGCGGGGGGATGTTTGTTAGGACACAGTAGGGGTCGGTTCTTCGACCTGAAGGTACAAAGCGGCAGAGCCGAGCGCCGGTGTGCACTCTGGCGGCAAACTCGCTACAGCGCTATCTTCATGAACACGGGGAAGTGGTCGGAGTAGGTGATGTCCTTGGTATAGTAGGTGATGCCCCGCAGGCTCTCGTCGTGAAAGATGTAGTCGATGCGTACGGGCTTCTTCGGCTCGCGGTAGGTGTACATGAAACCGCTGCCACACTCCTTGAAGCCATCGACCAGACGGCCCAGCATGGTGTTGTAGGTGTAGGAGTAGGGGACGTCGTTGAAGTCGCCGCAGACAATGCACGGCACGTCGCTCGTGGCTACCTCGTTGGCTACCAGTCTGGATTGTCCGGCACGCACTATCATGCCGAGGGTGTAGTTGCCGTAGATGGCCTTCAGCAGCCGGTTGCTTTCCACCTGGCGGCCGGCTGACAGGATTTTTCCTGCCTGGCGCATGGTGCGGCTGAACCCCGTCGTCTCAAGGTGTACGTTGAATACGCGCAGGCGCTTGCCCCGTGCCTCTATGGTTGCCCACATGGCGCTGTTGTTGGTGGCCCAGCGGCTGTCATCGGCGGGGTCGCTGAAGGGCAGGTTCTTGGAGTCTCTGATGGGGTAGCGGCTGTAGATGACCATGTCGCTCTGTCCGACGGCCTTGTAGGGGAAGTACTCCTGATAGCTTTTTGAGACCGTCTTGTCGCCGAGCACGTCGAGGTATTCCTGCATGCAGAGCACATCGACCTTCTGGCGTTTCATCTCGGCCAGGATGTCTTCGGCCCTGAAGCCGGTTGTTTCCCTGCCGAACGACAGCACGTTGTAGGTGGCCACCTTGATGCCCCTCACGGCGTCAGCCTCGGCGTCGGACGGCTGGGTACGGGGCTGGAAGAGTGTGCCCACGTAAGGTATGCAGCAGAGTAGCGGCAGGGCGGGCAGGACCGCCCACTTCCACTTTTTGCGCACCAGCCAGTACGTGAGCAGCAGGACGTTGAGCACAATGAGGACGGGCAGGATATAGACCAGCATGGCCAGGGCTGTATTGCCCGTAGGGTCAACGCTTCCGCCGAAGAGGGCTGCAAGGGTTGACACCATCACTAAGACGGTGATGATGAGGAATATCATGGAGAAGTAACGATAGACGGCGAGTTTTCCCATAGTCGAATAATATAAGAGTTAAATATGGTCATGAAGGTGTTTGGAAACTACTTCAATCAAATCTTCTACACGGAAGGGCTTGGCCAGGAAACCGTCGCAGCCAGCCGACCTGGCCTCGCGAATGTTCTCGTCGAAGGCGTAGGCACTCAGGGCGACGACGGGAATGTCGGGGTTTACCTCCTTAATGATGCGCGTGGCGTCAAGCCCGTTCATGTCGGGCATGCGGATGTCCATCAGTATCAGGTCGGGTTTCTCTTCCTCGCAGTAGGTGACGGCCTCGATGCCGTTCTGGGCGCGGAGCAGGCGGTAGCGCTTGGCCAGCACAATCTTTACCAGTTCGTAGTTGCTGTCTTCGTCTTCGGCGACCAATATCAGCTTCATGTCTTTCAGGTTGCCCTGGGTGCTGATGCGTATGGTGCGCGAGTTGGTGGTGATGCGGCTGTTCTTGTGCAAGCCGCCAATGGTTCCTTCGAAGGGCAGCACGAACGTGAATGTTGACCCGTGGCCCAACTCGGAACGCACGGCGATGGTGCCGCCCATCTTCTCGACAATAATCTTGCTGAGCGAGAGTCCGAGCCCGTAGCCGTTGTGCATGGTTTCTGCGTCTTTCGAGACGTAGGTGTTGAAGATGTCGGGCAGGTCTTCCCGGGCAATTCCTGTTCCTGTATCGCTGACGAAGAACTCCACATCCTGACCGTCGTTTATCAGTCGGTAGCCGTAGGTGATGCTTCCTTGCGAGGTGTGTTTCAGGGCGTTGCTTATCAGGTTCGAGAACACCTGTGTCAGCCGGTTCTCGTCGGTCATCAGCGTCACGTCCAGGTGCGGGTTAGTCCACGTCATCTTCACGGAGTCAGGGCAGCGGAACCGGAACAGCTGCTGCAGTCCCTGGCACAGCTGGTTCAGGTCGGTACTGGCTTTCCTGATGCTTATTTCGCCGGCCTCGACCCTCGACAGGTCAAGAATCTCGTTGATGAGGCTGAGCAGGCGGGCATTGTTGGTCTCGATAATCTCCATGTACTTCAGGCGCTCCTCCTGCGAGTCGGTTTCTGCCATAATGCGTGAGAAGCCCTCGATGGCATTCAGCGGCGTGCGTATTTCGTGGCTCATGTTTGCCAGGAACAACGATTTCATGCGGCTGGCCTTCTCGGCCTGCTTCGTCTTTTCCTCATATTCTTTCAGCTTGCGGGTTGCCTCGTCCAACTGGTTGTTGGCCTGAAGCAGTCGTTGGCTCGATTCGGCTAATTTCCGGAGTAACAGCTCTTTCTCGTTAAGTTCCATCATGTTTTCTGGTACAATAAAGTTTTTTATCCTCTTTTGGCTTTTTCCCATGCGCCGTTGCTCTTGTGGCTGTGCAGATAGGCCATCCCCTTGAACACGTTGATGTTCATGAAGACGAAGTAGTAGGGTATGTAGAGCAGCTTGTTCTTCTTGCCGCTGCGGGCCATCAGCCAGCCTGCCGTGGCGGCCAGCCAGAAGAGCAGCTGCAGCACGAGCAGGACGGTGTAGGCCGTGCCGGCATGGAGCACGACGAGTGCCACGTTCAGCGGCACGAGTGCCACGAGTGCAAAGGGTGTTACGGTCCAGCGCAGTATGCGGTGGGAAATAAGCTGGAAGGCAACGACGGGCTGGCGGAAGGGGTTGAGCATGCCGCGAAGCCGCCACGTGCTTTGCAGTCCGCCGGCGGCAATGCGCCGTTTGCGCTTCGACTCTTCTGCCATATTGGCCGACCCGTACTCCATGGCGTAGGCTGCAGGAGTGTAGGCTATGCGGTAGCCACGGTCAACAAGCAGCATGGAGAGAATGAAGTCGTCGAGCAGCGTGTCCTTGGGCATGTCCTGGTAGAGTGGGGTACGAATGGCGCAGAGCTCTCCGGCAGCACCCATGGCGGAATAAAGCTCGCTGTCCCACCGTTTCAGCGTGCTCTCATATTTCCAGTAGAGGCCCTCGCCTTCAGCTACGGCTTCACCCTTCTGGCGCGACATGACGCGCTTCTCGCCTGCCACACAGCCCACCTTGGGGTCCGTCAGGCAGCGTACGATTTCCCGAATACAGTCAGCATTGAGCATGGTGTTGGCATCGGTCATAACCACTATCGGCGTCTTGACGCTCCTGATGCCGTGGTTCAGTGCGGCCGTCTTCCCTTCACGCTCCGGCTTAAAGACGACGGTAACGTCCTGATAGTGCGACAGCCGGTCGTTTGTCCCGTCGCTCGACCCGTCGGTAACCCACATGACTTTCAGCTTCTCTTCGGGATAGTTCAGCTGGCGGGTGTTTTCCATCTTGATGTTGACAATGTCCTCTTCGTTGTACGCACAAATCATGAGCGTCACTTCAGGCAGTTCGTTGTCAGCGGGCAGGCTGAGCTTGAGGTCTTTCCCTTTGAACATACGTTTGAGTACGACCAGCACGTAGAGTACCACTCCATATCCTAAATAGGTGTAAAGCACAAGGGCAAGACATACCCAGAAACATATTTTCAGTGTCAGCATAATGATATGAGAAAATTAATAGCTGTGCAAATGTAGTGAATATTTGGCAGAAATGCAAAAAATGCGGAAACATTTTGCTGTTTCCGCATTTTTTTTATGAGTTTTCCATCTCCTCTTGCATGTCTATGAATTCCCCGCTCTTGTCGTAAAATTCGTATTGCAGGAAAGCCAGTTTCTGCGAGGCGATGATGTTCACACCGAATCCGTACTTCATCTGCCACCTTCGTTTCAGGGAGATGACTCCCTTGTTGATATAGGCAGCCACATAAGGATGCACGTGCAGCGTGAAGCGTTTGATGCCTATCTTGTTGACGAGACGGTCAATCTTGCTCTCTAATTGGTCGGTGAAAAGTATCGACGACTTGATTTTTCCTTTACCGAAACAGGTAGGACAGGTTTCTTCCACGTTCACATCCATTGCCGGGCGCACTCGCTGACGGGTAATCTGCATCAGTCCGAACTTGCTCAGCGGCAGAATGTTGTGTCTTGCGCGGTCTTTCTGCATGTTCTTGCACATGCGTTCATACAGCATCTGACGGTCTTCGGCAAGGTTCATGTCTATGAAGTCAACCACGATGATTCCTCCCATATCGCGCAGACGAAGCTGGCGTGCCAGTTCGTCGGCTGCTCCGAGGTTGGTCTCCAAGGCATTTGCTTCTTGTCCGTTTTCCTTCTTGATTCGTGTTCCACTGTTTACATCGACAACGTGCATGGCCTCTGTATGCTCAATAATCAGATAGGCTCCGCGCTTGTAGTTTACCGTTTTTCCGAACGACGACTTTAACTGCTTGGTAACGTTGAAGTTGTCGAAAATGGGTACAGTACCAGTGTAACGCTTTACAATGTCAGTCTTCTCAGGGGCAATCAGTCCGATGTAGTCCCTGATCTGGTGGAAGATGTCCTCATCGTTCACGTAGATGCCATCGTACGTGGGGTTGAACAGGTCGCGCAGCAATGCTACGGCACGGCTTGTCTCTTCGAAGACTTGTTGCGGACGTTCCGTTGTCTTTTGCACTTTGACAATGGCATCATCCCACCGTTTCATGAGCACCTTCAGTTCTGCGTCAAGTTCGGCAGCCCGTTTGCCTTCGGCCGATGTCCGTACGATAATGCCGAAATTCTTTGGCCGGATGCTCTGCATGAGCTGTTTCAGACGTGCCCGTTCTTCACTTTTCTTGATTTTGGAAGATACAGAAACTTTATCATTGAAAGGTATCAGCACAATGTTGCGCCCCGCAAAGCTCAGTTCGCATGTCAGTCGAGGACCTTTGGTGTTGATAGGTTCTTTTACCACCTGTACCAATACCTCTTGTCCTACCTTCAGGGTCGTGGCAATGCTGCCGTCCTTTGGCAGGTCGGGCATGTGAGATGCCTTTACGATAGGGTAAAGTTTCTTCCTGTCACTTTGTACTTGTTTCAAGTACTTTTCATAAGAGCTGAATTGAAGTCCCAAGTCCAGATAGTGCAGGAATGCTACGCGTTCAGCACCTACATCGACGAAGCAGGCATTCAGTCCCGGCATCAGCTTCTTCACCTTTGCCACATAAATGTTACCCACGGAGAACGATGCCGACCGAGTCTCCTTCTGGTATTCCACCAGGTCTTTGTCTTCGAGCAGCGCAATCGATATATCCTTGGGCTGGACATCAATAATAACTTCGCTTGTCATCTGTGTTATTGGGTTACTTTTAAATAGAAAGGGTGTGCCCCTTTTGCCCCTGCAGGACTTGACGGCACACTCCTTTCATTACTTTTCTGGGTTCTGAGAAGAACACGTTGCTTGAGAGCTTACTTGCTCTTATGACGATTCTTTCTCAGTCTCTTCTTGCGCTTGTGAGTAGCCATCTTGTGGCCCTTCTTTTTCTTTCCGTTTGGCATAGTTGTTTAAAATTTTAATTATTTGATTTCTTACTTCATTTTCTCTACGAAACTCTTGGCTGGCTTGAATGCCGGCATGTCATGAGCGTCAATGACGATGGTAGTGTTCTTGGAAATGTTGCGTGCAGTCTTTTGTGCACGATGCTTTACGATGAAACTGCCAAAACCGCGCAGATAGACATTTTCCTTGTTAATCAGTGACTGGCGGAGTTCTTCCATGAAGGCTTCAACTGTCACAGATACATCTTTCTTAGGGAGGCCTGTCTGGGCAGAAATGTTGTTGATAATATCAGCTTTTGTCATGTTGCTTTACTTGTTTTATTATTATGTGTATCAAAATTGGAGTGCAAAGATACTGATTTTCAGCCGAAAACGAAAAACTTTCGGCATTTTTTTTCGAAAAATAAACATTTTCATGCTTTTCTTCTTTATTTAATCCATATTTTTGAACGCTTTGGAAGCCTATTCGTAAATATTTGCCTGGCGTTTGCCTTGCAACACGGCAAGGGCATTAAGTGCAAGGGCTTCCATTTCGTCCTCACCGGGATATACATAGACCGGGGCAAGGAAGCCTATGCGGCGGTGAAGCTCCTCAACGACATAGTCAGAGTGGGCAATGCCGCCTGTCAGCAGAATGGCATCAATCTCACCACACAGCACGGCTGCTTCGGCTGCTATACTCTTGGCTACATGGTAGAGCATGGCATCGACAACAAGTTGGGCGTGCTCGTCGCCACGGCGTATTCGTTCCATCACTTCGCGCATGTCATTGGTCCCAAGGTGGGCGTTAAGTCCTGCTTTGCCAGCAATGCGCTTCAGCAACTGCTTCTCATTATACTTGCCGCTGAAGCAGAGCCGGATGAGGTCGGCCGCAGGCAGGCTGCCTGCACGTTCTGGCGAGAAGGGGCCTTCACCGTCCAGAGCGTTGTTTGCATCGATGGCCTTGCCTTTCTCGTGGGCTGCCACGCTGATGCCTCCGCCAAGGTGGCAGATAATCAGGTTCAGGTCTTCGTATTCACGTCCCGTCTCCCGGGCATAGCGCCGGGCAATGGCCCGTTGGTTCAAGGCGTGCCAGATGCAAATGCGCGGCATGAGGGGCGAACCGCTGATGCGGGCATAGGGCGACAACTCGTCAACTACGCCAGGGTCGGCAATGAAAGAGCGACACCCGGGAATGACGGCTGCTATCTCGTGGGCAATGAGGCAGCCGAGGTTGCATGCATGGTTGTGCATGACGCAGCCGTAGCGTGTGTCGTCAATCATGCGCTGGTTGATTTCATAGACACCACCGCTGAGGGGCTTGACCAGTCCTCCGCGACCGATAACCGCGTCGAAGCGCAACGGAATGCCGTTTTGTTCCAGTTCGTTGAGCACAAGCTCACGGCGAAATTCCTGCTGTTCGGTAACGTCGCCGTATGGCGCCAGTTCTTCTGCCGAATGGGTGATGTTACGCTGCAGGATGGGTGTCTCGTCATTGAAGACGGCCATCTTTGTGGATGTACTTCCAGGATTGATGACTAATATCTTCATAGACTTGCCAGTGCCAAAAGTATGCTGTTGAATTTTACTTCGGCAGAGTCGCCGCGTGAGGGAAGAATGACGGGGGCCGCCGTGCCGCAGAGTATGCCGGCCGTCTTTGCATCAATGAGAAATGTCATGGCCTTGTAGAGTATGTTGCCTGCCTCGATGTCAGGAACCACCAGTACGTCGGCGTCGCCTTCCAGCGACGACTGCATACCCTTTGCCTGCAGGGCTTCGGGCACCATGGCACACTTCAAGTCCATGGGACCATCGACCAGGCATGGCCCGAACTCTCCTGCCTCAGCCCGTTGCTTGATTTCGGCATAGCCATCGACGAAGGGGAATTGTTTTCCGCCGTGCTCGGCACAATGAAGCAAGGCGATGCGCGGCTCGCTGATGCCCATGTTCCGGCACAGTTGTGCGGCATAGCGCACCTGTTCAATACGCTGTTCGTGGGTGGGGTAGGGTATGACGGCCACGTCGGTCACGAAGAGCAGCTTATGGTAGCGTTCCAGCTCGGCCACGGCAAAATGGGTCAGCACACGGCCCTTGGGCAGAATGCCTGTCTCCTTGTTGAGCACGGCACGCAGCAGCTGGTCGGTGCCTATGAGTCCCTTCATCAGGATGTCGGCCTCGCCGTTGCGTATCATGCTGACGGCACGTGCAGCTGCTTCTGCAGGGTCTTCCGCATCCACATAGACGGCTTCGGCCAGTCCTTCCCGTTCCGCCTGTTGAAGTGCTTCGCGGGTGGCGGGGTCTTTGACGCATACCGCGGCTATGCGGTGTCGCTTGCCTTGTTGGCTCAGCGTCTCGTGGAGTTGTTGAAAAGTCTTTATCATTTTTTCATTCAAATTGATTTCTCATTTCTTACAGGCTCTGCCGATACCAGTCAAAGAGCCGGCGCACACCGTCCTCAATCTCAACCTTGTGTGTCCAGCCCAGAGAGTGTAGTTTGCTGACGTCAATGAGCTTACGCATGGTGCCGTCTGGCTTTGTAGCGTCAAACTCCACCGTACCTGTAAAGCCTACGGCCTTGACCACGAGTTCGGAGAGCTGGCGGATGGTCAGTTCCTTGCCGGTGCCCACATTAATGTGGCAATTGCGTATCTCGCCCAGTTGTGGCAGTGCGCCGCCACGTCCGGCAGAGTGGTTACGGTCAACGGCACCGTCGGTAGAGGCACCATAGTGTACGCTGGAGTATTTCTCAATGCCAATGATGTCGCTGAAGTTCACGTTCAGCAGCACGTGTACCGAGGCATCGGCCATGTCCTCGCTCCAAAGGAACTCGCGCAGCGGTGTGCCCGTTCCCCACAACACGACTTTGTTGTCTGAAATGCCGTACTTGGCGAGAACCTTCAGTATGTCCTCACTTTGTGAGGACCCATTGAATCCTTCCACCGGACGGATGTCGAGGTCGCGTCGGATGGCGTCCCAGTCATCGTCATGTATAAGCTTTGCCAGATAGACCTTGCGCATCATGGCTGGCATGACGTGTGAGTTCTCCAGGTGGAAATTGTCGTTGGGACCGTAGAGGTTGGTCGGCATCACGGCAATGTAGTTGGTGCCGTACTGTAGGTTATAGCTCTCGCACATTTTCAGACCGGCAATTTTGGCAATTGCATACTCCTCGTTGGTATATTCCAATGGTGACGTCAGCAGTGCGTCTTCTTTCATCGGCTGCGGAGCATTCTTGGGGTATATGCAGGTGGAACCCAGGAAGAGCAGTTTCTTGACGCCGTGGGCGTACGACTCGCTGATGACGTTACATTGCATCTTCATGTTCTGCATGATGAAGTCTGCCCGGTAGAGTGAGTTGGCCATGATGCCTCCGACGAAGGCGGCGGCCAGCACGACCGCATCAGGGCGTTCCTCATCGAAAAACTGGCGTACGGCCACCTGGTCGGTCAGGTCCAGTTCCTGGTGGGTACGCCCTACAAGATTGGTATAGCCTCGGCTCTTCAGATTGTTCCAGATGGCAGAGCCTACCAGTCCGCGATGACCGGCAACGTATATTTTGGCGTTTTTCTCTAACATGTCTATTCGTCCATTTGAGCTTTGATGAACATCTTTCTTACTTTCTTCATGTCGTGCTCCACCATGATTTTCACCAAGTCGTGGAACGATGTTTTCTGCGGATTCCAGCCCAGTTTCTCTTTTGCCTTGGTGGGGTTTCCGAGCAACTGATCAACTTCTGCCGGGCGGAAGTACTTTGGATCTACTTCAACCAGCGCCTTGCCAGTCGCCTTGTCGTAGCCTTTCTCGTCGATGCCTTCACCGCGCCACTCCAGTTCAATGCCCACTTCCTTGAAGGCCAGTGTGGCAAACTCGCGGACGGTGTGGTACTCGCCTGTAGCAATGACGAAGTCGTCGGGTTCAGGCTGTTGCAGAATGAGCCACATGCACTCAATGTAGTCCTTAGCGTAGCCCCAGTCGCGCAGGGAATTCAGATTACCTAAATAGAGCTTGTCCTGGTGCCCTTGGGCTATGCGTGCTGCTGCCAGTGTAATCTTACGTGTCACGAAGGTCTCACCGCGGCGTTCGCTTTCGTGGTTGAACAGGATGCCGTTGCAGCAGAACATGCCGTACGACTCACGGTAGTTCTTCATAATCCAGAAACCATAGAGCTTGGCAACGGCATACGGGGAACGCGGGTAGAAGGGGGTCGTCTCGCTTTGCGGAACTTCCTGCACCTTGCCGTACAGTTCTGACGTTGAAGCCTGATAAATGCGGCATTCTTTCTCCAGACCGCAGATGCGGACGGCCTCCAACAGGCGCAGAACGCCAGTTGCATCTACGTCGGCGGTATATTCAGGCACGTCGAACGACACTTTTACATGGCTTTGTGCCGCCAGGTTGTATATTTCGTTGGGCTTTACTTCTCCGATGATGCGGATGAGCGATGAAGAGTCGGTCATGTCAGCCCAGTGCAGGTTGACCAGGCGCTTCTTCTTCATGTCGCGCACCCATTCGTCTAAGTAAAGGTGTTCTATGCGTGCCGTATTGAATGAGGATGAACGGCGTAGCAGTCCGTGCACTTCGTAACCTTTCTCAATGAGAAATTCTGCCAGGTATGAGCCGTCCTGGCCTGTAATACCTGTAATTAAAGCAACTTTTTTTTCCATGTTTAACTTTGTGGACTTTGAGAGAACTGCTTGATGCGCTGCTCCTCAGATAGTTTGCAGATTAATAATGTGTTATTGTTCTCTGCTACAATATAGCCGTCGAGTCCCTGTATGACCACCTTCTTCTCTTGCGTGGTGTGAATGATGCAGTTATGACTCTCAAAAAGCCTGATGTCCTGCCCGATGCAGGCATTACCGCTGAGGTCTTTCTTCGACTGTTCCTGTAGCGAGCCCCAGGTGCCGAGGTCGCTCCACCCGAAACTGGCCGGGCAGACGAAGATTTCGTCGGCTTTCTCCATGATGGCATAGTCAACCGATATGCTCTCGCACTCTGGGAACAGCCGGTCAATTTCCGCCTGTTCCTTGTCTGTGCCATATATAGGAAGCAGCGATTCGAATATCTTTGCCATTTGTGGCTGATAGATTCTGAAGGCATTGACAATGGTCGATACGTTCCAGATGAAGATGCCGGCATTCCAGAAATAATTGTTCTTGGATATATATTGCCTGGCCGTTTCTATGTCAGGTTTTTCTCGGAAGGAATCTACCCGGAATATTTCCTTGTTGCGTAACGACTTTGACGACAGGTCGGCCTGTATGTACCCGTATCCTGTTTCCGGCCGGGTGGGTTTCATGCCGAGCGTGACAATGGCATCGCTCTCTCCCGTGAACTTCAGGCACTCCGTGACGACGCGCCGGAACTCCTGTGTGTCCAGCACCACGTGGTCACTGGGTGAAACAACGATGTTTGCCTTGGGATTCTTTGACTTGATGCGCCACGAGACATAGGCAATACAGGGTGCTGTGTTCCTTCTGCATGGCTCGCAGAGAATGTTGCTGACGGGCATGTCTGGCAGTTGCTGATGCACGATGTCGGCATATTTCTGATTCGTTACCACCCAGACGTTTTCCGGATTACAAATCGTCTGGAAACGTTCGACGGTCAGTTGCAGCAGGCTCTTTCCTATGCCCAGCACGTCAATAAACTGCTTGGGGTGTTCGGCAGTACTCATCGGCCAGAAGCGGCTTCCTACGCCGCCTGCCATGATGACGAGATGATTGTTGTTGTTAGCCATACCGTAGTGTTCTTAAATTTATAATCGGCAAATGTACAAAGAAAAAACGAAAACCACGAATAATTATTCGTCTTTTTTGTCTCTCTTGTTTTTTATCCGGGATTTTATGATGAAATAGATGATTGCCAGAGCGACGATACCGACGATGGCCCCGACAATATAATGGTTATACTGTTCAATGGTGGCTTCCAGTTCGTCTTCTTTCACGAACGATGAGAGATACCAGCCCATGGCGGCCAGAATGGCATGCCACAGTCCGGCACCGATGGTGGTGTAGAGCAGGAACTTCCAGTAGCTCATGCGGGCCAGCCCGGCAGGAATGCTGATGAGGTGGCGGATGCCGGGAATGAGTCGGCCGGTCAGCGTGGCTGCCACGCCGTGGTTGTCGAAGTATTGTTCACTCTTTTCTACTTTCTGCTGGTTCAGCAGGCAGAGCTTTCCCCATTTGCTATTGGCAAACTTGTAGATGACGGGCCGCCCTACGTAGAGTGCCACAAAATAGTTGATACTGGCACCAAGGTCGGCTCCGATGGTTGCAAAGAGCACTACCAGAAAAACGTTCAGCTGGCCGCTGGCGGCATGGTAGGCTGCCGGTGCAACAACCAACTCGGAAGGTACTGGTATGACGGTGCTCTCCAGCAGCATGAGCAACAGGATGGTGGGATAATTGAGGTTGTTCAATAATGTGGAAATAATGTTCATTTTTTCAATTCTTCAATTTTTCAATCTTTCAATTCTAACTACCCCGCTTGGCAGTTGTCCAGCATGTACTGATAGTAGTCCTTGGGGTTCATGCCTTCCGGAAACAGCGTGTTCAGCACGATGCGGGCCTCTCCCGGATTGTGTTCTACAGCTAATTTCAGGAATTTCAGGAATTCGTCTTTCTTGTTCAGCTCCCAGCAGCAGAGCGCCATGTACGAATAGCCCTCGTCATAGTCGTCTCCTACTAAGCTGAAGAATTTTCCAAACATGACGTAGGCCGCTTCATTCAGCTTGTTGTCAAACAGCGACACGATGATGCGAAGCAGAATGTGGGGAGCATTCTTTGAATGAGTGACAGCCCGTCTGAATGCGTCTTCAGCCTTGTCTGTACATTGGTTTTGCAGCAGTATGTGGCCTCTCAGCACCTCCATGTCGTCATGGTCGCAGTCCATGTCCTTTGTCTGGTCAATACATTTCATGGCCTCATCCACTTTCCCCAGGGCACTATACGTAAAAGCCAATTCCTGATAGACCTGTACCTGATATTCGGAACCGTCGAAAGTCAGTTGCCTGGCCTTTTGCAGATGCTTGACCGCCTCGCCGGTACGGTTCAGGTAGAGCAGACAGATTCCTGCCTGCAACTCGGTGAAGTCTATGCTGGGCATGTACTCATTGTAGCGAAGATAATATTTCAGGGCCTCTTCAAAGTTGTTCAGGCGGTAGAGCCCGTTGGCTTTGTTCAGCAGGGCTTCACCGTCGGTCGGGTCAATGGCTATGGCATATTCGCTGCTGGTAATGCTGTCACTGTAATCCTCGTTCATGAACTGTGCGCTGGCCAGTGCATTCCAGTAGCGGCCGGAGTAGGGGTCGTTGTCTATCAGTTCCATGAAGGTGCGCTGGCTTTCCTTGTATTTGCCAAGTCCGAACATGATGCGTCCCGTCAGTTCCTTGAAGTCAGGCGAGTCGTTTCCCGGATAGCGCATCACCCATTCGTAAGCCTTGTCGTAAACCCCATAGTCAAGCCAGATGTTGGCGGCATCAGTCACGAAGTCCTCGTGTTCATCGGCGGGAACCGTCTTGTAGTAGTCGCGCAGGTATTGGTCTGCCTCTTCTGTCTTGTCCTGGGCTATGAGCAGTTCTGCCTGCAGGTAGAAGTAGTCGGCGGCGTTCTTGTCTGTTATTTGCTCGGCAAGTTCCTTTGCTTCTTCCACGTCTTCGCGTGCCAGAGCCTCATGTACTTTATACACGAGCGGTGCCGTTGCGCCGGGATAGAAGTCGAGAGCTTTTTCAATAACCTCTTCGGCCTTCTCCAGTTCGCATGTAAAGTGATAATAGTCGGCAATGTCGGTCAGCTCGTCGGCATCCAGGAAAATGGGTTGCCCCGAGCTGACCGAGTCTTCATAGCTGCTGAGTAGTTCGCGGAACTCTTCGCTGTCGAAATATTCGTCGCCAGTTTTCTTCAACTCTTCAATTTTTCAATTCTTCAATTCTTTTTCGCCCAAGTGTCTTTCAATCCTACGGTGCGGTTGAAGACGAGATGGTCGGGCGTTGAGTCAAGATCGGGCGTGAAATAGCCGATGCGCTGGAACTGCAGGAAGTCACCCGGTTGCTTCTCCTTCAGATATTGCTCCACATAGCAGTTTTTCAGCACGGTGAGCGACTGCGGGTTGAGCAGTTCGTGGAAGTCGTGCACGTCAGCAGCAGGGTTCTCCACGGAGAACAGCCGGTCGTAGAGCCTGACTTCAGCAGGCAGGCAATGGTTGGCACTCAGCCAGTGCAGCGTCTTTCCCTTAATCTTGCGGTCGGCACCGGGCAGTCCGCTGCGTGTCTCCGGGTCGTAGGTGGCATAGATGGTGGTCACGTTGCCTTCGGCATCCTTGTCGCAGGGGTGCTCCTCGTCGCACTTAATGATGTAGGCATTCTTCAGGCGCACCTCCTTGCCGGGAGCCAAGCGCTGGAATTTCTTTTCGGCCACCTCCATGAAGTCGTCGCGCTCTATCCACAGTTCGCGGCTGAAGGTGATGGTGTGCGTGCCGTCAGCCTCGTCCTCGGGGTTGTTCACGGCGGTCAGCTCTTCGCTCTTTCCCTCCGGATAGTTCGTAATGACCAGCTTGACGGGGTTCAGCACGGCGCTGACGCGGCAGGCCTTCTTGTTCAGGTCGTCACGGACGGCGGCTTCCAGGAGCGCATAGTCGTTCAGTGCGTCAAACTTGGTGTAGCCTATGCTGTCAATGAAGTTGCGGATGCTTTGTGCAGAGTAGCCGCGGCGACGCATGCCACAAACGGTTGGCATGCGGGGGTCGTCCCAACCGTTGACTAACTTCTCATCTACCAGCGCCTTCAGTTTACGCTTCGACATGACGGTGTAGGTCAGGTTCAGACGGTTAAACTCTATCTGGCGTGGGCGGTAGTCATGCTGTTGGTCTTTTTCCTGCAACAAATCCACGAACTTGTCGTAGAGCGGACGGTGCGGCACAAACTCTAAAGTACAGATGGAGTGGGTGACACCCTCGAAGTAGTCCGACTGTCCGTGGGCAAAGTCGTACATCGGGTAGCAGTGCCACTTGGTGCCCGTGCGGTGGTGGGGTGTCTGTATGATGCGGTAGATGACCGGGTCGCGAAAGTGCATGTTGGGGTTTGCCATGTCGAGCTTGGCGCGCAGCACCATGCTTCCCTCGACGGCCTCGGGAGTGTTCATGTGCTCAAACAGACGCAGGTTTTCCTCAATGGGGCGGTCGCGGAAGGGGCTGGCCACGCCGGGCTGGGTGGGGGTGCCCTTCTGGGCTGCTATCTGTTCGCTGGTCTGCTCATCGACGTAGGCCAGTCCTTGCTTGATGAGCCATACTGCCAGGTCCCAGAGTTTGTCAAAGTAGTCGCTGGCATAGTACAGGTTGCCCCACTTGAAGCCGAGCCACTCAATGTCGTGCAGAATGCTGTCAACATATTCCGTGTCCTCTTTTGAGGGGTTCGTGTCGTCGAAGCGCAGGTTGCAGACGCCGCCGAAGCGTTCTGCCACGCCGAAGTCCATGCAGATGGCCTTCGCGTGTCCGATGTGTATGTAGCCGTTCGGTTCCGGCGGGAAACGCGTCTGCAGACGGCCGCCGTTCTTGCCGGCCTCCAGGTCTTCCTTTACAAACTGCTCAACGAAGCTCAGGCTCCGCTTCTCCTCGTTCTCGGTAATTCTTTTCTCTTCCATATCTTGTATCCTATTAATTCTCAATTCTCAACCTCACTTAATCCCCCTCTCGTTCAGCGCCTGCTGATACCTTCTGGCGTTGGCCATGTGTTCCTCGCCGGTAGCGGCAAAGGCGTGGTGCCCTGAGAAGTCGTCCTTGGCACACATGAAGAGGTAGTCCGTCTTCGTGTAGTTCAGCACGGCATCAATGCCCTTGATGCTTGCCACCTTGATGGGCCCCGGTGGCAGCCCCTTGTTGCGGTAGGTGTTGTAGGGGCTGTCTATCGAGAGCAGGCTGTCGTAGAGCCGCTTCAGGTCAAAGCGTTTCCAGGCGAACTTAATGGTGGGGCAGGCCTGCAGGGGCATGTCCTTTGCCAGGCGGTTCAGGTAGAGTCCTGCAATGATGTGCTTCTCCTCCGTGTCGTTCGTCTCCTCATCTACGATGCTCGCCAGCGTCTGCACCTCGTTCGGCGTCAGTCCCATGGCGTCAGCCTTTTGCCGGCGTTCCGCCGTCCAGAAGGCGTCATGCTCTTTCTGCATGCGCTCCATCAGGTCGTCGAGCGTCGTGTCCCAATATATATTATAGGTGTTGGGAATGAAAAGGCAGCTGATGGTCGCCGTGTCAGCCTTGTATTTTGCGCAGAATATGGAGTCTGTCAGAGCCTGGGCAATGGCTGTGGAGTCGAGCATCAGCTTTTTCGACAGCAGGGCAGCCAGGCGTGTCATGGTGCGTGCCTCGGGCACCGTCAGGTTAACGGCCTCCTGGCGTCCGCCGCTCAGTCGTCTATATACGCTGACGGCTCCGTCGCCGGGCTCAATCCGGTATCGTCCCGTGCGTATGTCGTCGTCATAGTTCGTGTGCCGGGCAATGGTTCTGAAGGCAGTCATTCCGCAGCTGGAGGCAAACGGTTCCATCTTCGCAAACACCGAGTCAATGTCGTCGTCGGTGTCAATATACACATACTGTGCCTTGTCGCTCGTAGAGAGTGAGCACATCAGGTAGTAGCCCACCACGGCAACGATGCCCGCCAGTCCTGCGGCAGCGGCATAGAGATAGACCTTGGGGTATTTGAAATTCGTTCTCTTCATCTTGCTGTTACTGAAAGTGCCTGCAAAGGTACGAATTAGTGAGTAAAACGCAAAATTTATTTTGATATTTTCGAACGGAAGTACCTTCGACGACAGTCAAAGGTAGTGCAAACTCCCTGCCTCCGGCGGGATTACCGCATGACGTCAGTTTTGCAGGGAGCATGGTTGGTTCTTATAGCTGCTGCAGTCGTGCTATGTATTTGCCGAGGATGTCGAATTCCAGATTGACCACCGAGCCGACTTTGATGTCGCAGAAGTTGGTGTGCTCAAAGGTATAGGGAATGATGGCCACCTGGAAGCTGTTGGCGGTGGGGTTGCACACGGTGAGCGAGACACCGTTGACGGTGACGGAACCCTTATCTACGGTGAAGTATCCCCGGCGTGCCATCTCGCGGTCGGCATCGTACTCGAAGGTGAAGTAGGTGCTGCCGTCGGCATCGTCGATGGCCGTGCAGCGTGCCGTCTGGTCAACGTGCCCCTGGACGATGTGACCGTCCAGCCGGCCGTTCATGAGCATGGAGCGTTCCACGTTGACCTTGTCGCCCACCTGCAGCAGCCCGAGGTTCGAGCGGCGGAGTGTTTCCTTCATGGCGGTGACGGTGTAACATCCGTCGCCGATGCTGACAACGGTGAGGCATACGCCGTTGTGGGCTACGCTCTGGTCAATCTTCAACTCGCCGACGAACGAGCAGGTCAGCGTAAAGTCAATATTCTCACGGTCATGCTTGATGGCCGTAACGGTTGCAAATTCTTCAATAATTCCGGAAAACATAATTTCTTTTAGACTCCCTAAGTTAGATATAAAAAAAGAGAGGTCGTACCAGTGATGTGATGAAAACTCCTATTTCTAAGATTTGAGCGCTCGCCCACCGTTGTAATCCACCGGCATTGCTGCTGCCTCGCGGCATGTGGCCCGCCATTGGTGAGAGAAGACATCTCGGTTTTCAATTTAATTTGATGAGTATCCCGATCTAACCGATACGACCTTTATCGTGTGCAAAGATACGAAGAAAAATGAAGAATGAATAATGAAGAATGAAGAATTTGCTGACGCTTGTTATTTTTTAACGTTCTGACTGTTTCTGTTCGGCCAACTTCTGCTCACGGTAATTGGAAGGCGACATGCCCGTGGCCTCCTTGAAGGTGCGCATGAAGTAGATCATGTCGCTGAAGCCTGCGCCTGTGGCTATTTCTTTCAGACTCAGACTGCTGTCTTCGTCGAACAGCTGTATGGCTTTCTTCAGTCGGTACTTGGTCATGAATTCCTTGGGTGTCATGCCCGTGTATGTCTTCAGCTTGTTAAAGTATTCCGTGCGTGCAAACGACGACTGGGCTGCCAAGTCGTCGTGGGTCATCTCGGTGTCGCTGTAGTGGGTTTCCAGCCATGCCATTTGCTTCTTCATGAACTCATAGTCCTCGGTACTGTCGATGATGACGTCCCTATCGCCTATTCGCAGCACGTGACCGCGCTGTTGCGCCTTGGCTTTCTCCTGCACCATGAAGATGGCAGCGAGGATGGCGGCACCTAACAGAATAATGTATATCCAGACGGCGGTGGTGGAGAGGAACCAGTAGGGCGGCACCTTGATGTCTAACGTTCGCATGTCGTAGTTCTCAGGCGACTCTAAGAGGAAAGCCTTTACCCGGAACGTGTAGTTGCCGGTGGGCAGGTCGGCGTAGGTGGCGGTACGCGTCTTGTCGGCGTTCTGCCAGTCGCTGTCGTAGCCCTCCAGCATGTATTGGTAGTGTACGCGGTGCTGCAGCTGGTAGTTAAGCGACGCAAAGCGTACGGAGAACTGCGTGTCGTGCCCCGGCAGTTCCACGCTCTGGCTGTTGGGCACGTAGTGGCTGAAGGTCGGGTCATTGCGCGGACTGACAATCTTTCCCTCAAGCATGAAGTCGGTGATGCGGAGCTTCAGCTGCGAGCCGGCCGTGCTGGTCAGCTTCTTGCGGTCAACGACGTAGTACCCGTTGAGGGTGCCGAAGAGGACGTTGCCGTCAGGCAGCGACAGGGCAGAGCCTTCAGAGCACATCGTGTCGTCAACGCCGTCCTGAATGGAGAAGGTGCTGAATATTTTTTTCCTGATGTCATACGAGCAGAGCACGTGGTCAGTGGCCAGCCACAGGTAGCCTTGACGGTCGAAGGCAATGCTGCGTATCTCCTCTGACGGCAGACCGTCCTGGGCGTGGAAGTTCTCAAACCGCCAAAAGCCCTTCTCGTCCTTGCCTGTGGTGTGGCAGAGGCCGCCACCGTTGGTGCCCACCCACATGGAGCCGTCGGGGGCGGTGGCGATGCACACCACGTCGTTGCTGCCTATTTGGTTCTTGGGGTTTGACGTGTTCTTCAGGGGGCTGACAGCTACCTTCCTGTTGTGGCACGACATGATGAGGATGCCGTCGGTAGTGCCTGCCCAGATGTTTCCCTTGTTGTCCATGGCCAGCGTGCGCACCTTCTGATAAGCCGCCTTGGGGTAGTTCTTGAGCAGGTTGTCCTTATGTGCTATGCGGAAGCTGCCGTCGGGCTGCCTGACCAGGATGTTGACACCGCCGCCGTAGGTGGCCACCCAGATGTTTCCCTCGCGGTCTTCCAGCGAGCAGTAGGCACGGTCGTCGTTCAGACTGTTGGGGTTGTCGGCACGGTGGCAGTAGCGGTTGAAGACGTAGCCGCTGCCCCTGCGTGACATGCTGAACACGCCGCCGCCCTTGGTGCTGATCCAGTAGCTGCCGCCACGGTCTTTGCTGATGCCATATATGCGGCCAAAGGCGTTCCCCTTGTCGTCGCCCTTGATTTCCGTGCGCTGACCGTCCTTCATGATGATGAGCGAACTCAGCTTGTTGCCTATCAGCAGCTGCCGGCGCTCTTCGTCGTAGTACAGGGCACGTATCTCGTTGGCCGAGGTGTTCTCGCCTTCGAACAGCATGGCGCGCCTGATGGTGCGCTTGAGAATCTCCAGCTTTTCCAGACCTCGCCGGCTGGTTGATTCGAACACCACACCTTCGTCCAATGCCAGGAAAGCGTTGACGTTGTTCGAAAGGTTCCAGGGGTTGCCCGGGTCGTTGTGGAAAAACGCTATGTCGTCGGTCTCTGCATTGTAGTAGCCGAAGCCGCCGTGGTTCATGGCTGCCCAGATGGTGCCGCCGGCCTCCTGCATGATGGCCCCGTGCGAGTCATACTGCTGCATGAGTGTGTGCTGGGTGTAGTGCCTGACGGTTCCGGTTGCGGGGTTCATTCTTGATATGCCCTGGGCCAGTTGCGAGAACCAGATGTTATGCTGGCTGTCAACGTACATTCCCGTGAAGCGGTCGTTCAACTCTGCCAGGGTCTTAGGCTCTTGGCCCGGGGCGTACGACAGCAGTTTACCGTTGCTCGTACCGGCATAGATGGTATATCCGTCGGAGGCCATGCTCTGAATGTTCTCACCTTCAAAGATGCCCTTGCCGCTCAGCGTGTAGTCGCTGAGGCTGATGCGGCGCAGACCCTTGTCGGTGCCTGCCCACAGGTCACCCTGACGGCCTTCGGCAACGGTATTGACGTGAAGCACCCCGGCAGCAATGAGCCGTTTGCTGACGCCCTTGCCGTCAAGCTTCATGACGTAGATGCCCTCGCCCTCAATAATGGCCAGCACCTCGCCGTGGGTGGTTGCCAGCACGTCGTGGTTGGTCATCATGTTTTCGTAGCCGTCCACCCCCTCTAGTGGGTTGATGATGGTGTCTGTCAGGCGGTTCAGCACATAGATGCGCCCGTCGTACATGCGCAGCCAGACGTTCTGCGCCTGGTCGATGGTCATGGAGAAAATACGGTTGTGCAGAAAGGGTATGCCGCTCGCGTTGCCGGTCTGGTAGTTGTAGAAGTGGTATCCGTCGAAACGTGACAGGCCGTTCCATGTGGCAATCCATATAAAACCATAGCCGTCGCGCTTCAGGTCGGCAATGGCGTCGCTGGTCATGCCGTCGTCGGCAGAGTAGTGCGACAGAGCTGCCTGCAGCTGCTGGCTCATGGCCGGTTGGGCGCTGAGCGACAGCGAGAGGATGGTTAACAGAAGGGCTTTAATGTAAGGTTTCAGTATCATTCGTTTCTGACGGTTTGTTGGAAAAACTTGCGCAAGTTACTAATATTTTCTGAATTACAAAACTTTTTCGCCGAAAACTTGTCTGTCTGATGCCTTTTTGCGGGGAAAGTGCCGGGGCTTAGCAAGAAAAGTGCCGCCTTTTCGCGGGAAAAAGGCGGCACTCGGATGTTGAGTGAAGGTGAGTGAGCGACTTACTCTGCGGTAGTGTCAAAGAACATGGCCACGCGGTTGAAGTCGTTTTCTTCCGACAGCTCGCTGGTGGCACCCATGCCCTCGGTAGTGATGCGTGCAGAAGAAACCTTGTAGCGGTTGATGAGTGCCGTCCTGACGGACTCGGCACGGGCCAGCGACAGCTTCATGTTCCGCTCGGGGTCACCCTCGGGCGAGGCGTAGCCCTTGATGAGCAGTTTGGCCTCGGGGTGGTTGCGCATGTACTTGGCAATCATCTCGATGCTGGCATACTGGGCAGCGTCGATGGTGCTCTTGCCCTGTCCGAAGATGACGATGGGCTGCAGCAGGTTCTTCTTCACCACAACAGTGGTCGAGGTGTGCGGCTGGTTCTCGCAGGCGGTCAGCTTTGCACGGAGGTCGTCCACCTGTGCCTGCAGGTCGGCAATGGTGCGCTTGCTGGCATCCAGCTTGCCGTCCTTCGACTCGCTTTCCTCGCGCAGCTGGTTAATCTTTGCGTTCAGCATGTTGATTTCCTGAATGTTACGCAGCGGCTCCACGGCATAGTTGTGGGTGCCGTTGCTGTTGCCGAACTTGTAAATCAGACCCACGTTGGCCTGCAGCATGGCGTTCTGGAAGTTGTACTTGAAGCCATTGCTGACGGACATGCCGCCGATGTAGTTCTCCAGCGGGTAGATAATGGCGGGCTCTATGTAGAGCTGCCAGGCCTTGTCCTCGCCCAGGTTGAAGGCGAGATCCAGACCGAACTTTGAGGTGATGAAGTTTGGCTTGTAGTCGGTGCCGAACTGGTGTCCCCAACCGAAGCCACCCAGTGCGATGAGCTCCACGGTGCGGGGCTCGCCCTGATAGCCGCCGAAGAGGTTGCTCAGGTTGAACGTTCCTAACAGGTTCAGCATCGTTGCGTTGACGAACGTCTTGCTGTCATAGACCGACTTCTTGTTTGCCTTGAAGTAGGCATTGCCCTCAAGTGCCAGACCGAACACGGTGGTCAGGTTCTTACCCACACGGAGTCCGACGTTGGGGGCCAGACCCTTGAACTTCATGGCGTTGTCGCCATTAAAGGTGCGTGTGGAAGAGATGCCTCCGTTGATGCCCATGTACCAGTTGTCGCCGAACTTGTTGGCGGTAACGGCAGTATTCTGGGCGCTTACTGTTGCTGTCAGCATGGCAGCAGCAAACATCATTAATACTTTCTTCATGATTTTAATTTGATTGTTGATTTTTTTAGAAAATTATCCTGACATAATAAAAAGGAGTTTCAGGTTTTTTGAGGCCCGAGACTCCTTTTTGTTTTCCTCTTATGGATTACTCACCCTTGATGGCTGCAACACCGGGGAGCACCTTACCCTCGATGGCCTCGAGCAGTGCACCGCCGCCGGTAGAGATGTAGCTTACCTTGTCGGCCAGGCCGAACTTGTTGACGCAGGCTACAGAGTCGCCACCGCCAATCAGCGAGAAGGCTCCGTTGGCAGTAGCCTCGGCAATAGCGTCGCCGATGGCACGGCTACCAGCTGTGAAGTCGTCGCACTCGAAGACACCGGCAGGACCGTTCCACAGAATGGTCTTGGCACCCTTGATGGCCTCGGCAAATGCCTTCTGGCTCTCGGGACCGGCATCAACACCCTCGAAACCGGCGGGAACGTTGTTGGCAGGGCAGGTGATGATCTGAGCACCCGGCTTCACGGTCATCGTGTCAAAGTCCAGACCGTTGGTGGCTGTGCAGTCGCTGCCCAGAACCAGCTCCACGCCGTTCTTCTTGGCCAGCTCCTCGACGCCCAGGGCAACGTCCAGCTTGTCGAGTTCAACGATGGAGTCGCCAATCTCGCCGTTGTGTGCCTTGGCGAACGTATAGGTCATGCCGCCGCAGAGGATGAGCTTGTCAACCTTGCCGAGCAGATTCTCGATGATGCCAATCTTCGAACTTACCTTCGAGCCGCCCATGATGGCAACGAACGGACGGTTGATGTTCGACAGCACGTTGTCAACAGCCTTTACCTCTTTCTCCATCAAGAGGCCGAGCATCTTCGAGTCAGCGTCGAAATAGTCGGCAATGACAGCCGTAGAGGCGTGCTTGCGGTGAGCCGTGCCGAAGGCATCCATCACGTAGCAGTCAGCGTATGAAGCCAGCGTCTTGGCAAACTCCTTCTGAGAAGTCTTCATGGCCTTCTTAGCCTCGTCGTATTCGGGAGTGCCCTTCTCAACGCCTACGGGCTTGCCCTCTTCCTCGGGGTAGAAGCGTAGGTTCTCCAGCAGCAGGGCCTCGCCCATCTTCAGGGCCTTAGCCTGCTCCTGAGCCTTGGCGCAGTCGGGAGCGAAAGCAACGGGAACGCCCAGTGCCTTCTCGACAGCCTCGCGAATCTGGCCCAGGCTCTTCTTCATATCCACCTTTCCCTTGGGCTTACCCATGTGGCTCATGATGATGACGGCACCGCCGTCGCCTAAGATTTTCTTCAGCGTGGGCAGCGCACCGCGGATGCGGGTGTCGTCCGTAATCTTACCATTCTCGTCTAAGGGCACGTTGAAGTCAACGCGCACGATTGCCTTCTTGCCGGCAAAGTTCATTTCATTGATTGTCATAACGTTAATTAACTATTTTACAATTTGACTATTTGAATATTCTGTTGTTAAAAATCGGACGCAAAGGTACAACTTTTAATTGACAATCCATAATGGTTAATTGATAATTTAAAACTTTTTTGCGCTGTAACTCTCATATTGTCAACTACGCTTGTCAAAATGGTCACGTTCTTGAGGTTACTGTGGGATGTAAACAAAAAAGAAGGCCGCCGACTTCCCGGGGAGTCGGCGGCCTTCTATGGCGAGAGGATTGTCCCTGATACTCAGGGAATGTTCGTTTCAAACCGTTTGCCCCAGTCAGGGGCCTGCGCATCCGTCAGTGTTCGTCTGCCCGTTTTTATGGTTCGGGATCATCGTCAGGAACTACGATGGGCGAATAGACGGGAACCTTCTTAGGCTTACCACCAACTGTCACCTCCTTGTAGGTTACCTCGTAGGTCTTGCGGAGGATGCACTTCTCCTTCATTGCACGGCTGGTGATGCGGTCGAGCTTTTCACCCTCGGGGATGAAGCGGACGTGCACACCCTCTACATGCACATTCACGTTGTAGTCTGAAGGGCTGTCAGCGCCGCCATGTGCATTCTCGATGGTGGGGCGGAGCGTTCCAAGACCGTCAATCTTCACAGCCTGACCGATGGACAACTGGTCCACGGCGACGCGTGAGAGAAGCTTGACACAACCCAGCAGAACATCCTCGGTGAAGGGAGTACCACCGCTGGCAGCTATGAGACATAAGCCGCGGAGGTTGATGGGCTCCTTTTGATGGATGCGGGCGTAGGATTTGCCGTAGTAGTCTGACTTTCGGTCGTTGTTGGTTACTACGTCCAAGTCAACAATTGCCTTTACTGTAGCCATTTGCTTTTCCTTTTTTTTGATTGTTACACAATAACAAAGATCACTTTTCTCTTGGCTGCCGTCGCAGCCTCCCTGCAGGTCGTCAACAGGATCTTGTTTTCTGTTGACGATGCAAAGTTCAGAAACTTTTTTCTTTTGTGCAACATCCGCTACTTCCTTTACGAAAAAGGAAGTAAAGGAAGTGAAAAGGGGATGCTTCCTATGGCTTTTGGACAGTCGTTTCAAGTACTTTCCCGAATTGTTCCGCTGCCTGTTGGTAGAGCGCGTACCAGCATTCCACGTTGAACATGCCTTTCTCCCACTTGCCTGTAGGCTTTATGCCTTTTAGCAGGTACTCGTCGAGTCCGCAGCTCTTTTCGGTCAGCTTCTGGATGCAGTCCCTGAAGTAGCGCTCAGTACACATCTTGAATCGCTCGGGGTTGTTCTTGGTATAATACTCATGGAACCTGCTGCGCTGGCGGTAGAAGAAATTGCTGCTGCTGCAGAGGTTGTTGACATATATATAAAAGAAGAGGCACACCAGCAAGTGGTGAACGGTGTATTCCTTGATATAGTAATTGTCGCCTTCCCGCCATTTCAGGTGGCCGGTCTGTTCGTTGTTGAGCAGTTCCCTGGCAGCTACCGTCATGGCGTTGATCAGTTCCTCGTCGGTATGGGGCGGTTTCAGGAACGTATGGCCGGCATCCGTCTTCACCGTTCCTGTTATGTGTACCGGTTTGTTCTTTTCTTCCGCACCCTCTTGTTTCCTCACTTCGTGTTTCACCAGATAGGGAGGAATCTCCTCGGTAGGTGTGATGATGACAATGGCGTACGTGCCGTCGGGTAGTACTTCCTTTTTCACCTCAAAGCCTGCCGACACGTGTCCCACTATGTGTCTGTCAACGACAGCGGCCAGTGGTCCCAGGCCGTGGCGTCCCTGCCGGAGCGTCTTCAGCGGCTGAATGTCGTCGCCCTTCTCCTTGAGTACGACGTAGTGTCCGTCCTTTACGAAGTTCACTTTCCCCGTGGGGCTCATCTTCAGGGCCTGCTTGATGGTTGACAGTAATGTTTTCTCCGACTCTACGGGGGTGGTAAAGGCAATCTTGAAGCCCTGTTTGCTGTATGCCTGCACCTGTGGCATCGTCATCAGCGTCACCGTCGGGTCTTTCACCGACGGTTTCACCGCCATGTCGCTGAGCGTTACCGTCAGTTTCTGCCGTGGTGTTTTCTTGAATCCTATTTTTCTTGCCATACTGTATTTTGATTGCCGAGAGGCAGTCAGTTTACTATTTTTATTGGCAAAGTTACGAAAAGTCGAGAGCATAACAAAGAAACTTGTTTCTTTTTTTGCCGAGACGGAGTAATTTCGCGACTTTAGTCGCAAAGTTACGAAAAAAGTCTGTAACAAAAGACGGAATTTGGAGAATTAACGCAGAAAGCACGTAAATAAAAGGCAAGACGAGGAAAAACGAGGATGTTCAGTTTTAGGCTGAATGCAAATTTGGGAGGAATAAAGAAGTAGTTAGGTTTCTTTCGTGTTTATCTGTTGGACGACATTGGCTTTCGTGGACGTGAAGAACCTGACAACCGATGATATTGTGGAAATTAACGGCGACAAGTGGATTGTGTCTCACCGCCACATTTGAGCATCCCCGCAAAACGGGGAAGCGGCGTAAGCCAAAGGGGCAAAAACGATCATTTCAACTAATAATATATAAAAGGTATAGGCAAAGTGTTATATTTATCAAAAAGATTTTGTACCTTTGCACCCAAAAGGGTGCGAGACTCGGCTGCGCCTCGGCAATTGGAGCAAGCTCCATTGCACTCTGCTTGCACGAGCCTTGTGGCCGTAATTATCAAAAAAGAGTATCATGCCAGAGATTTGCCATTTCTACGGAATCGTCATTACGATGTATCTGCCCGACCACAATCCGCCGCACTTCCACGTGCGCTATAATGAGTATCGTGCCACCATCGACATTCAGACGGGTAGAGTGACTGGACAGATGCCACGTCGTGCGTTGCATCTGGTCTTCGAGTGGCTCGACCTGCATAAGGACGAACTGATGTTGAACTGGGAACGCATGGAGAATGGTGAGACTCTGGTAAAAATAAGCCCTCTGGATTAGCGTATGGAACAGACTAATAATTCGGTTAAGCGAGAGCAGAACAAACTTGCTTGTTCTGCCGAGCGTGAGAATCATCGCCCACAGGGCAATTCACTAAAATGGGTTACAGCCGCCCGCGCCCTTGATGGCTATAGGCTGCACCTGACCTTCAATGACGGCTGCGAGCGCATCTTCGACTGCCTGCCGCTCATTGAGAAGTATAAACTCTTTGCCCCACTACGCGACAGAGCAGTGTTCGACCATTTCGACCTTGACGGATGGACGGTTTGCTGGCTCGACGGCAGCATTGACATCGCTCCCGAACATCTTTATGAGATGGGGCATGTCGCATAGCCGTGTATATAATTAAGGTGTAACTCTAAAAATAGATATGCCAATGGACAGATAAAGATATAAGGACATAAGACTGGACGTCCACTTTTGATTCTTGTCTTTCGATAATTGGGGAATTAAAGAAGACTGCAAGGACTGAAGTAGATAGTTCACGCCGCTCGGCGTGGGCATTTACTCGTTTAAGCAGTTAAGGTTATCCCCAATACCTCGAAAGACGTAAGCGAAGTAAATTGCTCACGTTTTTCATACAAGAATGTACTATATAGTAAAAGGAATCACCAACTTAAAAGCAATATCATTATGTTTATAGAAAAAGTTCATCCACATAAAGCCGACTATCATGGTGATGTACGCACCCTAATTACTGGTTTATCTTTCCAATGCCCTAATGATTGGGAAGCGATTCTTAATTCCTTGGACGAGGAAAGTGATTTGACCCTTAGAAAAGAGCCAGATAATCCTCATGACAAGTATGCCATAGCTGCTTATCTTGACGATAGGAGAATAGGATATGTTTCCAAGGATGACAACTGTTCTATCTATATGTTTGTAGGGGAAGAACCAGTTGCTTGTAAAGTAATAGACAAATACAAAGCTTCATTTAAAATTTCCTTTGAGCATCCTAAACAGTTTTACGAACAGTTCACACCAGAGCAAATCTTCCAGCTCCAGCCTGATTGCAATTACAAGGGCTATGATAACAAATTGCCTTCATATGAAATTCCCGTCTTAGATATTGACAACGATCACTACGATTGGTATGAAGATACCATCTTAATGCCAAATATGGAAAAGTGGATTGTTGATTTTAATAGGAAATTCGTTTCAAACAAAATCGAGTTGGTCTGCCGACAATCACCAGATGGGAAATACTATTATTACCTTCCGTATCTGAACTGGGACATAGCTGAGGTAAGGTCGCAAGAAATCTGCGAAGAACTTGAAAGATTGGGAATAGGGATCGGCCTTGTAGATGTTGCGACTATTACCTATCAAGATACCATAGTAGCCGATATTAAAGTAGCTTTGCGCAAGGATTATTCTGGAATATCTGCTATGTCATATTTCAGAATGAAGAGAGAAAACAAAGATTTTAACTTTGTATATGAACTCCCTAAAAAGAACAAAGTTCTCTCTATATCAGAAGAAGTGTTTGCCAAATTCATAAATGAGAATATTGGTTGTGACGTTTTAAGTTCGCCTAACTCTTCATGGAAATACGACACTACAGATTTTCTTGGCGATGGGGCAGAAGTTTACGAAACCTATATTTTCAAAAAACGTATTTTGGAGAATCCCAAATGCAATGAGATTATAGCCAACGTCGTTAGGGGTAAAAGCGTGAATTTTAGCCTAGATATTAAAATGAACAAGAAAGAGATTTTCGATTTTGTGTATCGATACAAAAAGCAGTTCATCCCTGATTACACATTAGCCAACTGTAAGAAAGAATATGGTAAAGAACAGTTCTCAATCTTCACAGAAGGGATTAGTCCTTCTCTTGATATTAGGTTCCCATTTATGGGAGATCCGTGCTCTATAACGTTTTACACCTCTTTTTGCAACAAAGCATATATCGATAAGAAAAAATCCCAAAAGAAAATCCTCACTCTTGAAAAGTAATTTTAGAAAATCGTCAAAACTGAATTTTTGTCAACAAGGTCAATTCTAATTAAGAAGATTGGTAATAACAAACGGTGATATTGAACTTATGGAAGATAATAAGAAATATATAGCGCATAAAGGTTTTTCTATTGCTGCAACTGCTGAGTTGCCCGTTGGGACAACCTCTATCGAGACACGGCATGAAGTAGCCCCAGGATGGAACGCGGATAACACCATGTTTGAGCCTTGTGTCTGCTTTTGGGATACAGGAGCTACTTATTGTGGTGTATCAGATGCTTTAGCTGATAAATGGGGATTAGAGAATCTTGGAGATGTTAAAACGTTCTATGCTAATGATGATTATGAGGTAACACCATCATACGCTATTACTTTGCGGTTTGCAGATGGCTCTAAACACATGATCACTGCCTCACGGCAACACATGTCAGGGGTGGATATAACCATAGGTCTATCACTTATATCTGATGGAATCTTCACACTCATGCCAACGGCAAATCACGGTTCAATCTTCACTTTTGAAATACCTCAAAACCACAACGACATATATGAGTTTTTAAGATGAATAGAAAAGAACTTATTGAAAAATTGCAGAACATAGAAAAGGATGTGAAAGAGATTAAGGAATATCTTTCGCAGAATGAGGCAGGATCGGATAAACATGTATATTTTCCATTAGCAGCAGAACTTGACTTCAAATTAGATTATACGTTAGATGATTTATACAGAGAATTTGGAAGCAAGGTGTCATTAGCACGTCGATTAAAGACGGCTCTCCAAAAACGAAACATCAACACATTGGAAGAGTTCCTGTCACTTTCTCCTGGCGAACTCTTAGAATTGGAAAATGTTGGCTATGATACATTGCTTCGCACTAAAAAAGCTCTGAGCAAGTTGGGAGTTGCATGGTGAGGTAACAAAGAAATGACAATTAGATTCCAAATAATTGAGGCAGAACTCGACACTGAAGTTTATTACTGCTACGGTTAAACATTATAATTTGGATTATGAAAGACTTAAATAAATCTACATTTGGTTCATATCTCCTATCGTATTTTTGCATGAAGATTGATGCATTAACTTATGGAGAAAACATGACTGACAGGGAAATATCTCTGTTCATACATGAGTATATACATTATCTTCAAAGCTTTACTACGATATATGGGCTAGAACGCATAAACTCGGAACTATCCGTATTAGCAAACTTGGTTGACTGGTTACGGATATCAGCGAACTCTCTTGTAACTATTCCTTTGCCAGAAGACGTTCTAAATACAGTAGTTCGTAATAATGCCTTAATAAGTAACCTTGTCTGGGGTGATACGGATGATATTAGCCATCTTCATATAGTTAAAGTAGATAGTGATTATTTCCAGATAGACGAAAAACGACAAGTTGAATCCATTAGTTTGTCGTACAGAAACGAAAACGGCCTTGATGGCACTTGCACTTTTGGCGCACGTGAGATATATGAAGGAATGGCGTATATGATAGAGCAATTCATTACAAAAGATTATGAAGAGTCGCCCGATCACCCATATTGTACTGCGATAAAAGTTGCAAATTTCATTTACCCACAATTATTAGATGACCGACGCAATATACTGGTGCTCTGTGACAAGGCTTTAATGTCATCAAATCCTGGAGCTGAGTATGTAAATATACTTAGATGGCTCAAACAAGTACATTTTTTGCCTTCTACGCCAGACGAACTATTCTATTTCCTTGACTATAATTGGGAAACTTTCGACTTAAATGAGAAAGCTGGAGTTTTAGACACATTTATAAATCGTATTGAATTTGTTAGAAGCAATTTGCATTCTTTGTTACAAGACGAACGCTTTGCGGATTACCATAAATGGTTAGATGTCATTTTTGATTATGCGATAGACTTAAGGAAAACAGAGCCTATGTTTTGGCTTGACATTGTCGACAACGGATATGTAAAGGATAATTTATACTTCCACGCAATATTACATTTTGCTGGCAGCCCTCTCATTGAAACCGTAAAGCACGAATACTTCACTGTGGATCCAGAAGGTAGCGATAGTGAAACCATGCCTTTTTTAAAAGTCTTTCATCAAATATATAAGGCGTTAGTAGAAGGCAAAACTCAATGTGAGTTGATGCCTTGGTGTAACAACAGCCCTAATGTCGTTAGAATTGATGAAACATGCTATAAATGTCCGTGGAAGCATAAAGAAGCCAATGGAGAGTTATGCCCCTTTAAATCAATATGGCAACACTGGGGACTTGATGATGTTGAAATCATGAAGTAGCTTTTGTAAATCCACCACGACTCCCCTCGATAAAGTGAATAGCGTGAGGATTATATGGTGCATATTATCCCTATATGCATATTGTTCGCCCATCCAAAGGGAGATTACTAAACTGTTTCAGCACCTATTTATGTATGTACATACAGGCGGCATTCGTATAGACGCTGATAGGGGCAAACTGTTTCAGCACCTGTACATACAGGTTCAACGAAATCAAGTGCTACAACGTGCTACTGTTTCTGCACCTATTTTTGTATGTACATACAGGATGCCGAGGCATACTACAACAAGACCATCGACTGTTTCTGCACCTATTTTTTTTATGTACATACAGGGTATATCACATAACACTTAAATAGAATGCTTTTATGCGCCATGTATTCTTTCGAAAACACTACGCAAAGGCGAAACGGATGTTACTTTCCGTAGAACAGATCCCGCCTGCCCTTGGACATAACGGGAGAACGCCTCTATCCGCTACCCATTACTGGGATTGCAGATTACATTTCTCATTTGTGGATGTTTAATCCTTACTGGCGAATTCATCTGCCAGTCTTTTGTCTTTTCTTTGTACTCCTTGTCTTCTATGTTCTTTCTCAGAATGTTCAGAGCACCGTTTTGATCGGCATTGATATATCGTCCTGTACTGCTTTGGAACAATCCACGCTTCTTACGCACACCTGCGTAATGCTCATGGTGTCCTATTTCTTCCATTGCCAAGGCATCGCATTTTGATGTGTGGCTTTCTTCTTGCTCCACATATTCTATGCCAGCCATTTCACATTTATATTGCAGTTTGGATTGTAGAGAATAGAAAGGTATCTGCACAAACTTTTGGTTGTTAGTCTTACCGATATTTACTTCTTGCTTCCAACCTTTATTTCGTCCTACTACCAATTTGCCCACTTTCTGTTCTATCAGCATATCAACAATGGCTTTACTGACTGTATGCATAAAGGTGTCTATATAACGGTTCCGCTTGTCGTACATCGCCGTCATTCGTTTTGTTCCTTTCTCAATACCCTGCTTAGCCTTGATGCTTGAATAACGAGCCAATTCCTTGTTGAAGTATTGATTGTAACTCTTTAGCACTTTACCACTAAATATATAGCATCCATTTGGTGTAACAACTGTTGCCAAGTTGTCAATACCAAAGTCAATAGCCGCTACATTAGTATCGGCATTATGGTTGTTTAATTCAACATTATACACAACCTCTATAGTCATAAAATTCTTTTCAGGCAGAATCCTGACCATCTTGCATCCCTTTAAAATGTTATCCTTGTATTTTCCCCATTGTGGAATTGGTATGTTAACACCAGATAAGCATCCAAAGGTGATAACTCCATCGTTGCTTATTTTGCAATCGTGATTATATCTGACCTGCACGACGTTCATTCCGCCGCGTTTGTGGAACTTTGGGAACTCTGGTTTAGCTTTAAATTCTTCTGGATGTTTTTTCCATTTCTCAATAGCCTTGAAAAAACCTTTAACATTATCAGAAACTTGTTTGACAACATAGTCAGCTATATCACGTCGCAACAATTTGAAATTTATCTCACCTTCTAAGTTTGTCACGCCATACATGTGCTCCCTCAACTGGCGGTGAAACATCCACACTCCTTCTTCTTCACCTCTTTTTCTCATCTCATACAAGGATTGATTATAGAGGTTATTGCTCAATTTGCAAAGTTCTATGACTTCAGAAATGGGCTTTATACGGAAGCGTTTTACAAGCTGGATCATATGATGCATGAATTTGTGTGCAAATATACTCAAAAATTCCAATATTGCATAATCCATTACCTATAAATATTGCTGAAATGACGCACTTTTCATAATTATTAACCGCAAATCATATACATCATATTGTTTTTCCTGCTATCTTTGCAATTGAAACATCAAAGGAAGGCTGATATAGGCAATCCAAAGGGAAACAGCAGAAAATGCTCCCCAGGAATTCGGTTTCGTCTTATCGTTATACCAATTGAACATATCAAATCGTCTTTCTGTTGCAAATTTACTAAAAATTCGGCAAACAAAAATGATTTAGAAGGAAAAATGCTAAAAAAGTTGCGATATTGGAATTTTTAATATAATTTTGCCCACGAAAAGCAAAGGAGATTTGATTATGGCTACACCAGTAAAGATTATCCCGACATTGCACGGTGAGACCGCAAGAGCGTTTATAGAGCGTGCAGAAGAGCGTGAGCGCAACCCACGCAACATCTCTATTTATACGGAGAGTGAAGAGCGTGCTTATCTTGATATGATGAAAAGATCAGGAATGCCTCTATGACGATTAGTGAATTTCTGAACGAGTTTACGTTCATAGAACTGACGGAAGATGTGCTCGCTGAGTGCGAGCATTTTTCTTGTGGTGTAGGCGACCTTGATGAGTATTTCCAGAAAGACGTATTAGGATATACTAGAAAGATGGTTAGCCGTTCTTACGTCTTCCGTTCCAATAGTAACCCAAAGCAGATTGCCTGTGCTTTCTCTGTTTCTAATGACAGTCTTCGCATGACAGACCTCTCTAATCGCAAATAGGAAGAGTTCCGTGAAGATAATGACCTCAGCGAGAAACGCTTGAAGCGCTACCCTGGAGTCTTGATTGGCAGACTGGCTGTAAACAAGGAAATGGCACACCAAGGGATTGGAACTGCATTGATGAACTTTATCAAAAGGTGGCTTGGTCAAGGGAGTAAGACTGGCTGTCGTTTCCTGATAGTCGATGCCCGCAATGCTCCTGATGCTTTAGCATATTATGAAAAGAATGGTTTTACCTATCTGTTTGCATCCGAAGAAATAGAATCAATGAGTACACGCAAGGACAAGGCTGTAGTTCCTCAGTCCACACGTTTGATGTATTTCGACTTTTTGGATCTAAAAAGCAAATAACATTCGCCTCCCTTTCAGATCATTTCAGTAATAGGAGGTAGGAGTAGGATTAATATGCAGTTCCCTTGTAGATGCCACACCAGATGTCGCAACTACGACCAGTCAAAGGAGATTGAACGCCTTGAATTAAGCGACTGGAAGTACCGTGCTTTACGTGCTACCCTGCCATGGAATAACGTCAATGTCATCTGGCTGGAGCGGAATGTTTGAGCAGGCAATAAGGAAGGCATTCGCCAATGCCAGCAGTACGTCATCCGCTCGACTTCAGGTCGCTTGGCTCGTCCAAGAACTATGAGGACTCTGTCCGTCGTCGCTAAAAGTCTTTCACTGTCCAGTAGCCTGACGGTACTCCAGGATTTTGTTCTGCAAGTCAGCATAGGCATCGGTACGGCGGTCAAGCGACTGTTGGTAGAGCAGTTGGGCTTCGAGCAGGTCGCTCATCTTTGTGGTGCCTGCTTTGTAGAAATTGCGGTGCAACCGCAGATTTTCTTCACTCTGCTCAATACTGCGTTGAGCGATAGTAAGCTGCTGGCGCGCCTCAACGACATTGTTGTAGGCATTCTGCATACGGATTTGCAGTAGCTGGGCCTTGTCGTGCTGTTCGTCAATGGCCTTCTGGTATTCAATCTCCTTGCGCTTGATGGCATGGGAGCCTCCCCACCAGTCGGAGATAGGTACACTGACGGTAGCGAAAACCATGCCGAAGGTTCGGTTGTTGTCCAGCAGATTATGGTAGTTATAGCCTGCGCCCACTGCTACTGTCGGCAACTGCTGGCCTACAGCGAGGTTCTTCTGCAATTTAGCCGCCTCGACCTGTTTACCCAAGAGCTGATATTCGGGTGTACTGAGCAAAGCCTGGCCATAGTCTTGCTGTTGAATCATAGGTGGCTCCGTTTCCGTATTAGCCACCAGTCTAAAATCGGCATTCTCCAGTCCGCAATACTGAGCCAGGAGCAGTCGGACGATGCTGATGCCGTTCTGTAGCTTTACGCGCTGGCTCTCGATGTCATTACGGCGAAGCTGCACTTGCAGCAGGTCGTTGCGCATGGCCAATCCTGCGCGCACGGCCACATCTACATCTTTGTATATGTCACCCAGCAAGGTATCAACAGCTGCGATGGTTTTCATTTTCTCCTGCAGGGATACCAATTGCCAGTAGTATTGTTCTGTCTGCCGCTCTACCTCATTGTCAGAAAGTTCGAGTTGCAGGCGGGCTGCCTCCTCTCCGACACGAGCCAGACGATTGCCGTTGACAATCTGACCGCCGGCAAAAACTGGCTGAACAGCATTCACACCAGCGACGGTTCCATTCTTCAGCATAGACATGCTGATAGGACTTTGCAGTGCTGCAAGTGCTTCGGCAGGAAACTGCTGCGCCATAGCAGCCCCTATCTCTGCAGGAATCATCTGACTGGGATTGACATCCATACGGGCCGTTCCCTTATTGGCATTGAACCAGAAACCTGTGCCGCTGATATTAGGGAAATACTTGGTAAAAGCCTCCTTGCGCTGTTGGGCGGCAGATGCTACCGAACGCTGAGCGTTGCGGAGGGTGATATTGTTATGACGGGCGGAGTCTTTGAGTTGCTCCAGGGTATATGTTTGGGCAGCTACTATATTGCAGCATAAAGAACAAACTATGACGGTTATAATCTTTTTCATAATTACTTCAAATTTACTTTAACTTCGTTGAAGTTTCTTTCGTTCGGCCAACGCAAGCCAGCTTGCGTTGGCACTCACTTAGTCGAAACTTTCCAATAAACGACGGGCAACATGGTGACCACAAGGATGAGCGAGCCAATGCCTCCGGCAAAGATGGTGACACCCACAGGCATCCAGAACGAGCTCTGGGCGATAATCATCGGTACCACACCGACGGCAGTCGTGGCCGTGGTGAGGAAGATAGGCACCATGCGTCGCTTGCCGGCATCGTAGGCAGCACGCTTCACGGCCTCGTTATATGCCTTGCGATCTACCGTCCAATCACCATGCTCGGCTATATACGCTTTCACTAAGTCGTTGGCATGTTCAAAGATCAGTATCTCATTGCGCATAATCATACCCATCAGTGTGATGAGTCCAAAAATAGAAGTCAATCCCAAAGCCCGGTTCATAATTCCTAATCCGATAAGGGCTCCAGGTATCATCAAGGCGAGTGCTGCCATACAGACGGTGGTAATGCCATATTTCTTGAAGTTGAACAGCAGGAAGAAGAACACTATCAGCATGGCAATAGCGATACCTCCGATGACCTGAGGCATTGCCTCGCCGCCATATTCTATCTCGCCACCTACTTCAGAACGTACACCTTGCGGAAGCCGGATGTCGCTGTGCATGATGTCGGCTATCCGTTGTTCGATTTCTGCCGTATAAACACCCTGCACAAACTGGGCTGTGACGGTGATGCAGCGTTCGCCACCACGATGCATGATACGCCCCTCGCTCCACTTGGGATTCACCTTGGCCACCTGACGCAACGGCACAGTGGTACTGGTGTTTGTTGCGCCAGGAGTACCTGCCGAGGTGTAGCCTGCCGAAACCATTGTCGTGGGCGTAGCTATACCCAGATTCTCAATATCGCTATAAGTCATATCACTATCGTCGCGTACCACGATGGGCAATTCGTAGTCACCCTCCCAGATGTGTCCCACCTGCAGGTCGCTGGTGGTGGCACTGAGGGCGAGTTGTGCGGTGGTACGGGTGATACCCAACTGCGAAGAGACCACAGGGTCGAGCGTGACGTTGATGATGGGATAAGGCTGCAGATAGTCCGTATGTACCCACTCCAGTTCGGGCATCTGACGCATCCGTTCCATCAATCGCTCGGCAGCTACATGCAGAGTGTCGAGGTCTTCTCCATAGAATCGGTACTCCAGTTCCGGCACCTCCATGTAGTCGAGCCGCTTGAACTTGACGTATGCATCAGGGAAAGCCTCACCCAGACTGGGCTGATACTGCGCCAAGAGGTCAAGTGTTTCCTGTTCGCCCGTGGTATTGACAATGAACTGCGCAAAATTCTTGCCACCCATCTGCGGAGCATAGACATCCATGAAGCGGGGCGACGAGCACCCCAGGAACGAGGTGATGCCAGTGATACGCTCGTCCTTTTTGAGAACATTGTAAACGGAGTCGGCTATATGCACCGTCTCGGCCAAGCCCTTACCCTCGGGCAGGAATATTTCCACAGCAAACTGGTCGCGGTCGGCATATGGGAAAAGACGGACCTTCAGCGTAGGCACGATGAGCAGCGAGAGCAGGATAAGACCTACGCCAATGCCCATCGTCAGCCACGGATGGCGGAATGTCTTGTCGAGAACACCATCGTAGGTCTTCTGCACCCAGCGGGTGATCGCATTTCCATCGGTACTCACCTTACCCGGCTTGATAATCTTTACTTCCAGGAAAGGAATCAGCAACACAGCCAGCAGCAGCGATACCATGAGGTTGATGGTAATAGTCCACGGGAAGTCCTGCAGGGCATCGAGGAACACGCCCTTCATCGTGATGAGGAAGGGGAAGAAGATGGCACAGATGCATATCGTAGCCAGCATCATGGGCATGAAGTATTGCTTGGCACTCTCGATGGCGGCATCCTTCGGCTCGTAGCCCTTACCGAGGTATTCCAAATAGCCGTCGATGACCACAATGGCATTATCAACAATCATGCCGAGCACCACAATCAGTCCAGCCAGGGTAACAATGTTCAGCTCGATACCCACCATGTACATGATAGCTACGCTGACAAACGTGCTCAGCGGAATGGTAATGGCAGCAACGATGGCAGAACGCAAAGGGAAGAGTACCATCATCACCAGAATGATGATAGCCATCGAAATGAGCAAGTCGCGCAGGAACGAGGTGACACTCGTCGATACCACCTTGGGCTTATCGGCAATGCGGGTCATCGTGACATCGTCGGGCAGTACCTCACTGCGGAACTCGTCGAGCACCTTGTCCACCTCCTCGCCGTAGATGACCACATTGTTGCCTGGAATCATCTCCATTGACAACAGCAGGCAGGGATGGCCGTCTTGTTCAATGCGGCTGTTGTCAGTGTCGTATTCACGAACCACACGGGCTACGTCGCGTACTCGTGCCACTTTGCCGTTGACAGGGTCGCTGAAAATAATCTGGTTGGCTATCTCCTCCACACTGTTCTCAGTAGCCTCCACATGGATGGGCACCTGCTGGTCTGCGTCGTCAATGGCACCGCTCATCGTGGTCAGTCCCTGAGCCTGCAAGCATCCGAAAAGCATCTGCTGACCGATGCCGTATGCCTGCAAGCGCTGGCGGTCAACGTAAAGAGAAATTTGCTCCTTCTGTTCACCAAACGTTTTCACGTTAGCTACAGACGGAATACGACGCAGGCGGTCGCTCAGTAGGTCGCTGTATTTCTTCAACTCGCGATAACTGCGCTGTCCGCTTTCGATAGCTATCAGCAAGGCTGAGGTGTTGCCGAAATCGTCGTTCACCACGACAGCGAGTACACCGACAGGCAACTGAGCCTTGAAGCCGTTCACACCGTGCTTGATCTTCGACCAAACCTCGTCCTTGTTGTTGACATTGTCGTTCAGTTTCACCATCACCACGCACATGCCGTTCTGCGATGTCGTGGTGGTCTTCACGCGGTTCACCTCTTCGAAGGTGAAGAGGTAGCGTTCCAAGGGACGTGCCAGTTGCTCTTCCACCTCCTCGCTGGTAGCGCCAGGATAGACGGCCACGATCACTCCCTGACGGATGGTAGCATGTGGAAACTCATCCTTCGGCATCACATACATGCCGTAAATGCCCAGCACGAACAGAATGCCCACTATGAGCAGCGATATAGAATAATGCTCCAGCGGCCAGCGGAGCCAAGACGAATTCTTCATAATTAATATATCACTTTAGTTCCTTCACTGAGTTTCTGATAGCCTTCGGTAATGATGCGCTGTCCCATATTTGTTCCTTGACGGACAGCAACATTGTTACCCATTGTATGACCAATATCTACCTTTGTGCGGTGTGCAGTGCTATCCTTGGCAACGGTCCAAACAAAGAGCGAACCATCAGCTGCCTTCTGGACTGCTGTCACGGGTAGTGATAACTGACTGGCTTCTTGTGAGTCAGTCGCCATAAACCGAACCGAAGCAACCATACCCGGCAACAGCTTTCTCTGGCTGTTAGCCACATTGATTCTTATATCATAGGTATGTGTCAGTGCATCGGCAGTCACACCTTTCTCGATACGTCCGCCTTGGAATGTACCTTCTACAGCATCCACCCGAACGACAGAAGGAGTATTGGTTGCAATGCCGCTTACCTCAGCCTCTGGGACTGCCACTTTCACCTTCACCGTGCTCACGTCAAGAATGTTCACCACAGCCTGTGAGGGCAATGCTGTCTCGCCTGCACCTATCATCCTATGTCCTATGACACCACCGACGGGAGCCGTCAACCGGCAGTCGGCTAAGTTTTTCTTAGCAACCTCCAACTGCGACTTTGCCTGCGCCACCTTGCTTTGCACCTCAATCCACTGCGCTTCAGGCAGCGAACCGTTGTCGTGCAGCATCTTCATACGCATATAGGCATCATTGGCCTGTGTCATGGTGGCCTCAGCGCCACTCAGCAGGTTGCGGGCTTGCGTATCGTCCATTTCAGCCAACAATTGTCCACGACTTACGATTTGTCCCTCGCTGACCAAGACACGCTTCACCACACCCATGCCGGTAAAGCTGACGGCAGTAGACTCGCGTTCCTCTATAATACCTACATACGTCTGTGTCTCGCCAGCTGAAGCAGGCGAAACCAACATGGTCTTCACTCTGGTCGGAGCTTTCTCCGAATGCTCCTTCTTCGCTCCGCAACCACTCAACATCAGGAGTACGGCTGCGGTAATCAGCAGATGTTCTTTTTTCATTGAATTTATCATTTATTGTTCCTATTTTCTCAAAAGCCTTGCAAAATTGAGCATTTTATTCCTTTTGTGCGTGTCCATTTCGGTAACACTTTTGTTCGATTTTGAATAATATACCAAGATGGGACAAAAAAATATACTGTTAGAACATGGTTTTCACGATTATTATGACGATTTTTGCACCAGAATACAAAATACAAAGCCAAAATGGAACAAGATACAATACTCTTAGATAAAGTGGCAAGCCATTTCGATGTGGAGCACCCCGTAGATGCCGACGTAACCTTGAGCTACACCGACGAAGACATCGTGATGATTGACAATGTAAAGTTTATGGCCAATCCTGCCCCCGTCCGTCTGAAGGTGAATATGGTGGCGTTTTGTATTAAGGGCAAGATACAAGCAGTTATTAACGGACAAGTTACACAATTCGAACAAAACCAACTGCTGATTTGTCCACCCAACACGACCATTACAGACTTCTTGCTTTCACCTGATTTTGACTTCAAGGCAATCTTAGTGAGCAACCGCATGTTGCAGAGTTTCCTGCACGAAAAGATGAGTCTTTGGACAGAAGTGCTCTATATTCACAAAATGCACGTCATCACGTTTGACGAAGAAGACATTCGAACCTTCACGCATTTTTACGACCTGCTTAACAGCGTCTTCACTATCGAGAAACAGATAGCATACAAGTCAGAGGTAGTGCGGTCGTTTCTGCGAGGTGCCTTCCTCCATCTCTGCGGACTGCTAAAAGCAGTCAAACAGTCGGAAACCATTATCCCGTCTTCCGTCAGTCAGCAAGGGACAATATTCCAGCGGTTTCTCGACTTACTGGGCAAAAGTGCGGTAAAGCACCGCTCGGTGGAATACTATGCCAGTGAACTGTGTATCACCCCAAAGTACCTCTCGATGATCTGTAAGAAACATTCTGGGAAGACTGCCAACGAATGGATACGCGAGCATACTTTGGAGGACATACGTTACTACCTCAGGCAGACCGACCTCACCATGACACAGATAGCCGACCGGCTGGGCTTTCCCAATCCCTCATTCTTCGGGAAATATGTGAAGGAGCATTTCGGCATGACTCCAGCTCAGTTCCGCCAGAAGAATATGTAACTATTTAAGACCTGACATCGGTATTACTGCCAAGCCTCAGAACTGAAGGCTGGTCTGACAATCTCTGATAATTCCGTAAGTTCAGAACATTTTGAAACTAGAATTTGGCCGTTTCAGAAATATAATATACTTTTGCACCGATGATGAGTCACAAAAACGGTTGGTGGCTCATCATCGGGTGTTCTTTGATGCAAATTATGGCAGAACAACGAATTGAGAACGGTCTCCAAATAGCAGGACTCCTATTTTCGATTTGAATATCAGTGAGTTACCCTTGAACAAGAAAGAAACTGGTAACACTTTAGAAACGAGAGGACTTACATATTCCTACACATTTCTCACTAAACCAAAGCGCTCGACCTATGGTCGCTTCGCCTCTGCGAAGAACGCTCATCTTGGGTGCAAAGATACAAAACAAATTCCTTCTTGCCAAATGGTGTCATATACTTTTCTCAAGTTTATTGCGATATTTGTTTTTATAGGGATACAAACTACTCTGTTCGGTCACTCCAACGAACAGAATCCTGTCTGCCATTTCACATGCATATCTGTTCCTAGTCATTGCAGTCATCTTTGACTGGCGGATGGCAGTACTAACGGAGATAATCAATAGACGGTTCTGAGCCAACGGCTCTTTTAGTTCGTCAGGAATAACCTTATACATCTTTCGTGCAAGCACAATGATAATGGGCTGACTGCCTTTCAATAGGAAATGAAGCACGTCTTGCTCCAACTTGCTACTGAAACCGCTGACCACACACTCCCC
>JAGAYI010000031.1 GCA_017940545.1 Prevotella sp.
GAGAAATGAGAAATGAGAAATGAGAAATGCCAGCAGCACCTTCATAACCCATTCTTTTTTTCTCCGTCCGAATCTATGATATATCGTCAAGTTCATTCCTTCATTTTTCATTTTCATTCTACATTACCTTACTCTTTACTCTCTGTCAGGCAGAAAATCACCTTACCAGTTCTTCTGCAGTCGGCGACGGCCCTGCTGTTGCTGCTGTTCCTGCATACGCTTCTGGGTCTGACGCTCCTGCTGAAGGGCAGCATTCAGTAGTTGCTCGGCATTCTCCTTGCTCATCTGTGGCTGTTGTTGTTGCTGCTGTTGCTGCTCGTCCTTCTTGTCTTCCTTCTTCTGCTGTTGCTGTTCTTGCTGTTGCTCTTTCTTATCATCCTTCTTGTCGTTGCCGCCGCCGCCACCTTGCGGTTGGTTTTTCAATTGGCGCTTGCACAGTTCCAGATTATAACGGGTCTGGTCGTCATGCGGATTCAGTCGCAAGGCCTCCTTGTAAGCCTCAATAGCATCCTTGAACATCTGCTTGGTCTGACAAATGACACCTATATTATGATAAGAAAGATATTTTCGTTGTGGGTTCTTCTCTATCTTGGCTGCTGTCTGAAACTGCACGACGGCAGCAGAATCTTTCTTCTGAAGCATCAATGCATTACCCAGATTATAAGCGGCCTGAGCATTCTGTCCGTTAGCTTCGATAGCCTTGCGGTAAAGTACTTCAGCATCAGCATACTGTCCGGCACGGAAGAGCTTGTTTCCCTGACGAATCAGCTGACGGTCATTCTGAGCAGTTATGCCTAAAGGCAAAAGAATAAAAAGGCTAAAAAGCAAAAAACATTTTACCCATCCTTCCGCCTGATGATATATGACTTGTTTCATTTCTTCCCTTTTTATGCTTTTACTTTTTTATCTTTAAACAGCCGCACATTCTTCAGCAGCGGATTCTTACGCTCCAACATGACGACTTCGATTATCAACACCAGAAGGGCAGTTAGTGCAAACCACACGAAGTATTCGTCGTAGCTGTTATAGACCTCGGCAGATATTTCCTTCTTTGAGAGCTTGTCCAGTTCGTCGTTCAGTTGTTCCTGGGCAGCATAGCCGTTCTCCACGTGTATGTAGGCACCGCCACCTGCCTGTGCTATCTGTTTACACATGTCTTCATTTAAGGCGGACATAACCGTGTTGCCTGTCTCGTCAAACATATACTTTCCTGTTGACGGGTCAGGAATAGGAGCACCTCCCGTTGACCCCACACCAAGCACGAAGACATGCATACCACGCTTCTTGGCATCTTCCGCAGCCTCAACAGCACCACCCTCATGGTCTTCACCGTCAGTAATGACAATGATGGCCTTGCCAACCTGTTCGTCCTGACTGAAGCTGTGAATAGCCATATTGATAGCTGCTGCGACATCGGTACCCTGCGTAGCTATCATAGATGGGTCAATGCTGCTTAGGAACATCTTGGCCGACACGTAGTCGCTGGTCATGGGCAACTGAACAAAGGCATCGCCAGCAAAAACAATGAGCCCTATCTTGTCGTTCGAGAACTTGTCAACCAAATTTTCAACCATCATCTTCGAACGGTCCAGACGACTGGGTGTCACGTCCTGGGCTCGCATTGAATTAGAGACATCCATGGCAATAATGGTTTCAATGCCTTTACGTTTTTCAGTCTTGGTTCCAGAGCCCCAATGGGGACGTGCAAAGGCGACAATGAGCAGCGTTAAGGACAGCAGCAGAAACCCATATTTGGCGGTAGCCCGCCAGCGTGACACATCGGGCATGAGCTGTCTGACCAAGTCTGGGTCGCCAAATTTACGCAACTTTTGTTTCTGACGCAGGCGCATCAGAAAATGGACAGCTGCCAGTACTGGTATGAGTACAAGCAACCAGAGATATGCGGGGTCTTCAAAATATCTGTTCATGACGGTATCCTCCTGAATATGGTGACGCGAAGCAGTAACTCAAGCAACAACGTGAGAATAGCAGCCAAGGCGAATGGTTGGTAAGCCTCATATTTCTTGCTGTACTGCTTAACGTTGAGTTTGGTTTTCTCCAACTGGTCAATTTCCTTGTATATCTGCTGCAGCTCACGCGTATTGGTGGCACGGAAGAATTTTCCGTCCGTGGCATTCGCTATGTCGTTCAGCGTCTTGGTGTCAATTTCTACAGGCAAGTTGACATACTGCACGCCGCCGCCGACGGGCATCGGGTAGCGGGCTGTGCCGTTGGTACCCGCGCCAATGGTATAGACACGTATGCCTAAACTCTTAGCTATCTCGGCAGCCGTCATGGGCGATATGTCACCCATGTTGTTACTGCCGTCAGTCAGTAGGATAACGACCTTACTCTTTGCTTTCGAGTCTTTCAGGCGCGCTACGGAATTGGCCAGTCCCATACCAATGGCTGTACCGTCCTGAATAAGACCACGGGCGGCAATGTCGGCCCTGACTCCGTGCAGCAGGTTCAGCAGAGAGGCATGGTCGATGGTCATGGGACATTGTGTAAACGACTCACCGGCAAAGATGCAGAGTCCGATGTTGTCATTAGGACGGTCAACAATAAACTCAGCAGCCACTTTCTTAGCGGCCTCAATGCGGTTGGGGCTCAAATCTTCTGCCAGCATAGACGTGGAAACGTCCATAGCCAACATGATGTCTATTCCTTCAACGGTCTTGTCTTTCCACGAATTACTGGTCTGGGGGCGTGCCAACACGATGACGATAAGTACAAAGGTGGCTATGCGTAGCAAAAGCTGAAGGGGCATGAGAGCCACCTTCCAACTACGCGGAGCATAGCGATAGGCGTTTGTATCACTCATGCGCATGGTCGGCTCACTCTTTTTCCTGAACATCAGATACCATATAATATAAGGTATCAGCAGCAGGAGCAGAAAGAAGAATCCTTTATTTACAAATTCCATTTTTCAACGCTTAATGCTTTCGGATGCATATTAATATTATTCCATCAATTGCCACAAACCATAGACCACGTAGGCCATGAGTGCAGCACATGCAAAACCAACGATGATGATGACCGTCTTCAGCACACGCCGCGTGGATTGTGAGCGGAGGTCTTCTTCCGACAGTTGCGGACGCACCACCTCTTCTGTTGGGAGGTTCTCTGCCTTCGTACTGTTTATGAAGTCAACGGCCGTCACCAGGTTCATATCGTTCTCGTTGATGAGTGTAGAATATTTGGCAAACTTCACGAGGTCGGCAGTCTGGAACAACGTGCGCAGCTCGTCAAGCGCTTTCTGGTCACCCTGACGGGTCAGACGGTCAATGATTTCGCTACTGGTCATCTCCATAGCCGAGAATCCGTAACGCTCCTCAATGTAGCGGCGAATGGTGTCGGTCAGTTTCGTGTAGTACTCCTTCTGGTTTTCTGAAGTCTGCATCTTTTCTGCCTTAATCTGCTCTATTTCCTTCATGGCCTTCTGGTGGGGCAACAGTTTCTTCACAATCTTGACGGAAGTGATGATAGGCTTGTTGTCACGCAGACGCAGATAGAGGTAATAGCCTAAGGCCATGAGTACGAGCATCAGCACGCTCAGCCAGAACAGCGGAGCCCACTCACTCCACAGGAACGGATTGTCCTGCACGTCCTTTGGGCCATAGAACTTTTCGAAGTGGGTGGTATCAACGTCAATTCCTATCACTTTCAGGGCCAACCTATTACTCAGAATTTCCTTACCATTTACTTTAACCTTAAAGGGCGGCAGGGAATAAAGGCTGTCTTCAAAAGAAGTGAGTGTGAGCACCTGCATCTGGTCACCCTCGGTACGGGTTTCAACGACCTCTACCCCCGGCACCAGCTCCTGTGTCCGTTTGTACTGCGGAAACTCTATCTTGGAACCCTCCGGAGCGGTCACGGTCAAAGTGACATGCGTCTGTTCGCCCATCAGCATCTCGATGGAATCTATTCGGGCTTCAACTGACTGTGCTGCCGACAATAAAGGGAAAAGGGCAATGAGGCAAAAAGGCATCAGCCATTTCACCCATTCTGTAGCCTTTGGTCTTATGACAAGTTTCATCGTCGTTCCTTTACTTTTTCTACCGTTAATACTTAGTTTTACTATTTTGTCAGCTACGCTGCTTGAAGAGCATCATCAGCGCCTTCACGTAGTCTTCGTTAGTGGCTATGCTGACGTGGTCAACGTTACTCTTGTTGAAAGCCTCCTTCAGGGCTGCCTGGCGCTGCAGGAAGTACTGCGTGTGTGCCTGACGCAGACGGCGGCTGCTGGTATCAATATATTGCTCGTGGCCAGTCTCGGCATCCACCACACGCATCAGCCCAATATCGGGCAGCGTCTTCGCCCGCTGGTCATAGACCTGGATGGCCACCACGTCGTGCTTGCGGTTACAAATGGTCAGAGGCTGCTGAAAATCGTCCTTGGAATAGAAGTCACTCAGCACAAATGCCGTGCAACGACGTTTTGCCACACTCGTCATGAACTCCAGTGCCCCACGCACATCAGTCCGAAGACTCTCCGGATGGAAGTCGAGCAGTTCACGAATAATATACAGAATATGCTTGCGTCCTTTCTTGGGAGGAATGTATTTTTCTATACGATCCGAGAAAAACACCACGCCAATCTTATCGTTGTTTTGGATGGCCGAGAAAGCCAACGTAGCGGCAATCTCGGTAACCATGTCACGCTTCATCTGGCGCTGCGTTCCAAAGTCAAGACTTCCGCTGACGTCGATGAGCAGCATGACCGTCAGTTCGCGCTCTTCTTCAAACACCTTGACGTAAGGGCGGTGAAAACGGGCTGTCACATTCCAGTCGATGTCACGCACGTCGTCGCCAAACTGATATTCGCGCACTTCGCTGAAGGCCATACCCCTACCCTTGAAGGCAGAATGGTATTGACCTGCAAAAATGTTAGAACTCAGCCCGCGGGTCTTGATTTCTATTTTTCTGACTTTCTTGATGATTTCAGATGTTTCCATCTATCAACCGTATTATTTAGTTCTTTACATGCTGAAGTCCATGAGTTTGAGTAAGGGAAACTACAGGTTTGAGTAAGGGAAACTATAGGTTTGAGTAAGGGAAACCACATGTTAACCTAAGCTAAACATGTAGTTTACATGTCATAAACACGTAGTTTACATGCTACAAACATATCGTTTCTTACACCTACTCGCTATTTTAGGGCACTTCAACCTTGTTGATAATCTTTGAAACAATTTCCTCGCTGGTCACGTTCGATGCTTCTGCCTCGTAAGTCAGGCCAATACGGTGGCGCAGCACGTCGTGTGCAACGGCACGCACATCTTCCGGCACCACATAGCCACGACGCTTGATGAACGCAAAGGCACGGCTGGCCTTGGCCAGATTGATGCTGGCACGTGGCGAACCGCCAAAGGATATCATGTCCTTCAGGTCCTTCAACCCATAACGGTCGGGGTAACGGGTGGCGAAAACAATGTCGGCAATGTATTGCTCAATCTTCTCGTCGATATATACTTCGCGAACCACCGAACGGGCACGGAGAATCTCGTCGGCTGTGGTTACGGGCGAAACGGTGGGAAGTGCTCCGGCAATGTTCTCACGGATAATCTTCTTCTCCTCTTCCAATGTGGGATAGTCGATAATCACTTTCATCATAAAACGGTCAGTCTGCGCCTCGGGCAGCGGATAAGTACCTTCCTGTTCAATGGGGTTCTGAGTTGCCATTACGAGGAAGGGCTTGGGCAGTTCGAATGTCTCGCTGCCGATGGTTACCTGTTTCTCCTGCATAGCCTCCAACAACGCACTCTGCACCTTCGCCGGAGCACGGTTGATTTCGTCGGCCAAGACGAAGTTGGCAAACACTGGGCCCTTTTTCACCTGGAAGCGCTCGTCCTTCTGCGAATAAATCATCGTACCGATAACGTCAGCCGGCAACAGGTCGGGCGTAAATTGTATGCGTGAATACTTGGCGTCAATCAGTTGTGCCAGCGTCTTAATAGCCAGCGTCTTTGCAAGTCCCGGAACACCTTCCAGCAGGATGTGTCCGTCACTCAACAGCGAGATAAGCAACGAGTCAACCAAGTGTTTCTGTCCTACGATGACGCGGTCCATTCCCGTCGTCAGATTGGCTACGAATGCGCTCTGCTGCTCAATTCGTATGTTCAGTTCTCTAATGTCAATAGCTTCTGCCATAATATCATGATTTGATTATACTTTCATTTTAAGGTGCAAAAGTACGGAATTCTTGTTGGATAACGGAAAAACTGAATCTAATAAATATTAAAAAAGTTTCTTAAACCTTATAATTTAAGAAACTTTCTCAATCAGAACCGTTCCTGACGGGGTGTCATTAACGTTTTTTCTTCTTCAGCTCCAGTTTTGGGACTTTGATGACCTGTCCTTCTTTCAGTTCTGCATTTGACTTGATGCCATTGAATACCTCAATATAACACTCCATGCCAGGACCCAGCGTTCGCTTGGCCAAGCGGGCCAATGTTTCTCCGGGGCGAACCTTGATGGTATAGTCTTCACCGACAATGCGATAGGCCCCGTAACGCAGACGAGGGTCTTCAGCAGATTGCTCAACCACCTTTGGCGTGTCCTTTGCTACCGAGTCCGTCTTTACTTGTTCAACGTTCGTGGGTTCAACAGTCGTAGAGTCAATAGCCACGGAGTCAATAACCATAGAGTCGATTCTCGTGGAGTCAACTATTGCTATAGTATCTTTGACAGGCTCTCCGATTTCTATTGTTACACTTTTTCCTTGCTGCCACCCAAAATAATAACCGGCAGCAGCAGAAGCCGCCATTAACAGCAACGTGAGCAGAATCCAAGGCCACCAGTTTCGTTTTTCTTTTTCGTCATCATCGTCACCGTAATCTGGCTGAGCAATGGCCTTAGCCACTTGGGGACGTTGGGGTTGCTGCTGAGGTTCTTCAACTAACTGTGGTTCTGCAGGAGCCTCAATTACGGGTTCCTCAACAACTTCTGGCTCAAGGGGTTCTTCTGCTATTTGTGGTTCAACGGGGTCTGCTGCAGTTTGTATTTTCTCATTCACATCTGGCTCAACAGGTTCCTCCACTACAGGTTCCTCGGGTACAGGTTCTTCGGGTACGGGTTCTTCGGGTACGGGTTCCTCGGGTACGGGTTCCTCAACAACTTCCTGCTCAACAGGATTATCATCAGGAACGGTTGTCAACGAAGCCTTAACGGCTGTTTCCTTCGGCTCATCCTTCGTTTCATCCTTCGGCTCATCCTTCGGCTCATCTTTCAGGTCATCAAAGACAACACCCTCATTCAGCACCACCGTCTCAAACTGAGAGAATGGCTTGTTGACCAACTCTTTCATGGTGGCATCAGGGGTAAACGTAATTTTATCATGCCCCTGAATCAGCACGCGTTCACCAGTCATGACGCTAACGCTTTCGCGAGCCTCCACCCCTATAATCTTGAAGGTTCCCAAACCGCGTACCTTCACCTGTCCTTCACGCTCAAGTCCTTCACGTATAACGCTGAACATGGCAAGGGCAAAACGTTCTGCGTCACGTTGCTGCAGGCCGTTCTTTTCAACAAGAATGCTGGCTATTTCCTGTATCGTTTTTTTATCCATCACTCCTGCCCTCCGCTCTTTAGTTTGTCTTTCCATGTGGTACTTGGCTTAAACCCCAATACCAGTTTCGGTGGGACAAGCATTCGTTGACCTGTAGAGGGATTTACCATGATGCGCTCCATTTTTTTCTTCACTTCAAATGTTCCGAAACTTGGAATCAGTACAGCATTGTCTTCTAGAAAACTGTCGCTCATGGCATTCACCAGGTTAGTAACCAGCCGCTGAGTGTCAGCGGTGCTATAACCCATTCGCGATGATAGTTCACTTATAAATTCTCTGTTGTTCATATAGGTCAGTAAATGGTTGTTCCATAAATATCAAATTCCTCAGAATCAGTAATCTTTACATCATAGAACTGGCCGACCGTCAGCTGTTCGCCGGCAGGTATCAGCACCTCCGGGTCCACTTCGGGAGAACAAAACTCCGTACGACCTACATAATAGTCGCCTTCCTGTCGGTCGATGATGACACGCATCACTTTGCCCACCTTCTCTGCCTCTATCTCGGCAGAGATGTTTTGTTGCAGCCGCATGAGCTTGTCGAGCCTATGTTGTTTCACATCATCAGGAACATTGTCTTCATAGAGTTTTGCCGACGGTGTCCCGTCTTCTTCGCTATAGGCAAAGGCACCCATACGCTCAAAACGTGCCCAACGTACAAAGTCGAGCAGTTCCTGAAAGTCCTCATCGGTCTCGCCGGGGAACCCCACCATTAAGGTCGTACGCAGACATATTCCTGGCACTTCACGGCGCATGGTCTCTATCAAGTCGTAGGTTTCCTGCTTGGTAATATGGCGTTGCATACGCTCCAACACGCTGTCACTAATATGTTGCAAAGCAATATCCAAATAGTTGCATACGTTTTTCTTCTCCCTCATTACCCGCAGCAAGTCCATGGGGAAATGAGTGGGATAGGCATAGTGCAGCCTAATCCATTCCACCCCCTCTATATCTGCCATGCGTTCAACCAGTTCGGCAATATGCTGTCGTCCGTCAATATCAATGCCATAATAGGTCAACTCTTGGGCAATGACCTGTATTTCCTTGACCCCCTGCGACACCAACCAGCGCACTTCATTAAGTATCGATTCAACGGGTCGGCTCTTGTGATGCCCGGTAATAATGGGTATGGCACAATAGGCGCAATGTCTGTCGCAGCCTTCTGAAATCTTCAGATAAGCATAATGCGAGGGAGTGGTAATATGACGACGAAAGCCTTCCTCAATCGTTTTTCCACTTTCACATTTCAACCTTTCTCTATCCTCGATATCACTCAACAGCTGCTGATAGTTAAACTTACCATACCAGCCATCAACCTCAGGAATTTCTGTTTCAAGATCAGCAAGATAACGCTCTGACAAACACCCCATCACATAGACTTGTTCAACACGCCCTTCACTTTTGGCCTGCACAAATTCAAGAATGGTATTGATGCTCTCTTCCTTAGCATCAGCAATAAAGCCACAGGTGTTTATTACCGCTATTTCACCCTTAGGCTGTTCCACATCGTGCGTACAACGGAAGCCATGTGACTCACACATGGCCATCAGCCGCTCACTATCCACCAAATTCTTGGAACAACCTAAGGTGACGAAATCTATTGTCTTTACCTTCACTTCGTTTTCTTTTTGTCGTTTCAACTCTTAAAGAGCGAATCTACAAACTGCTTACGGTCAAACAGCTGCAGGTCTTCCATGCCTTCACCGAGGCCAATATATTTTACGGGTACCTTCAGCTGATCGCTGATGCCAATGACAACACCGCCTTTTGCCGTACCGTCGAGTTTCGTAATTGCAAGACTACTGATTTGAGTGACGGCAGAGAACTGCTTGGCCTGCTCAAAGGCATTTTGTCCGGTAGAGCCATCCAATACCAGCAGCACCTCGTCAGGAGCCTCTGGAAGCACCTTTTTCATGACCTCTTTAATTTTCTTCAGCTCATTCATCAGCCCCACCTTGTTGTGAAGTCGGCCGGCAGTATCAATCAGTACCACATCAGCCCCATTCGCCTTGGCACTTTGCAAGGTATCGAAAGCAACCGAGGCAGGGTCACTACCCATTTGCTGCTTAATGACGGGAACGCCCACCCGTTCACCCCAAATGCACAATTGTTCTACTGCTGCGGCACGGAAGGTATCGGCAGCACCCAAATAGACTTTCTTGCCTGCCTGTTTGAACTGCCATGCCAGTTTACCTATGGTAGTGGTCTTTCCTACTCCATTAACACCCACCACCAGTATGACGTAAGGTTTGGGGTCGGCAGGCAAATCCCAGTCGGCGTTATCAGCCGAATTGTTCTCAGCCAGCAACGCAGCAATCTCGTCACGCAGAATGCCATTCAACTCGCTGGTTCCCACATATTTGTCGCGTGCCACGCGCTCTTCTATACGGCGGATGATTTTCAATGTGGTATCTACCCCGACATCGCTCGTAATGAGTACCTCTTCCAAATCATCGAGAACATCATCATCGACCTTTGATTTTCCTGCTACGGCACGAGCCAGTTTATCGAACACGCTGGTTTTGGTCTTTTCCAGACCCTTATCCAACGTTTCTTTCTTGTTCTTGCTAAAAAAACCGAATATACCCATAACAATACTATTTAGGCTGCAAAGGTAGTGTAAATCATGCAAAAAACAAAAGAAAACAAAAAGTTTTTACTTTTTTACGCGTTTTCATTTGTTGCGTTTCACGTCCTCACCTTCCTGCGGAAACTTACTTACATACTTCATTTCGTGCAGGATTTTGTCACGACGAGTGAACATGTATCTGCTCGGTTTTGCAGAATTAAATTTACGGGGATTAGGCAACGTTGCTGCAATAAGAGCACATTGCGACCTGGTCAGAGCTTTGGCCTGACAGTTGAAGTTCCACTCGGCCACAGCATCAGCTCCGTAGATGCCATCACCCATCTCGATGGAGTTCAGGTAAACCTCCATGATGCGCTGCTTCGACCAGAAAAGTTCTATCAACGTGGTGAAATATGCCTCGAATCCTTTCCGTACCCACGAACGACCAGGCCACAGAAAGACATTCTTTGCCGTCTGCTGACTGATGGTACTGGCCCCAAGCCGACGTTTCTCCGGGTGTTGCATGTTGCGGCGGGCAGCATGTTCAATGGCTTTGAAGTCAAAGCCGTGATGTTCCAGGAAACGCTGGTCTTCACTAGCCATAACGGCCACCGGTAGCGAAGGTGACATCTTCTCTAACGGCACCCAATGGTGGCGCAAAGTGAGAGATTTGCCCTCAGACAACTGCTGTCCGCAGCGGATAAACATTAGGGGAGTGAAATAAACGGGTACAAAACGATAGGCTATAACAGAAAGAATAGTGGAGGCAAAAAATGCCACCACTATACATTTAGTCCATCTGATTATTCGTTTCAGAATCTTCAATTGTCAACTGTCAATTATATTGTCAATTGTTATTATTGCAGCGTACCAGCTTCAGCAGCGTTGATCATCTCCTGACTTGCATAGAGATATACCTCTACGCGACGGTTCTGCTTGCGTCCAGCTTCCGTGTCGTTGCTGGCAACGGGGTTCTCCTGACCAAAGCCCTCAACGTTCTTCACCTGACTGGCATTAACGCCGAGTGACTGCAGGTAGGTGTAAACGGCAGCGGCACGGTCCAGAGAAAGAGCCTTGTTCAACTCCACACTCTGTGCAGCTGTCTTACCCTTAAAGCCTACATTGTCGGTATAGCCCTGAATAGCAACATCGCAATTGGTATTTTTTTTCAGTACGTTAGCCAACTCTTGAAGAGAAATCTTAGAAGCAGCAGTCAGGTCAGCCTTACCCGTGGCAAAGAGAATACCGCTGTCGAATGTCACCTTAACAGCATCCAGGCCATTGGCATCTGTCACCTCCTGAACTTCAGCATTCTTTACCTGTTCAGCCTCTGCCTTCACCTTATCCATGTGCTTGCCGATAATGGCACCAGTACCTGCACCTACCGCACCACCTATGGCAGCACCTACTGCAGTATTACCTGCAATGTGACCAATGATACCACCAAGCACAGCGCCACCAGCGGCACCGATGCCAGCTCCTTTCTGCAGGTTATTGCAACCTACGAGCACTATGCCCATGCATAGTGCCATAATTAATGATTTTACTCTCATTTTAAATTCAGTTTTTAATGTTAAACATTTAAATCTTGGCGCAAAGGTACAAAATAATTCATAATTCATAATTTATAATTCATATTTTTTTTTTAACTTTGCCGCAAATTTTGAAAAATTATCGATAACATGGCAAAAGAATTAAAAGATTTAACGAAAAGAGCTGACAATTACAGTCAGTGGTATAACGATTTGGTAGTAAAAGCTGATCTGGCTGAGCAGTCGGCCGTGCGCGGATGCATGGTTATCAAGCCTTATGGATACGCTATTTGGGAGAAGATGCAGCACGAACTGGACCGCATGTTTAAGGAAACGGGAGCTCAGAATGCCTACTTTCCCCTGCTCATTCCAAAGTCGTTCCTCAGCCGCGAAGCCGAGCACGTAGAGGGTTTCGCCAAGGAGTGTGCCGTGGTGACGCACTACCGTTTGAAAGCTACTGAGGACAAGAGTGGCGTAGTGGTTGACCCTGCTGCAAAACTCGAAGAAGAGCTCATCGTACGACCGACCTCCGAGACGATTATCTGGAACACATATAAGAACTGGATTCACTCATGGCGCGACCTGCCCTTGATGTGCAACCAGTGGTGTAACGTTATGCGCTGGGAAATGCGTACCCGTCCATTCCTGCGCACGTCAGAATTCCTTTGGCAGGAGGGGCATACCGCACATGCCACTCGTGAAGAGGCAGAAGAGGAAGCCAAGAAGATGCTCCATGTCTATGCAAAATTTGCAGAAGAATGGATGGCCGTGCCCGTGCTGCAGGGTGTGAAGTCTGAAACGGAGCGTTTTGCCGGAGCACTTGACACCTATACCATCGAGGCAATGATGCAGGATGGTAAAGCCCTGCAGAGCGGCACCTCGCATTTCCTCGGCCAGAATTTCGCCAAGGCTTTTGATGTTACTTATTTAAATAAAGAGAACAAGCCCGAATACGTCTGGGCCACCTCGTGGGGTGTTTCTACACGCCTCATCGGAGCACTCATCATGACCCACTCTGACGATAACGGTCTTGTACTGCCTCCGCGTCTGGCCCCCATTCAGGTGGTCATCATACCCATTGCCACCAAACCTGAGCAAATGGAGCTGGTCAACAAAGAGGTGCAGCCCATTATGGCAGAACTGCGTTCAAAGGGCATCAGCGTGAAGTTTGACGATGCCGACAACAAACGCCCAGGCTTCAAGTTTGCCGACTATGAGCTGAAGGGCGTTCCCGTACGATTGGTTCTGGGTGCCCGCGATTTGGAAAACGGCACCATCGAAGTGATGCGCCGCGACACGCTGGAAAAAGAAACACTTCCTTTGGAAGGAATTGCCCAGCATGTAGAACAGCTGCTGGAGGACATTCAGAAGAACATCTTTGAAAAAGCGCGTAAATATCGTGACGAGCACGTCTATGAGTGCGACAACTATGAGGAGTTCAAGGAGCGTGTCAAGGACGGCGGCTTCTTCCTGTGCCACTGGGACGGTACTGCAGAAACAGAGGCAAAGATTAAGGAAGAAACACAGGCAACGATACGTTGCGTTCCATTTGCTTACGAGCAGACACCTGGCATCGATATGGTTAGCGGCAAGCCTGCCAAGCATCGTGTGATTATAGCAAGAAGTTATTAACAAAAGTACCTATTTTTATATGGAAAGAACATGGCGTTGGTTTGGCAAGAAAGATAAGATTACGCTTGCCATGTTAAGACAAATTGGCGTGGAAGGCATCGTAACAGCCTTGCACGATGTACCCCTTGGAGAAGTTTGGACACGCGAAAAGATTCGCGACCTTCGCGAGTACATTGAGAGTTACGGCATGCGCTGGAGTGTCGTGGAGTCGCTCCCCGTGGTGGAAACCATCAAATACGGAGGTCCTGACCGCGACCACCAGATTGAGGTTTACAAAGAGTCGCTGCGCAACTTAGCAGCAGAGGGCATACACACCATTTGCTACAACTTCATGCCGGTACTCGACTGGGCACGAACAGACCTGTTTCACCTGAATCCCAATGGTTCTACGAACCTCTATTTCAACTATGCCGAATTTGCTTACTTCGACATTTATATTCTGAAACGCGAAGGAGCACGTGAGGAATGGGCCAAGTTTAGATTCCCCGAAGGTGTCGGAAAGGGGCGTGACGTACTGGCTGAATGTGATGAGTTGGCAAAGACCATGACGCCTGAAAAAGACCACGCGCTGGTAGAGACCATCATTATCAAGACACAAGGTTTCGTCAGCGGCAACTTCTCTGAAAATGACGAAGCCCCCATACAGAAGTTCCGTGAGTTCCTTGACCTGTACAAAGGTATCGACAAGTCACAGCTTCGCGAGAACATGAAGTATTTTCTGGAAGCCATCATGCCCGTCTGCGATGAGTGTAACATGAACATGTGTGTACATCCCGACGACCCCCCCATCGAGATTCTCGGACTGCCACGCATCGTACGTACCGAAGAAGACATACAATGGTTCTTAGACGCAGTACCCAACAAGCACAACGGACTGACTTTCTGCGCAGGAAGTCTGTCAGCCGGTGCCTATAACAATGTCGTGGAGATGGCCCGTAAGTTTGCCGGCCGCACCCACTTCGTACACCTGCGCTCGTGCCACATCTTCCCCAACGGCGACTTTACCGAAGCAAGCCATCTGGGCGGACGGGCCGACCTCATTGAGCTGTGTCGTATCTTCGAGAAAGAAAACCATCAGCTCCCCATGCGTGTTGACCACGGCATGACGTTCACCGACAACCCCGGCGGCATCATGGATGAGTCCAGTCATGGGCATAATGCGGGCTACACCCTGTTGGGGCGTATGTTCGCGTTAGGACAAGTGCAGGGTATTCTGGCCACCGTTGACCGGGAATTAGGCATTGAATACAAACAACCCGGGTTCTTCGACTAATGGCATTCATTATCGGCCTACTGATTCCCCTGCTTGGCACCATGCTCGGATCGGCATTCGTCTTTCTAATGAAGGACGAAATGTCGCCGCGGGTGCAAAAGTCGTTATTGGGGTTTGCATCTGGTGTCATGGTAGCTGCCTCTGTCTGGTCTTTGCTCATACCGGCAATGGAGATGGAATCCGACGCAGGTAAGTGGTCGGTTATGCCTGCAGCCGTTGGCTTTCTCTTGGGTATTGGTTTCTTGCTGCTGCTCGACGAATTGACTCCTCACTTGCACATAGGTACCGAGACCCCTGAGGGCCCACGTTCTCACTTGTCGCGCACGGCAATGCTGGCCTTAGCAGTAACCATCCATAACCTACCTGAAGGCATGGCGGTAGGCGTGGTGTTTGCTGGTGCCGACAACGGTGCAGCCGGCCTCTCCATTACGAGTGCATTGGCTGTCTCCATAGGTATTGCCATACAGAACATTCCTGAGGGGGCCATCATTTCCATGCCCATGCGAGCTGCTGGAAACAGTAAGTGGCGGTCATTTGCCATCGGCAGCCTAAGCGGTGCTGTCGAACCTGTTGGCGGCTTGGCCGTCGTACTGTTGGCATCACTCATGACGCCGGCGTTACCCTACCTGTTGGCCTTTGCAGCAGGTGCCATGTTCTACGTTGTTGTGGAAGAACTTATTCCCGAGGCATCCGAAGGCAAACACAGCAATTTCAGTACCATCGGTTTTGCCGTAGGCTTCGTACTGATGATGGTTCTCGACGTGGTGATGGGATAGTTACTTCTGCTGTTGGTTGTTTACCAAGTAATTAAAATGGCAGACCGATGGCCTGCCATTTTCAATACATTTATATCTGAATAGCTTTTAATTCTTCTTCAGTACCACAGCCGAACGTGCGGGCAAATAGAGTTTCAGCCACTCCTTCTTGTCCTTGACGTAAAGTGGGTCATAGTTCGTCAGGTGCGTCATGGTGTCGTCAGCAAAGCCGTTGCCGCCAAAGTCCTTCGAGTCGGTGTTGAGCACTACGTCGTAAGAACCGGTTGGCACGAGGAAGCCATAGTCGGTATAGCTCTGCGTGGGCGAGAAGTTAAAGACGAAGACCAGGTCGCCCCTCATGAAGCAGAGCACCTTGTCACCCTCGTTGTGCCATATCTCGGTGACGGGTGTCTTCTGGAAGTTACGCTGGCTCTTGATGACCTCAAGCATCTTGCGGTCAAAGTCGCCGAGCCAGTGGTAGCAAAGGTCTTTGTCGTCAACGAGGTGCCACTGACGGCGGGCGTACTTGTAGCTCCAGCCGTTACCTTCACGCGGGAAATCAATCCACTCCGGGTGTCCAAACTCATTACCCATGAAGTTGAGGTAACCGCCATTGATGGCTCCTGCGGTAACAAGGCGAATCATTTTATGGAGGGCTATGCCACGCTGAGCCAGGTCGTTGACATCCTTCTTGGCAAAATGCCAGTACATGTCAGCATCAATCAGACGGAAAATAATTGTCTTATCGCCCACCAGTGCCTGGTCGTGACTCTCGCAGTAGGAAATAGTTTTTTCATCGGGCCGACGGTTCTTGACCTCCCAGAAGATGCTGGTGACGTTGATGTCTTCGTCGCGCACCTCCTTGATGGTCTTGATCCAGTAGTCTGGAATGTTCATGGCCATGCGGTAGTCGAAGCCGTAGCCGCCATCTTCAAACTTGGCTGCCAGGCCGGGCATTCCCGACACCTCCTCGGCAATGGTAATGGCATTGGGGTTCACCTCGTGTATGAGGCTGTTGGCCAGCGTGAGATAACAGATGGCATTATCGTCTTCATGACCATTGAAATAGTCACCATAGCCACCAAAGGCCTCGCCGAGTCCGTGACTGTAATAGAGCATGGACGTGACACCGTCAAAACGGAATCCGTCGAACTTGTACTCCTCGAGCCAGTACTTACAGTTAGAGAGCAGGAAATGAATGACCTCGTCCTTGCCGTAGTCAAAACAAAGCGAGTCCCACGCAGGATGCTCATGACGGTCGCCCGGATAGAAGAACTGGTTGGGGTCGCCGGCCAGATTGCCCAGTCCCTCCACCTCGTTCTTCACGGCATGCGAGTGGACAATGTCCATGATGACGGCAATACCCATCTTGTGGGCTGTGTCTATGAGTTCCTTCAGTTCGTCGGGTGTCCCGAAGCGGCTGCTTGGTGCGAAGAAACTACTGACGTGGTAGCCGAAAGAACCGTAGTAGGGATGCTCCTGGATGGCCATCACCTGAATGGCATTATATCCATCGTTCTTAACACGCGGCAGAATGTTTTCGGTAAACTCTTTATATGTGCCCACCTTTTCGGCATCTTGTGCCATACCCACATGGCACTCATAAATGAGCAGCGGGTCGGTGTGAGGCTTGAAATTCTTTTTCTTGAAGACGTAAGGTTTCTCTGGGTTCCATACCTGAGCCGAGAAAATCTTGGTCTGGTCATCCTGAACCACACGTTGGCACCAGGCGGGAATACGCTCACCCTCGCCCCCATTCCACTTTACCTTCATTTTGTAAAGTTGTCCGTGCTTCAATGCTTTTTCCGAGAGCTTCAGTTCCCAGTTGCCAGTACCCTCAATGCGCTTGCAGCGGTACTTCTCGGTTTCCTGCCAATTGTTGAAGTCACCGATAAGATATATATCGGTGGCATTAGGTGCCCACTCGCGGAACACCCAACCCTTGGCAAGCTTATGCAGTCCGAAGTAGAGGTGTCCGGTGGCGAAATCAGACAGTTTTTTCTTGCCGTTCTGCGTCAGCTGACTGATTTTCCACAGAGCATGGTCGTGACGTCCGCTGATAGCACCCTCAAAAGGCTCCAGCCAAGGGTCATTACGCACGAGCCCGATGTGCTGCGGGGTTTCTTCTGTTACTTTTTTTGCGGCAGCCTTCCTGGGCTTGGCCGTAGTTTTCTTTGTAGTTGCCATAGTATGATTACGCTTTTACTTTAAATATCGCTTTTTTTATTTCGGGTTCCAATGAGACGCACGGTGCGTGGCCGTCCTGGGGGAAGAAAATGGCAAACATTCCGGGGTGGCAGGTTACGTAACTCTCGGCAGCCAGACTGCCAAACTTCGTTATGTCTTTATCTGCATTGTAGTCAGCGTCAGGCAGGTTGCAGGCCGGTGTGTAGCCATAGGTTTCGTCTCCTGACAACGGAATCTGAATGTCAATCATCAGCCGGTGTGTTTCAAGCACAGCCTCATCAGGGGTTTTCCCCTTCGCTGTGGTAAGGTTAAGAAACAGGTCTTTACCGGAAATCTCATATTTTCCAGCTTCCATTTTGTTCAGGTCATTAGCCTTCAGGAAAGCCACAACTTGTGCGAACAAAGGATTGAGCGACTCGTAATTGCTCAGATTGTCTAATGTGTCAATAACCATAATATATAAGTTTTTAGAAGTTTGTTTTTTTCGTGTTTATTTAGTTACTCTCTTGCGGCCACGTATATAGGTGCCTTTTGCAATAATATTTCCATTACGGTCGCGCTCAATGAAGTCTCCGTCCCGTCGGTCGTCAACATAGCTGCCCTCAAACCGGTTGCCGTCTTTGTCTTCCTCGATGGCCGGTCCGTTACGCTTACCCGACTTGAACGTTCCCTTGAATTTTGATCCATCAGCATAATGAGCCACTCCCTCACCGTCGATATTTCCATTAAGGAAATCACCTTCAAACACGTCGCCACTCTTGGTGGTCAGTCGGCCATGTCCGTTAGGAATGTCCAGTTTCCATTGTCCAGTATAGGTGTTGCCGTTTTTCCATACCAACGTTCCCTGCCCAGACTTATCGCCCTTTAGGAATTGTCCGGTATATTTATCACCATTGGCATAGGTAAAGATGCCTGTACCGGTACGCTCACCTTCGACATATTCGCCCTCATAGGTGTCACCGTTCTGGAATTTGTAGATGCCGCGCCCATGCTGCAGGCCGTTCTTCCATTGCCCTACATATACATCGCCACTGGCATAACGGAAGGTGCCCCGACCGCTACGCTGATTGTCATTCCACTCACCGTCGTAGCTTGAGCCGTCAGCCCATCCGAACTTACCCTTACCGTTCTTCTGGTCGTTCTTCCACTCGCCGTCGTAGTAGGCACCATTAGCATATTTATAGATACCCTTGCCATGCCGGCGGTCATTCTCCCACTCACCCTGATAAATGTCACCGTTGTAGTAATACATGGTGCCCTGACCTTGCTGGACGTCAATATACCACAGTCCGACATATTTGTTATTGTTCAGGAAGTAGTAGGTTCCGTTACCGTTTTGGTGGTCTTTATACCAGTCACCTTCATAGCGTTCGCCATCAAAAAAGGTGAAGATGCCGTAGCCATGGCGAAGTCCGCGGAAGTATTCACCTTCATAGACATTGCCGTCAGGGAAAATGGTTTTACCTTTTCCATGCGGTTTCCCGCCTTGAATTTCTCCACTATATTGCCCACCATCGTGGGTCTCGCATGAGCCAAGTGTAATCTTTTGAGCTGCCATGAACATCGGCAGGGAGAATAGTATAGAAGATAAAATATATCGTAGTTTCATTTCAAATTCAGTTTAAATTCAAGTTAGACGCACACAAAGGTACAAAATATTCATAATTCATGATTTACAATTCATAATTTTTTTATATCTTTGTCGCAAATTTAGTATTTATTATGAAGTTTATTGCCATCATTCCGGCGCGTTATGCCTCAACGCGCTTCCCGGGTAAGCCATTGGCCATATTAGGCGGGAAACCTGTTATTCAGAGAGTCTATGAACAAGTCAGCAGCGTACTTGCTGAAGCATATGTAGCTACTGACGACGAGCGAATCTTGCAAACTGTCAGTCAGTTCGGTGGTCAGGCCGTCATGACCCGAACAGACCACAAGAGCGGTACCGACCGCATTGAGGAAGCTGTTGAAAAAATAGGTACTGATGCTGACGTTATTATCAACATTCAGGGAGATGAACCGTTTGTGCAGCCATCACAGTTGAAGACGCTGTGCCAACTGTTTGACAACGAGAACACTCAGATAGGAACCCTTGGGAAGCCCTTCGAGAACATGGAAGCGGTCATGAATCCGAACTCCCCTAAGATTGTCTGTGACCAACGAGGCTTCGCCCTCTATTTCAGCCGTTCCGTAATTCCCTACGTTCGCGGACAGGAACAAGCTGTTTGGCTACAGCACTACCCCTACTTGAAACACCTCGGACTGTATGCCTATCGACGTGAGGTTCTGGGAGAAATCACCCGACTTCCGCAATCACCATTGGAGTTAGCAGAAAGTCTGGAACAACTAAGATGGCTGGAGAACGGTTACCGCATCCGTGTAGGACTGACCGATGCAGAAACCGTAGGGATTGACACCCCTGCCGACCTGGAACGTGCAGAAAAGTTTTTAAGACAAAAATCTTAAGAATATTTGGTTTTCTATTTTCTTAATCGTACCTTTGCACCCTAATTCAAAAAAATAAGACAGCATGGCAGAGAATAACAGCATACTGATGAAGCTCGACGGTCTTGAGGCCCGTTTCGAAGAAGTGTCAACCCTGATTACCGACCCAAACGTCATTACCGACCAACAACGCTTCGTGAAACTGACCAAGGAATACAAGGATCTGGGAGACATCATGGACGCACGGAAACGTTATATGGCTTGTCTGAATGCCATTAAGGAAGCCAAGGACATCCTTGCAAACGAGGACGACCCGGAGATGAAGGAAATGGCACGCGAAGAACTGGCAGTCAACGAGGAACTTCAACCAAAACTGGAGGAGGAAATAAAAATAGCACTTATTCCGAAGGACCCGGAGGACTCAAAAAATGTGCAAATGGAAATTCGTGCCGGAACAGGGGGCGACGAAGCCTGCCTTTTTGCAGGCGACCTGTTCCAAATGTACAAGCGCTTTTGCGAGTCAAAAGGCTGGCAGGTTTCGGTTACCGACTACAATGAAGGTGCTGTTGGCGGTTTCAAGGAGATTGACTTTGCCGTTTCCGGTGCCGACGTCTATGGCACGCTGAAATACGAGTCAGGTGTTCACCGCGTACAGCGAGTACCCGTCACGGAGTCAAACGGACGCATGCAGACCTCCGCAGCAACAGTTGCTGTGCTGCCTGAGGCAGACAAGTTTGAAGTGAACATCAACGAAGGTGAAATCAAATGGGATACCTTCCGCAGTTCGGGTGCTGGCGGCCAGAACGTCAACAAGGTGGAGTCCGGTGTCCGTCTGCGCTACATGTGGAAGAACCCTAATACGGGTGAAACGGAGGAAATTCTCATAGAATGTACAGAGACACGCGACCAGCCAAAAAATAAAGAACGCGCCCTAAGCCGCCTATATACCTTTATTTATGACAAGGAACACCAAAAATACGTAGATGACATTGCCAACCGCCGAAAGACGTTGGTATCAACAGGTGACCGCAGTGCCAAAATACGTACTTACAACTGGCCCCAGGGGCGCGTGACCGACCACCGTATAGGTTACACGACGCACGATTTGCAGGGATTTCTGGGAGGTGATATTCAGGCAATGATTGATGCCCTGACCGTGGCAGAAAACGCGGAACGCATGAAAGAGGCAGAACTGTAAGGTAAACACCCCCATACTACGTTATTAATAAATTTTTACACCCGAAACAATATGACAAGACAAGAATTAATACAGCACATTTATGAGAAGAAAAGTTTTCTCTGCGTTGGTCTTGATACCGATCTCAAAAAGGTTCCTCAACATCTTTTGAAAGAAGAAGATGCCATATTTACCTTCAATAAAAACATTATCGATGCTACAGCACCATATTGTGTAGCTTACAAACCGAATTTAGCCTTCTATGAAGCCTTTGGCGTAAGCGGCATGATTTCTTTCGAAAAGACCATTCAATATCTGAAGAAGAGCTATCCAGACCATTTCATCATAGCTGATGCCAAGCGAGGCGACATTGGCAACACGTCTGCCATGTATGCACGCACCTTTTTTGAGGAATACAATGTTGACTCCCTGACCGTAGCTCCCTACATGGGTGAAGATTCCGTAACACCTTTTCTTGGCTACACGGGTCACTGGGTCATTCTGCTGGCCCTGACCAGCAACAAAGGTTCTCATGACTTCCAGCTGACCACAAGCACCGATGGTGAACGGCTGTTTGAAAAGGTGCTGCGCGTCAGTCAGCAATGGGGTAACGAGGAGAACATGATGTACGTAGTTGGTGCTACGCAGGGTTCTATGTTTAAGGACATCCGCAAAGTGGCTCCCCACCATTTCCTATTGGTTCCCGGAGTTGGAGCACAGGGTGGCAGCCTGGAGGAAGTGTGCAAGTATGGCATGATTCCCGGAGAATGTGGCCTGCTGGTTAATTCCTCACGAGGAATTATCTATGCCAGCAACGGCGAAGACTACGCCCGGGTAGCAGCAGAAAAAGCCTGCGAGCTGCAACAGCAAATGGCCGTACTTTTGGAGAGTTAGGAGGTCGAGCCCCCTACTCCCCCAAATACATCAGAGCACAAAAAAAAGCAGACCTTTAAAGTCTGCTTTTTGTACACCCGATACATCAGAGCACAAAAAAAAGCAGACCTTTAAAGTCTGCTTTTTGTACACCCGCAGGGGTTCGAACCCTGGACACCCTGATTAAGAGTCAGGTGCTCTACCAACTGAGCTACGGGTGCATCATTTTTGTTTTGCGGGTGCAAAGGTAAGCACTTTATTTGATACTTCCAAACTTTTTCGCAACTTTTTTCAAAAAAATCACATTTTAAGGTAAAAGTCGTGCATTAGCAGTACATAATCAGCACTCCCAATGACCAATTCTGACGATTCGAATTCATCTGGCAGATGTTTTCTGAATGCCAACAAATAACGCCGAGGCTGCTTCAATACCGTTGTTTTGACGGCACAGCTTCTTGCCAGTACAAAGCCGGATAGTGCTGCAGCGGACTCCATCAGCTGTTTATTCTCTGTCGGCACAATGACAGAGAACTCCCCCTCGTCGGTCAGCAGCCGTTGAGCCTGGCTCACCAAACCGTCGTAAGGAAGCGACACGGCATGGCGAGCCAACATGCGCTGTTTGTCAGGGCACGGCAAGGCATCCACGAAAAAAGGAGGATTTGACACAATGGCATCATAGCACTCTTTACCGTCCATCGTCAGGAAATCACTCATCTCCACATCTACCCGGTCGCAGAAAGGAGAGACGCTGACATTCTCAGCAGCCTGAGCAACAGCACCTGCATCAATATCGACGGCCCGTACATGAGCCTCCGGGAAACGTTGTGCCATCATCAAGGCAATAAGTCCGGTGCCGGTTCCTACATCCAGTATTTGGTGTCCACCATGGGCCCAGGCTCCCAACAGGCAACCGTCGGTTCCTACCTTCATGGCACACCGTTGTTGGTGTACAACAAAGCGTTTAAAAGTAAAATAATCTGTACTCATGACATAAAAACTATGCAAAGATAGAAAATAATTCATAATTCATCATTCAAAATTCATAATTTATTGCTAATTTTGCACCCTAATATATAAAAAGGTACGAGAAAAATGAGTCAGATGCAAAATAACAAGGCCTTCTCCATGATAGCAGATGTAGAAGGAGACTATTCAGATTTAAGCAGATTTGATATTCCCTCACAACTACCTATTCTGGCGGTTAGGAATATTGTTTTATTTCCTGGAGTGGTGTCGCCTATCTTAATTGGGCGCGAAAGTAGCATGAACCTGGTGCAACATGCTGAAAAGAACAACGTTCTGGTTGGCGTGGTGTGTCAGCGTTCCCCCGAGATAGAAACCCCTCAGCAGGAAGACCTCTACAAGTATGGTGTCATAGCCCGTATCGTGAAACTTCTGACCTTGCCCAATGGTAACATTACCACCATCATTCAGGCTATGGGACGAATCCGGCTTGACAAGATTGTCCGCGAAAGGCCCTACCTGACAGGCAAGGTAACAGCAATGCCCGAAACGGAGCCCGAGAAGCGTGACCGCGAATTTAAGACAGCCATGAAAGACCTGCGGCAAATGACACAGGAATACATCCGCATAAACGACGAACTGCCCGAGGAAGCCAACTTTGCAATCAGCAATGTTACCAACGATGTCATGGCCCTGAACTTCATCTGTTCCAACATGCCGTTCAGTGTCAAGGAGAAAATGGAACTGCTGGCCATGGACAGCATTAAGGAGCGCCTGTTCAACATCATGCGCATCATGAACCGTGAAATAAAACTGGAGAACCTGAAGCAGGATATTCGCAACAAGACGCGTGACGACCTGGACGAACAACAGCGTAATTACTTCCTTCAACAGCAGATACGTAACATTCAGGCAGAAATGGGCAATGGCGAAGGCTCACCCGAAAAGCGTGAACTGCTGGAAAAGGCTGCCATGAAACTGTGGCCGGAAGAGATAAGCCGCGTGTTCAAGAAGGAATGTGAGAAACTGGACCAGCTGAACCCTCAAAGTCCCGACTGGAATGTGCAGTTGACTTACCTGCAGACGCTTGTCGGTCTGCCTTGGGGCGAGATGACCGTAGATGACCTGAACCTGACAAGGGCACAGAAAATCCTGGACAAGGACCACTACGGTATGGAAAAGGTGAAAGAGCGCATTCTGGAATACATGGCCGTACTCCAGCTGCGCGGCGACCTGAAATCACCCATTCTCTGTCTTTACGGTCCTCCGGGTGTGGGCAAGACCTCGCTGGGCAAGTCTATTGCAGAAGCCATGGGTCGGAAGTACGTTCGCGTGTCGCTCGGCGGATTACACGACGAGGCAGAAATTCGTGGACACCGGCGCACCTACATTGGAGCCATGCCGGGCCGCATCATCAAGAACATTCAGAAAGCTGGCTCCAGCAATCCAGTCTTCATTCTCGACGAGATTGACAAGGTGACGCAGATGACCCACAACGGCGACCCTGCATCGGCACTGCTCGAGGTGCTGGACCCTGAACAGAATAATGCCTTCCACGACAACTATCTCGACCTGGACTATGACTTGTCCAAGGTATTGTTTATTGCAACGGCCAACGACCTGAACACCATTCCGCGTCCACTGCTCGACCGCATGGAAATCATTGAAGTCAGCGGATACATTACGGAAGAGAAGATAGAGATTGCCAAACGCCACCTTGTGCCTAAAGAAAAGGAAAACAACGGTCTGAACAACGAAAAGAAGCTGAACTTCAACAAAGCTGCCATCGAGAAAATCATTGAACAATATACCCGCGAAAGTGGTGTCAGACAATTAGAGAAACAAATTAACAAGAGCTTCCGGAAACTGGCGCTGCGCAAGGCCAAGGACGGTGCCCTGCCCTACCTCAAGATTACTCCCGACGAGATAGAAGACCTGCTGGGCAAACCGCCCTTCTATCGGGACATTTACCAGGGCAACGACTATGCCGGCGTAGTGACCGGTCTGGCATGGACCAGCGTAGGCGGTGAAATACTCTTTATTGAGACCTCTCTCTCAAAGGGCAAGGGTTCAAAGCTTACACTGACGGGAAACCTGGGCGACGTGATGAAGGAGAGTGCCGTGCTGGCACTTGAGTATGTCAAGGCACACGCCGACGTTCTGGGCATCGATTATCGCATCTTTGAAAACTGGAACATCCACATACATGTGCCTGAAGGAGCCACACCGAAGGACGGACCGTCAGCCGGCATCACCATTGCCACCTCCATCGCCTCTGCTCTCACACAGCGCAAGGTACGCAAAAACGTAGCCATGACCGGCGAAATCACATTGCGCGGCAAGGTGCTGCCTGTAGGTGGCATCAAAGAGAAGATTCTGGCAGCCAAGCGTGCAGGCATTACCGACATCATGTTGTGTCAGGAAAACCGGAAGGACATCGAGGAGATTCCTGATGTCTATCTGAAGGGAGTGCAGTTCCACTATGTTGAGAATGTACAAGATGTATGGGACTTCGCCCTGACCAACGAAATAGTGGAACATCCGCTTGACTTTACCATCAAAGAGAAGGAGGGGGACGAGAAGAAATGACGTTTGAGCTGCAACATACCGATACGGCCAGCGATGCCCGCACGGGTCTGATTACCACCGACCACGGTACCATCAAGACCCCCATCTTCATGCCCGTAGGAACCGTAGGCAGCGTGAAAGGCGTGCATTTCTCCGAGCTGAGGCAGCAGATTGGTGCTCAGATCATTTTAGGCAACACCTACCATCTTTACCTGCGCCCCGGACTTGACGTACTGCGCAAAGCCGGCGGACTACATCGCTTCAACACGTGGGACCGCCCCATATTGACAGATTCCGGTGGCTTTCAGGTTTTCTCGCTGACGGGCATCCGTAAGCTCCGTGAAGAAGGCTGTGAGTTCCGCTCACACATTGACGGTTCCAAACACATCTTCACACCAGAGAACGTGATGGACACCCAGCGCACCATTGGAGCCGACATCATGATGGCATTCGACGAGTGCCCCCCGGGACAAAGTGACTACCAGTACGCCAAACAGTCATTAGGACTTACACAGCGCTGGCTGGAACGCTGCGTCAGACGGTTCAACAAGACGCAGCCCCTCTACGGCTACCACCAGACGCTCTTCCCCATCGTGCAGGGCTGTACATACAAAGACCTGCGTCAGGATGCCGCCAAGCATGTGTGCGACGTGCTGGGACAGCTGAACGACGGCGGAGGAGCAAGCATCGGCGGACTGGCCGTCGGCGAGCCCACCGAAGTCATGTACGACATGATTGAAGTCGTCAACGCCATTCTGCCAAAAGACAGGCCACGTTACCTGATGGGCGTGGGTACCCCGCAAAACATACTCGAAGCCATTGAGCGCGGTGTCGATATGTTCGACTGCGTCATGCCCACCCGAAACGGGCGCAACGCCATGCTGTTCACCTATCAGGGAACCATGAACATGCGCAACAGGAAATGGGAAACCGACTTCTCGCCCATCGACCCTGACGGCTGCGACATTGACCGCATCCACTCGAAGGCATACCTGCACCACCTGTTCAAGGCACAGGAACTGCTGGCCATGCAGATAGCGTCCATCCACAACCTCGCCTTCTATCTGCGGCTCGTAGGCGATGCCCGCATGCACATTGAGCAAGGCGACTTTACGCAGTGGAAGCAACACGTTATAAACGACTTAGGAAGAAGAATATAAAGAAGACTCATGGAATTCAACAACATCAAACGATGGCACCGTCTGCTACGGCTGTTGCGCGGCATACGTAACAGGCAGCAGCAAACCTCAGCATGGATGCACCGGCACATGGCTTGGCTCTTTGTAATGCTGGCATGGCTGAAGCAGCACTTCGCATGGATGAACCCACGACGTTACGTCAAACGCATGGATTCATACATCATACGGAAATTCATTGGCACCTACGTCTATTCCATCGTGCTCATCATCTCCATCTCCATCGTCTTCGACATCAACGAGAACCTGGCCAAGTTCACCACCAACCATGCGCCCCTCAAGGCCATTGTCATGGACTATTATGCCAACTTCGTACCCTATTTTGCCAACCTCTTCTCTCCCCTCTTCGTCTTCATTGCCGTCATCTTCTTCACCTCAAAACTGGCCGGCAACTCCGAAATCATTGCCATGCTGGCGTGCGGCATGAGCTTCAAGCGGCTGTTGCGCCCCTACATCATCTCGGCAGCACTCATTGCCGCACTCAACTTCTACCTCGGCTCCTACATCATTCCCAAGGGAACCGTCGTTCGACACAACTTCGAGTCGCTCTACAAAAACAACAAGAAAATCACCTCAGCAAGCAACGTGCAGCTGCAAGTGGCACCCGGCGTCATCGCCTTCATCAGCCAGTACGACGACGTGACACGCACCGGCTACGGCTTTACCCTCGACAAGTTCGAGAACAAGAAAATAGTCAGCACCCTGTCTGCCAACGTCGTGCAGTACGACACCATCAGCGACACGCGCTACCACTGGAAGCTGAAGAACTACAAGATCAGGACACTCACCGGAATGCGCGAGAAAATCACGTCAGGCAACGCCCTCGACACCGTCATACAAATGGAGCCCATGGACCTCGTGTTCTCCAAAGGCCAGCAGGAAACGCTCACCTCACCCGAGCTGCGGCGCTACATCTCCAAACAGCAGCAACGCGGTTCCCAGAACGTTGTACAGTACGAAGTGGAATACCACAAGCGCATAGCCACCTCCTTCGCCTCGTTCATCCTCACCATCATCGGCGTGTCCCTCTCCTCCCGAAAAAGAAAAGGCGGCATGGGCATGTATCTCGGCATCGGACTGGCCCTCTCCTTCAGTTATATCCTGCTGCAAACCGTTAGCGCCACCTTCGCCATACAGGCCAACACCCCGGCCGTACTCGCAGCGTGGATTCCCAACATTCTCTACACATTCATCGCCTATTACTGCTATAGGCACGCACCGAATTAATTTTCAATCGGTTATCAGTTATCGGTTATCGATTGGCGTAAAATTGAAAAATCAATTGTAAAATTGTAAATTGTCAAATTGTAAATATATTTAGATGACCTTCGAAGAAACCTATCTCAACGACAACATCCTCGATGCACTCTACGACATGCACTTCGAGCAGATGACACCCGTACAGGAACGCTGCATTCCCGAAATCCTTGACCAGCACGACGTCATGGGCGTGGCCCAGACAGGCACCGGAAAAACAGCAGCCTACCTGCTGCCCATCCTCTCCATGCTCGACGACGGCGGGTACCCCGACAACGCCATCAACTGCCTCATCATGGCCCCTACACGCGAACTGGCACAGCAGATTGACCAGGCCATGCAGGGCTTCGGCTACTACCTCGACACCGTCAGCAGCGTAGCCGTCTATGGCGGCAACGACGGCGGACGCTACGACCAGGAACAGCGTTCGCTCCGCATGGGAGCCGACGTGGTCATCGCCACCCCCGGGCGCCTGCTCAGCCACATTAAGGTAGGCAACGTTGACCTTAGCCGCGTCAGCTTCTTCGTGCTCGACGAGGCCGACCGCATGCTCGACATGGGATTCTCTGAAGACATCATGCAAATAGCCAGCCTGCTGCCCAAGAACCGCCAGACCATCATGTTCTCAGCCACCATGCCCCAGAAAATACAGCAGCTGGCCAAGTCCATGCTCTACCAGCCCGCCATCATCAAGATTGCCGTCAGTCGCCCCGCCGACAAGATACAGCAGTCAGCCTACATCTGTTACGAGCCGCAGAAACTCGGCATCATCAAGCACCTCTTCGCCACCAACCAGCTGCAGCGCGTCATCATCTTCTCAGGCAAGAAAGACAAAGTCAAGGACATCACCCGCGAATTGCAACGCCTCAACATCAACTGTGCACCCATGCACAGCGACCTTACACAGAAAGAGCGCGACGAAGTGATGCTCTCCTTCAAGGCAGGACATACCGACGTACTCGTAGCAACCGACATCGTCAGCCGCGGCATAGACATTGACGACATCCGCATGGTCATCAACTACGACGTGCCTCACGATGCCGAGGACTACGTTCACCGCATTGGCCGTACGGCCCGTGCCGACCGTGACGGCGTAGCCATGACCTTTGTCAGCGAGAAAGAGCAGTTTGCCTTCCGCCAGATAGAGAAGTTCTTAGGCAAGGAAGTGACCAAGGCCCCCCTGCCCGACACCGTGGGCGAAGGCCCCACCTACGAACCCAAGGGCCGCACCGGACGTGCCAAACGCTACTGCCATCGCAGCGGAAGAGGAAGAGGAGGACATAAGCGTAACAACCAAAAGAAAGGTGGAACGAAGTGAGGAAAATATACATATTATCATCTTTCGTTTGTTACTTAATTTGGCGGAAAAGATACTGATAATTATTGAATTATACAAAACTTTTGATGCTTTTTCGGTCATTTGTAGTGATTTTGTTCGGTCATTTGTGGTGATTTCATTCGGTCGTTTGTGGGAAATTCATTCGGTCGTTTGGAGCACAGGGAGCAACTTGTCCCCCTAATCTTGCAGAAGGAAAGGTTTTGAGATGTTGATAACATCGTGAAATGATGCCACATCATCGCTATCCTGCGACAAAGAGTTATATGCTCCTAACTATCTGAGTCAAATAACCCTCGTGACCCATTCACTTTATGTCAAACTTTCAAAAAACAGTAAGGATTATGGAGAACCCGACATTACCTACCAACTGGCTGGCTGCGCTGACAAGCGGGAGATTGAAGGTAATATCCTCTCTGATGATTTTTTATAGAGAACAGATAGAAAGTTGTACTCTTTAAAACGAGAAAAGAAGTATGAGTCTAACTAATTATGAACAAGAAAACTAATAGACGTTGAACCCATTAAAACATAAAAAAGGTATAAGCCTCTAAATAATTTGCAAAATATTTGGAAGTATTGAATAAAAGATGTACCTTTGCAACAAATTATTAAGCTCCGCCATTCTTTCTTGAATGGACATGGCCGTCCGAGGACGGCTTTTTTTTTATGATATCACGAATATGGCACAACGTGTAACATTCTACATCGACGGATTCAACTTCTACTACGGTCTTCGCCGAACCAAGCGCAACGAGCCGCAGTGGGCCGACTATTACTGGATTAACATGGTGAAACTCTGTCAAGGATTCCTTGGCGAAGGGCAGGAAGTGGAGAAGGTCATCTATTTCACGGCCTCGCCCCTTAACCCTGAGAAGAGCAGTCGACAAAGTGCTTTCCTCAATGCCAACAAACTTATCAATGGCGATCGTTTTGAAGTAGTGCGCGGTAAGTATCTCGACAAGCAGATCCAGTGCCCTAATTGCCATTATGCCATCTCACGGCCTGAGGAAAAGAAAACCGATGTGAATATCTCCGTGCGTATGATTGCCGACTGCGTACTTGATGCTACTGACACCATTGTACTTGTCAGTGCCGACAGTGACCTTGTACCGCCTTTGGAGTTCATTCAGAAGCAATACCCAGAGAAGCGCATCAAGGTTTATTTTCCACCCTCGAACTTCAGTTGCGACCTGAAAGACAATCTCATTCACCACAGCAGCAAGCCTGTCCTCATGTATAAGAACGAACGCCGTTTCCGTGATGCTATCATGCCCGATGTAGTAACAGACGGCACAAAACGTTACGAAGTGCCAGAAAAATGGCGCCCTGCAAATATTGTAAGATAAAGGGGCGAATTGACGATGGAACAGAAATTCGGGAAAAACAGTATTGACATTGAGGCGCTGCGCGAGTTTTGCGAGCGCGAGGGCAAGGAAGTGACTTACCGTAAGGGCGACCAACTGGAGCGTGAGGGCGACCCCGCACGGTGGTTCGGCTTCGTCACCGAAGGGTGCTTCAAGTATGTAACGTATGGCATCAGTGATGATAGGGAGCATATCACATGGTTCTCGTTCGAGGGCGAGTTTGCGGGCGACTATCCCAACTGCCTCGACGGTCGTCCTGCTCAGACTACGATCGAGGCAATGGTGCCCACCCGCATACTCAGGGTGAGCGGCGAACAGCTGATGGACTTTTTCCGTCAAGACGCTGAAAAGATGGAGTTGCGCAGTATCATCGGCGAACTTATCCTCAGACAGCACCGCGCCTGCTACCTCGACCTCCACCGCGCCACAGCCCGCGA
>JAGAYI010000032.1 GCA_017940545.1 Prevotella sp.
CCTGCCAACCCACGCCACTACTGGCGTTACCGCATGCACCTTACCATTGAGCAACTGATGCAGGCCGATGAGTTTAACGATGCCGTCAAGACGCTGATTGTCCAGAGTGGAAGAAAATAATGCACCATAACGATAACTAAATTAAAGAAGATATGGTTAAATTAATGTTTAGATTCTGCGCAGCCTTGTTCTGCGTTCTGCATTGTGCATTCTGCATGGCCTCTACCGTTACCTCGCCCAATGGAAACATTGAGCTGACCTTCACGGTAAATCAGGGACGCCCCATGTACAGCATGACCTTCAAGGGAAAGGACGTCGTCAAACCCTCGTATCTGGGCTTGGAGCTGGCCAAGGACAAGCATGCCTCCAAGGGACTGAAGGAAACCGACCTCATGGACGGTTTTGTGCTGAAGAGCGAGCAGACCAGCGAGTTTGATGAAACATGGCAGCCCGTGTGGGGTGAAACGCGCGACATCCGTAACCACTATGTTGAGTATGCAGCTACCTTGTCGCAGCCAGCAGAACAGCGGGAAATCATTATCCGCTTCCGCGTCTATGACGACGGTATAGGGCTTCGCTATGAGTTCCCGCAGCAGCAGGGTCTCAACTATTTCCTCATTAAGGAGGAGCATACGGAGTTCGCCATGGCGGGCGACCATACGGCCTGGTGGCTACCTGGCGACTATGACACGCAGGAGCAGGAAACTCAGCAAACGCGACTCTCCGAAATACGAGGGCGTATGAAACAGGCTGTCAATTGGGGAAACTCTTCAGTGGCAGTCTTTTCGCCTACGGGTGTGCAAACCTCGCTTCAGATGAAGAGCGACGATGGGTTGTACATTAATCTTCATGAGGCAGCCTGTCTCGACTATGCTACGATGCATCTGGAACTTGTAGATGCGGAGACTAAGGCTCTCTCTACTCAATTGGGAGGCGGTAGCAATGCCTATACGCCTAACCCGAAGCCCTCACCTTATCCGCTGCCGAAACCCCTTACCTTTGTCAGTCACCTGACACCCGATGCCACTGGGCTGAAGGGAGCCATGCAGACACCCTGTAATACCCCGTGGCGTACGGTGATGGTCAGCGACGATGCCCGCGACATGCTCTCCAGCAACCTGATTCTCAACCTCAACGAGCCCTGTGCCCTCGAGGACGTGAGCTGGATTCACCCCACCAAGTATTGTGGTGTCTGGTGGGAAATGATTGTGGGAAAGAGTAACTGGCACTACACCGACGACTTCCCCAGCATTAAGCTTGACCAGATAGACTGGAGCAGCGTGAAGCCCCACGGTCGCCATGCGGCCAATAACGAGAAGGTTCGCCGCTACATTGATTTTGCCGCCAAGAACGGACTCGACGAAGTACTTGTAGAGGGTTGGAACGTTGGCTGGGAAGACTGGGCAAACATGTGGAAACGGGACGTGTTCGACTTCGTGACACCTTATCCTGATTTCGACATCAAGGCTCTTAACGACTACGCACACTCCAAGGGCGTGAAGCTCCTGATGCACCATGAGACATCGTCGAGCACCCAGAACTATGAGCGTCACATCAAGGAGGCATACACACTGATGAACAAATATGGCTACGATGCCGTGAAGACCGGCTACGTGGGCGACATCATTCCGCGTGGCGACCACCACTATTCGCAGTCCATGAACAACCACTATCTCTACGTCATCAAGGAGGCCGCCAAGCACCATATTATGGTGAACTCGCACGAGGCAACCCGTCCGACAGGCATTTGCCGCACTTACCCCAACCTCGTTGGCGGCGAGTCAGCACGCGGCACTGAATATGAAGCCTTTGGTGGCAACCGTCCTGACCATACCTGCATTCTGCCATTCACCCGTTTGCAAGGTGGCCCCATGGACTATACTCCCGGCATCTTCGTCACCAAGCTCTCCACGTGGAGCAACAACACCTCGTGGGCACGCATCACCATTGCCGGTTCGTTGGCGCTCTATCTGACCATGTACTCACCCTTGCAGATGGCAGCCGACCTGCCAGAACACTACGAGCAGTTCGACGATGCCTTCCAGTTTATTCGTGACGTGGCGTGCGACTGGGACCAGAGCGTTTACTTAGAGGCAGAGCCTGCCGACTATATTACCGTGGCCCGCAAGGCGAAAGGAACCGACAACTGGTTCATTGGCGGCAAATGCGACGAGAATGGTCACCAGTCGGTAGTAAAGCTTGACTTCCTTGACAAGGGCCGCAAGTATGAATGCACCATCTATGCCGATGCCAAGGATGCGCACTACGAGACGAATCCGCAGGCATACACCATCACCAAACGAACGGTCAAGAAGGGTGACGTGCTGAAGCTGAAGGAAGCTCCCGGCGGTGGCTTTGCCGTTTCGCTGATTGCAAAATGACGAGGAAATAGAAACCGAGGTGTTATGAGGAAATTACTATTGACAACGGCTTTTACAATGATGGCACTATTTGTTCATGCACAACAGGTCTTAACAAGTGGTGGGCAATATAATGCGCAAACGGGAAAAACTGAATTTGCCGTGTTGGCAACTCCCAAGGCCAAGCAGGTCTTATTGCGTATTTATAAAGCAGGTTTAGGCGGTAACCCCATCAAGACCATAAAAATGCACAAATTGTCGCCTTTGGACTTCTGCTATGTTGCTGAAGTGAAAGGCAATTGGACTGGCCACTACTATACTTTTGATGCAACGGGAACGAAAATACAACGCGTTGAGTCTCCTGGAATAGGGGCTCAAGCTGTCGGAGTGAATGGACAACGAGGTTTTGTGCTCAATATGGCGGAAACTAATCCGGAAGGGTGGGAGCGTGATGTGCGCCCCGTGGTGAAGTCACCTGCTGACCTTGTTATCTACGAAATGCATCATCGTGATTTTTCCATTAACCGAGAGGATGCCAGGTATAAGGGGAAATTCCTTGCGTTGACGGAGCCGTGGGCCATTCAGCACTTGAAGGAACTGGGTGTGAATGCCATACACATCTTGCCGAGCTATGACTACGGCTCGGTAGATGAAACCCGGCTCCATGAACCCCAATATAACTGGGGCTACGACCCCGTGAACTACAATGTGCCCGAGGGTGGTTACTCGACGAACCCTTACGACCCGGCATGCCGCATCCGTGAGTTCAAGCAAATGGTGCAGGCCTTGCATAAGGCAGGCATCCGTGTGATTCTTGACGTGGTGTATAACCATACCTACGACATTGATCATTCCAACTTCCAGAAGCTGTGGCCCGACTATTTCTACCGTAAGACCGCCAACGGTCAATACAGTAACGGGTCAGGATGTGGTAATGAGACTGCCTCGGAACAGCCGCTGATGCGAACGTTCATGATAGAATCCGTCAGGTATTGGATTCAGGAATACCACATTGATGGTTTCCGTTTCGATTTGATGGGCTGTCACGACATAGAGACGATGAACGAGATACGCAAAGCTGTGGATGAAATAGACCCTACCATTTTCATTTATGGAGAAGGGTGGAGTGCCGGGCAGTGTGCATTGCCAACGGAACAATTGGGTGTGAAGGCAAACGTCAGTAAGATGCCGGGTATTGCAGCTTTCAGTGATGAGCTCAGAGATGCTCTTCGTGGCCCGTTCGACGATGATACGAAAGGGGCTTTCCTGGCAGGTTTGTCAGATGCTGAGGAGAGCCTGAAGTTCGGTATTGCAGGAGCCATCCAGCATCCGCAGGTAGATATGACAAAGGTAAACTACTCTAAAGAACCGTGGGCATTAGAGCCTACACAGATGATCAGTTATGTCTCTTGTCATGATGACATGTGTCTGACAGACCGTTTGCGGGCAAGTGTTGCCGGCATCACCGAAACTGAGCTTATCCGCCTCGATTTGCTTGCCCAGACAGCGGTGTTTACGTCCCAGGGTGTACCCTTTATGTTGTGTGGCGAAGAATTGTTGCGAAGCAAGAAAGGCGTACACAACTCGTTTGAGTCGCCCGACAGCATCAACCAGCTGGATTGGACGAACAAGGAGAAATATCCGCAGGTGTTCTCTTATTATAAGAATCTCATAGCCCTGCGTAAGCATCATCCTGCCTTCCGTCTTGGTTCGGCAGGGCTTGTACGTAAGCACTTGGAGTTCTTGGATGCTCCTAAGCAGGTGGTGGCATTTCGGCTGAAAGACTATGCAGGCCGTGATGACTGGCGCAACATCATTGTTGTGTTGAACGCATCGAAGGAGTCTCAGTCTGTCCGTGTTCCGAAAGGAACCTATACGGTGGTATGTTGCGATGGCACTATCAATGAGCAGGGTTTGGGGACGTGTTCAGGCAACGAGGTGACTGTCAACCCGCAGTCAGCATTGATCATACATAATTAAGAAATGAAAAAAACAATATGAAACGAAGTCTTTTTTTATTAACATTGACATGGTTAGCAGTGACTATGAATGCCGCAAAATTGAAAATTGACCGAATAGAACCAACCGACTGGTTTGTTGGCATGAAAAATCCCTCATTACAGTTGATGGTGTATGGTAAAGACATTGCCTCTGTGAAGGAGGTGACCACTGACTATGCGGGTGTAAGCGTTGACAGCATCGTACGCCTGGATTCACCCAACTATCTGTTGGTGTATTTGAACCTGCGCGACGCACAGCCGGGCACGATGACCCTGAAGTTCGACAAGCAAAAAGTCAGTTACCTGCTGAAGGCCCGCGAGATGAGTGGTGATAAGCGTGAGGGTTTTGACATCAGCGATGTGCTCTACATGCTGATGCCCGACCGCTTTGCTCAAGGCACTGGTCATCAGTCGCAAATCAAGGGAATGCGCAATTACGTGGAAGATCGCAGCAAGCCCTCCCTGCGTCATGGCGGCGACCTGAACGGTATTCGTGAGCACCTCAGCTATTTCAAGGAGCTGGGCGTGACGGCCCTTTGGCTGACTCCCGTATTGGAGAATGACTCGCCAGACAATGAGCAAGGCTACTCCACCTATCACGGCTACGCCACCACCAACTATTATCGTGTTGACCCGCGCTTCGGTACGAACGGCGACTACCGCCGCTTGTGTGATGAGGCCCACCAGAACGGTCTGAAGGTGGTGATGGACATGATTTTCAACCATTGCGGTTTCGAGCATCCCTGGGTGAGCGACATGCCTGCAAAGGACTGGTTCAACACGCCCGAGTGGTTGGACGGCGACCGCAGCAAGTACCTGCAGACCAGCTACAAGCTGACTCCCGTTGTTGACCCGTATGCCTCTCAGATAGACCTGAAGGAAACTACTGACGGGTGGTTCGTGCCCACCATGCCTGACCTGAACCAGCATAATCCCCACGTCATGCGCTATCTCATACAGAACTCGAAGTGGTGGATTGAAACCGTCGGCATTGACGGCATCCGCATGGACACCTATCCATACGCCTTCGCCGATGCCATGGCGGAGTGGATGAAGGAACTGGACGAGGAATACCCCAACTTCAATACCGTAGGTGAGACATGGGTGACGGAGCCCGCCTACACCGCCGCATGGCAGAAGGACTCCAAACTGTCGAAAAACAATTCCTACCTAAAAACCGTGATGGACTTCTCGTTCTACGACAAAATCAACCGTGCGGAAGCCGAAGAGACCGACGGCTGGTTTGCCGGACTGAACCTGCTCTACAATTCGTTCGTCTATGACTACCTGTATCCCAACCCCAGCAGCGTCATGGCCTTCATTGAGAACCACGACACTGACCGCTTCCTGAAGAATGGCTGCGACACCCTGGCCCTGAAACAGGCCCTGGCTCTGCTGCTTACCGTGCAGCGCATACCGCAGCTGTATTATGGTACGGAGGTGCTGATGAACGGCACGAAAGAAGTGACCGACGGCTATGTGCGCAAAGACTTCCCCGGCGGTTTCCCCGGCGATGCCCACAACTGCTTTACTGAGGCTGGACGCACGCGGGCAGAGAACGCCATGTTCCGCTGGACCAGCCGCCTGCTCCACTGGCGCCAGGGCAACGAGACCATCATTCGTGGCATGCAGACCCAGTTCATTCCCTACAATGGGGTGTATGTCATTGCCCGCCGCTGGCATAACAATGTGGTGCTGACCGTCCTGAACGGCACCACGAAGCCTGCCGTGATGAAGGTGGAACGCTATGCCGAGGTGATTGGTCAGACAAAACGTGCCAAGGACGTGTTGACGGGACGCTACTATGACCTCTCGGCCGACCTGACGCTGAAGCCGCGCCAGTCGCTCGTGTTAGATTATCAGCAAGACCTGACCGATGTGCAACAATAACGTGAGGTGGCTTGCTCATTTTGAGTTGTGAATGGAACTGACGGTAGCCTATCTGAGAGAACAATTCCAGCAGTTTAACGCTCACTACTTTAATAACGAACTGCCCCTGCCTCGACTGGTTGTCAGCAACAGCCGGACGCGGTTGGGGCAGTTCAGCTGTCAGCGAGTCCGCAAGGGCCTTTTCCGTGGCTTTAAGACCGTGGGTTACTGCATTCGCGTCAGCGACTACTTCAGTGTAGGTGAACGGGAGTATCAGAATGTCCTGCTGCACGAAATGATACACTATTACATTGCCTATAAAGACATTCGCGACACCTCCTCGCACGGGCCCGAGTTCCAGAAAATCATGCGTTGGCTGAACACCGAGCACGGCTGGAATATTACGGTCAGCACCCGAACGCAGGGATGGGACGTGGCAGAGCGCAACAGAAAACAGCAGGCACGCCATGTGCTGGCCTTGGAAACCGTTGATGGAAAATGCTTCCTCTCCGTCGTTCACCGCGACTACATCCGTTATGTTGACAGGCTGGCCGCGCAGTCGGTCTTCGTCGCCAAACGCGAATGGTTTGTCACTACCGACGACTATTTTGCCGATTTCCCACAAACCAGAAGTCTGCGTGGCAGGCGGATGAAACGGCTGGAATTCGACGAAATGGTGAAAAAACTTCGCCAGCAAGAACGCACTTAGCCTTTTTTTTCGTACTTTTGCACAAAACAATACTTTATGTCAGACATTTATCAAGAGGTTGACAACCGGAAGAATCCTGCAGATTTATCGGATTCCGAGCGACGGGAGTTCGTGGAACAGCTGTTGACACCAGTGCGCGAGGCACTTCTGATGAGCGAAAACCCCGTAGCCCTGCAGCAGCGGTTGCTGACGGTGCTTGATAATTGCAACCGCTATTTTGAGAGCTACCAGCAAAGTTTGGAAGCCGACCGGCAGGCAGCCCTGCGCCAGGAGAACTCATTTGTTGAGCGTGCGCTGCAGCTGCTGGAACAGCACTATGGTGACAGCGAGTTTGGCGTGGAGAGTTTTTGCCAGTCTATTGGCATGAGCCGGAGTCTGGCCGGCAAGCGCCTGCGCACGGAACTTGGGGTCAGCGTCGGCACGTTCATACGCAGCTACCGACTGCGCATTGCCCGCGAAATGCTGCTCAACAACCACCACCGGCGGAACATCACCGAGATAGCCTACAATGTAGGGTTCAACGACCCCAAATACTTTACCCGCTGCTTCACCCGTGCTTTCGGCATCAGCCCCAGTGCGTTCTATGAGCAGCAGTCAGGGAGTTTCCGTGAGCCATGAACTGCTTTCCTTACACCATACCCCCGGGAAACTGGGAGAGAGTGCCGGGGAAACAGGGAGAAACCCGGGGACTGTCAGGGAGAAACTGCCGGGGAGTCTGGTAAACAGGCGGCCGTGTCAAACAAATGACACGCCCGTGTCACGATCTTGACACGGGCGTGTCACGTTCTTGACACGGGCGGGTGCATCCCTTCCTTTTCAGCGTCTTTTTTCTTGTACTACGATGTTGCAAAGATAAGCTTTTTTCAGCAAATTACCAAAAATTCCGTGTTATTTATTTACGGGAAGCAAGACAACCGAGAGGAGCACAGACGAAACCTGAGTACCTTATTTATATATGCGTACGCGCACGTGTGAGAGACTTATAAAATTGGTTAGACCATTTCCTGAAAAAGGTAAATTTTTTTTAGATGTTTCGGCTTAAAGCATGTTAAAAGTCATGCTGATGGTAGCTTGTCTTATAAAAAGAGTGCTTTTTACACTAATAAATCAGTTTGTCCACCTAATATACCGTTTTGTCCACCCAAATGATACGTTTTATGGCTAAATTTGCAACATTCTAAAAAAAGAATGCTGAAACTAATAACTATTTCTATATTATTTCTAACTTAAAAACAATTAACAATGAGAAAACAAGTTTTATTCTCTATGATGCTAATGTTGGGTATCATGGGTGGCTTTATGGCCTGTCCACTTCCCGCTATAGCATCATCGATGGCACTGGAGCAGACCATCAAGGTCAAGGGCATTGTTGTTGACCAGGAAGGAGAGCCGCTCATTGGTGCTACTGTCAAGGTAAAAGGCACCAGTGTGGCTACTGTGACAAACATTGATGGTGAGTTCGAGGTGAGCGCAGCGTCAAATGCCACACTCGTCATCAGCTACATCGGTTACAAAGACCGTGAGTTTGCCGTCCGCGGACGTGCTGACCTCGGGCAGGTCGTTCTTGAGAGCGATGCCGTAGGTCTTGAGCAAGTGGTCGTCGTGGGTTACGGTGTTCAGAAGAAGGCCGACCTGACGGGTTCTGTGGCCGTGGTGAACGCTGATGAGCTGAAGCGTGTCTCCAACTCGAACATCTCTACCATGCTCGAAGGTAAGGTGGCTGGTGTGCAGATTACTTCTGACGGCCAGCCGGGTGCTGACCCCTCGGTACGTATTCGTGGTATCGGCTCTTTCGGCAGCACAGCCCCGCTGTACGTTGTCGATGGCGTGCCCATGGGTACTACCATCCGCGACTTCTCGCCGAACGACATCGAGACCATTCAGGTGCTGAAGGACGCATCGGCAGGTGCCATCTACGGTTCTCGTGCTGCTAACGGCGTGGTCATCATCACCACCAAGAACGGTAAGAAGGACCAGCCCCTGAGGGTTGACTACAAGGGCTACTTTGGTATCGACAAGATTCCCAGCAGCACATACGACCTCATGGACGCCAACCAGTACAGCGACTATCTGGCTACTGCCTGTCTGAACTCCGGCATCCCCATTCCCGGTGGCTATGTGAAGAATGCAGAGACCGGTAAGTATCAGTTTGTTGACGACACGAATACCGACTGGTTCAAGGAGGTCTTCAAGACCGGCATCCGTCAGAACCACAACGTGAACCTCAGTGGTGGCGGTGCCCACAATACCTATAACATTGGACTTGACTACTTCAACCAGAAGGGTACGCTGGAAGGTGCAGGTCCTAACTATGAGCGTTTCACCGCCCGTGTGAACAACACGATGGAAACCAAGTTCATCAAGTTCCGCACCAGTCTCGTCTATTCTCACTCCAGCCAGGACGGTATGGGTCTGTCGAATGCCAACGAGTATGTGCAGGGTCTGTATGGAGACGTCACCAACGTGCTGCGTGGCACGCTGCTGATGCAGCCGACCATCAAGGCGTACGATGAACGTACATGGTATTTGGACGATGTGGTAGGTTCCGCAAAGAACTTCTCTTACGACGCATACGGCTATGGTGTCTATTATGACGACCTGCATGGTGACATCTCAGCTTCCAACCCCTTGCTGGTTAACAATCTGCTGACCCGTAACACGCTGGTTGACCGCGTAGTGGCCACGGGTTCTGCTGATGTTGACATCTTGAAGATGATAGGTCTTGACTCTAAGAACCACAGCCTGAACTACAAGCTGAACCTCTCTTACAGTAAGACACACGCACAGGACAAGACTTGGATTTCGGCATGGATTCAGAGCCGCCGCGTATATCTGGACAAGAGTAACGAGCGCCTGAACAAGGACAAGCGTACTTACTCTGACTTCCTGGTGGAGAACACCTTGACGTGGGATGGCAATTTCGGACTGCACCACATCAACCTGCTGGGCGGTATCACCTACGAGGAGGAGAATACTGACGAGTTGCATGGTTGGGGCATTAACCTGCCGCAGCCTTACTTCCTGCAGCTGCAGAACGCTGAGACACGCGATGCCAGCTCGTTCGAGTACAAGCACGCCCTGACCTCGTTCATCGGACGTCTGAACTACGACTACGACGGCAAGTATCTGCTCTCGTTCATCCTGCGTCGTGACGGCAGCTCCCGTCTGACCAAGGATATTCGCTGGGGCACCTTCCCGTCAGTCTCTGTAGGTTGGCGTTTCGATAAGGAAAAGTTCTTCCCCTTCGACCGTAACGTGGTCAACATGTTCAAAGTTCGTGGTAGCTATGGTGAGCTGGGTAACGAGAACATCGGCGAGTATGCCTACCAGGCAACCATGCGCCGTGGCTACATGACCTATAGCTTCGGCAACAACGTGGTTACGGGTTCTTCTATTGAAAACTTCGTAAACGGCAATATTGCCTGGGAGAAGAAGAAGACAACCAACGTAGGTATCGACTTGGCATTCCTGAACAACCGCATCGAGTTCACCGCCGAGTGGTATCTGAATAAATCAACCGAGCTGCTGTATGGCGTGCCCGTTCCTGCCAATGCCGGTGTGGCTAACACCAGCGTGACGATGAACGCTGCCTCTATGCAGAACAGCGGTTTCGAGTTCTCGGCAACCTACCGTAACCGTGACCACGCGCTGAAATATGAGATAAGTGCCAACCTGAGCACCCTGAGGAACAGGGTGAAGTCGCTCGGCTTCGGTACGGAGTCATACATTACCGGCGACTATGCTACCTTCGTAGGTCAGGAGGTTGGTCAGTTCTATGGTTGGGTCTATGAGGGCATCGCCCGCACACAGGCCGACCTCGACGACCACGCCACACAGCCCGGTGCCGTCATCGGCGACTGCCTTTATAAGGATGTCAACGAGGATGGTGTCATCAATGCTGACGACCGTGTCGTTCTCGGCAGCGGTCTGCCGAAGGTGAACTTCGGTCTGAGCGGACGCGTGGAGTACGCAGGCTTCGACCTGAGCATCTCCACCTTCGGTGCGCTGAAATACCATGTTTCTGATGGTATCTACAACGGTCTGACCTCTTGCTACGGCTACTCCAACAAGGACGTCTCCATGCTCGATGCCAACCGCTATTCTGCTGACGGACTGACCTACATCTCCAGCATTCCCAGAACATATATCTCTGCCAACGGTGAGGGATGGAACGACTACTTCAGCGACCGTAAGATTCAGAACGCCGCCTACTGGAAGATTGCCAACATCGAGTTAGGCTATAACTTCCCCGACAAGTGGTTCAAGGGCGTCGTCTCTGGCGTACGTGCATACGTTTCTGCCCAGAACCTCTATACATTCACCAAGTATAAGGGCTACAACGTCGATTATGCTGGTGGAACGTTTACTCCTGGTTTCAACTGGTGCTCTTATCCAAGTGCGCGCAGCTTCATGGCTGGTCTTCTTTTCTCATTCTAATATTTAAAAAAGGTAATCATTATGAAACTATATAAAATTTCACTTGCCCTGATGTTGGGCATCGGCGCGCTGACCTCCTGTAGCGATAAGTTGGAGCTGACAAACCCCAACCAGCCGACAACGGGTACTTTCGGCAATACTGTTGAAGATTTGGAGGAGGCAGTGATTGCATGCTATCACCACATCCGTATGGAGGGTACTTATGCACGTGTAGGATATACACTCGACGTTGTTCGTGGCGACGAGGTGTGGAACTCCGCACAGGGATGGGGCTACTATCTGGCTGACAAGCTGAGCCCTTCCACAACCGACGAGATTTATGCCCTCTGGTCTTGGCGCGACTGGTATTACACCATCAATATCTGTAACTTCGTCATTACCAAGTGTGGTGAGGACGATGCCTTGCTCTCAGACACCATGAAGCGTATCAAGGGACAGGCTCTCTTCATCCGTGGACTTGCTTACTACAATCTGGCAGGCTACTACCAGAACCCTGCGCTGATTCTTGATTACAACCAGTATTCTTCGCTCGACGGTCTGTATGCTTCTAACCGTGCCGAGGGCGACTCCTCTCCCTTCGACCAGTACGACCGTGTGATGGATCAGGTAGAGAAGGACTTTGCCGAGGCTATGACGCTGCTGCCCGCCAAGACGGCAGGTGGCGAGTGGGCCAAGGGACGTGCCACCAGTGGTGCTGCTGCCGGTTATTATGCCCGTGCGCTGATGCAACGCCACAAGTATGAGGATGCGCTTGCCGTGCTGAAGAGAATTATCAATAAGGATTTCGGTGAATATAAGCTCATGGCTAACTACGGTGACAACTTCCGTGAGGGTTCTGCCTTCGAGAACAATGCTGAAAGCCTCTTCGAGGTGCAGTTCCTGGACTACGGCTCACAGGGTCCCGACGATGAGTGGACCCCTGTCAACATCAGTAAGAACGCCTCGCAGGGACATGCCGTAGAGAGTAACTTCGGCCCCGGCGACTTCGGTGGATGGGCTGACCTTTCTGCTGCTCCCTGGCTCTACTGGCTCTTCAAGAGCGAGACGACAAAAGACGGCGACCTCGACCCGCGCCTCTACTGGACCATCGGTACCTACGAGTCTGACTGGGACAGCAAGAAGGACAAGCTCGGCGTGCTGGGCAACATGTGCTACACCACTACCATGACGGAAGATGCTCCCGTTGTCACCAACAACAACAACGGTGGTCTGCCCATTGCCAAGTGGACCAACATGCGCACAGGACTCTACAGCACCGTGGTGGTTGGTTTGAAGTGCGGTATCAACCTCCGACTGATGCGCTACGCTGACGTGCTGCTGCGTGCCGCCGAATGCGAGAATGAAATCTCCGGACCCACACAGCAGGCTATCGACTGGATTAACGAAGTACGCAGCCGCGCACAGCTGAAAGACCTGAGTCTGGCTGACTTCAGCTCAAAGGACAAGCTCTTCGAGCAGATTGCCAACGTGGAGCGCCCGAAGGAGTTCGGCTGTGAGTTTGGCCGCGGACTGGACCTGCAGCGCTGGGGATTCTTCTATAACAGCGAGCGTATGGAGCAGATGAAACAGCACTCAGCCTATAAGCTCTCTACCGACAAATCGACCGTCAAGAATGCTGTCGCTTATGGCGAGGACGGCGTTGAGTGTTCATTCGCTACGTTCCTGAATGGTCACGAGTACTTCCCCATTTGGCAGACTACGCTGAACGACAACCCCAATCTGGTGGGTAACTCTGCCAACGAGACTCTTGACAACTCTTCCTATTTCCAGAAGAAGGGATGGACTATACACCCTGTTGTAGATTTGAGCAAGTAAATATAACTTTTTAACAGATTATATCATTATGAAATATCCCAATAAATTAGCATCGGCCTTCTTGTTTGCAGCCCTGGGCATCATGACTCTCACGGGTTGTGAAGGTGGTGACCTTTATAATATTGACGTCCCCGCATGGCTTTCAGAAATGGGAGGCGGCGAGGAACCAGAGCCCGAGCCCGAAGAGGAACTGGTTGGACAGATGGAAGATGTTTATGACATCGGTAATGCTGAACTGACCGCAGCATTCTTTACACTCGGTAAGACCTACATCGTACCTGCCGGAGAGAAGTGGCAGGCTCAGTTTAACCTGACGGTGAACCCTGACAACAAGTATTATAAGAACTTCTATCTCGTCATTAATGCTGTCGATGCCGAGACTGGGGGAGCAGGCGCTGAGTATGGCGTGATTCGTTACGACAACGACCCCAACAAGAACTCGGAGTGGAACACGGAGTCGGTGGTGAATCCTAACCTGACCGAGATTAACAGAGACCTCGTTGGCGGTAACTTCACCAACACTTCTCCAACGGAAGGTGACAACCAGGATGTGGATGCCTCTGTGCAGAAGATGAATGGTAAAATTACACTTACCGTTGACCGTGCGGAAGGCGGTCTCTACATCAAGATGACCAATGGCACGCTGACGAAGACGTACACACAGACCACGGCATTCCCCTCGACGGGTGCTGATGTGCCCCTTGCTTTCCGTATTGGTGTAGAGCAGTCGTTGGTAAGCTTCATATCTACTAACATCGAGCCTATCGGCGGATGCACTTCTGCCGACGACAAGCAGCCTGTGTCTATGGAACTGATGGGTGTTCCCGGTGAGGTACTGGTAGGAACTGCTCTTGAGGAGGCTATGGCGAATGTATCTGCTACAGTGACCTTCGAGGAAGGAGTGGTGAAGACCGTCACCGCTGAGGAACTGCAGTTCCAGACGATTCCTGATTATGGCGAGGTAGGACAATACACACTTGTTGTTCTCTATAATAAGACCTTCAAGGGACAGAATGCCGACAAGACCGTTATGGCTGCCAAGACCTTCAAGGTGGTTAAGGAACTCTCTGCATTCACCCAGACGGTTGTTGTACCTAATCCGCTTCTCCTGGGTGCTGAGGATAACTCAACAGCATTCTGGGGTGCACATACTGACAACATCAAGATTGCACCTAAGGAGACAAAGGTGACTACCTTCACCAACTACTCTTCTTGCGTTGCTAACTGGAACAACTTCTGCATCGTACTCTGCAAGGCAGACAACTCAGAGTATGCTGTAGTACGTGCCGACAACTACGGCTGGGGCGACTGCTACGCATCGTGCACGCCCATCATGGAGGAAGGTCGTGACTGGGAGGTATGGCGTCCGGCTATGGATGGTGCAAAGGTAACAACCTATGTTACTAATAATGGTGACGGAACGCTTGATGTGAAGGCCGTGATGGTGGGCAACGATGGCAATACCTATACTCAGGAGTATAAGGGTATGAAGGGCATCGATGCTGATAACCTCTATTTCCGTTTCACCGTTGACGGTTGCCACTTGGCATTCGATAATACTGTTGGTGCAACAGATAACTCAACAGGTTTCTGGGGAGCCCACTCTCCTAATATCCAGGTCATCGGTCATCAGGTATGTACCGTCAACTTCACCAACTACTCTTCTTGCGTTGCTAACTGGAACAACTTCGTCATCGTGCTTTGCAGTGCTGACGGTAGCAAAGAGTATGCTGTGGTTCGTGCCGACAACTATGGCTGGGGCGATGGCTATGCCGCTTGTACTCCTGCTATGGAGGATGGCCGTAACTGGGATGAATGGCGTCCGGCCATGGACGGTGCCAAGTGTACTGCCAAAATCAGCAATAACGGCGACGGCACTGCCGATATCGCAGTTGAGATGATAGGTAACAATGGTAAGACCTATACTCAGAGTTATACAGGTATTAATACTATTGACCCAGATAACTTCTACTTCAACTTCACGGTTGACGGAAGTCACCTGGTATTTGAATAATGTTTAAATGAATCGTATTATGAAAGTTATATCAAAACTATTAGCGCTGTTTGCCATCGGAATGATGGCAACAGCCTGTAGCAACGACATTGACGAGGTGAATTACCCCTTGACGGTTACTACCCCCACCGTGTCGTCTGTTTCCGGAAACTCGGCCATTGTCACGCTGACGGCAACCGGTTCACACATCACCTATCGTGGCGTCTGCTACTCTACGTCACCGAACCCGACGGTCAGCGACAACAAGGTGGTGGCTTCAAAAAAAGACATGATACTCACCATTGGTGGACTGGCCAAGAGCACGACCTACTATGTACGTGGCTTTGCACAGACCAGCTATGACGTGAAATACTCTGAGGAGGTATCGTTTACCACGCTGGCAACGGAAGCTGTCGAAGACGACCCACAGACCGAGGGACCTTCAGCGCTGAAGCGCGTCAGCGTACACGACCCCAGCATCGTCTGGGATCAGGCCACGGGCAGCTATTACATCTTCGGCTCTCACCGTGCTGCTGCCAAGTGTAACAACATGATGTCGTGGACGGCATTTACGGCTCCTTGGGCTACGGCTTCCAGCAACAATGCCAACAATGCTGATGCCTTCACCACGCCTCAGGTTACGAAGGTCAAGAAGGGTGGCGTGGAGTACGACCTCAACTTCAATGCCTTCGCATGGTCAAAGCGTGGCAACGACGCTTATAATGTCGATGGAAACATGTGGGCTCCCGATGTCATCTACAACAAGAAGATGGGTAAGTATTGCATGTACCTCAGCATCAACGGCGACTTCTGGTACTCAAGCATCATTCTGCTGACTGCCGACAAGATTGAAGGTCCCTACCGCTATCAGGCTCCTGTCGTCATGAGCGGATTCCGTTCAGGCGATTCCTATAAGGACACCGACCTGGAGATTGTGCTGGGCGAGCAGGCTTCGCTGCCCGAGCGCTATGCTCCAAGCGACAACTACGGCAACCACTGGCCAAACGCCATCGACCCCTGCGTGTTCTACGACGAGGATGGCAAGCTGAAGATGTCCTACGGCTCCTGGAGCGGTGGTATCTTCCTGCTCGAACTCGACGAGGAAACCGGTCTGCGCGACTATGACGTGAACTACGAGACCAATGCTACGTCAGATGCATACTTCGGCAAGAAGATTGCCGGCGGTTACTACGTCTCGGGCGAGGCCAGCTACATCGAGTACATCGGCGGTTACTACTTCCTCTTCATGACCTATGGTGGTCTGGATGCTGCCGGCGGCTACCAGATGCGTGTGTTCCGCTCGCTCAAGCCTGAGGGACCATACATTGACAGCAAGGGAAGTGCTGCACTCTACGACAGCTATCAGCTGAACTTCGGTGCCGGCGAGAATGATGGCAACCGTGGTGTAAACATCTTCGGTGCATACTCGAAGTGGGGTAACCTGCTCACAGGTGGTGCCGACGCTGCTTCCGGCGAGCGCGCACAGGGCCACAACAGTATTATTGCTGCTGAAGACGGCCGCACCTATCTGGTATATCACACCCGCTTCCAGAACTGGGGCGAGGGTCACCAGGTACGTGTTCACCAGGTATATCAGAACGAGGAAGGCTGGCTCGTTGCCGCTCCGTTTGAATATACCGGCGAGGGTGTCAAGAGTGCCGGCATTGCTGCTGCACAGAAGGTGGCTACGGCCGACATTCCCGGCAACTACAAGCTGCTGACTCATATCTACGGACTGGATCATGCTTCAAAAGAATATGCTGTTCCTGCTGACATTACGCTGAATGCTGACGGTACCATCTCGGGCGACGCTACTGGTACGTGGTCTGTCAAGGCCGGCACGTCTTACGTCACCTTCAACATGGGTCAGGAGTTCAAGGGCGTCATGGTTCCGCAAACCCTGGAGCCCACCGACGTAAAGACTCCTTGCTTTACCGGACTGTGCAGCCAGACGGGTGTCACCGTTTGGGCATATAAAGTAGTAGAATAGTATCTATTGCATTTTCCATGTGATAAAATGAAAAAAATCATTCTTTTAACTACCTGTGCACTGGCGGCGATGACCGTCAGTGCACAAGTCATTATTGACGTAGATGCCAACCAGCGCGGACCGAAAATAAGCCCGACGCATTACGGCATTTTCTTTGAGGACATCAACCATGCCGCCGACGGTGGACTGTATGCCGAACTCATCCGTAACCGCTCTTTCGAGGACGGTGAGGCATTCGGCAAACCGGCTACCATGGAGGCCTGGTCAACCTATGCCACTGCGCCGTCGCAACTGTCGGCACGCCTCATTCAGCCCACTAAGAAGGTCAAACTGCTGAACAGCGTGCAGGGCAATGCGCTGGAGCTGACCGTCACGGCCACCCCTCAGTCGCCCGCTTGTCTGGTCAACGAGGGCTTCTGGGGCATTAATACCGTGCAGGGCCGCTCGTACAAGCTCAGCTTCTGGGCCAGGGGCAAATATAAAGGCACCATCAAGGCCACGCTCTGCAGCAAGGACGGTGCCGAGTGTTATGCTTCGACCGTCGTCGAAGCCACCGTTGGCAAGCAGTGGACCAAATATACTGCCACGCTGAAAGCCAAGGCCAACGACCCGAAGGCACAGTTTGCCCTCGTCTTCGACGGACAGGGAACCCTTTGTCTCGACATGGTGTCGCTCTTCCCCCCGACGTTCAAGAACCGCGAGAACGGTCTGCGCCCCGACCTGGCACAGATGCTATATGAGATGCACCCCAAGTTTATGCGCTTCCCCGGCGGTTGTTTCGTCGAGGGACAGATTTCTCCTGAAAATGCCTTCCGCTGGGAGCGTACCATAGGCCCCATTGAGGAGCGTCCCGGACATTGGAACGTCAACTGGGGCTATCGCACCACCGACGGTATTGGTTTCCATGAGTATCTGCAGATGGCTGAAGACCTTGGTGCCAAGCCGCTTTATGTGGTCAACGTGGGGCTGTGGCATGGCGGACTGACACCGGTTGACTCTATTCAGCCGTGGATTGACGAGTGCCTCGCCGCTTTGGAGTATGCCAATGGCGACGTTACCACCAAGTACGGTGCCATGCGTGCCAAGAACGGACACCCCGCACCCTTCAACATTGAGTATCTGGAGATTGGCAACGAGAACAACCAGCCGAACCCCGAGCAGCAGAGCGACCGCTACTACGAGCGCTACGATAAGTTCCGCAAGGCTATCCTGGCCAAGTATCCCAACATGCACCTCATAGGCAATGTGGTGGCATGGGGCGACGACAACCCGAAGTGGGAGAGCAACCTGCCTGTCGATTTGCTCGACGAGCATTACTACCGTAATCCCGCCTGGTTCGCCGAGGCTTTCCGCAAATATGATGCTTATGACCGCAAGGGCCCGAAGATTTACGTAGGCGAGTATGCCGTAACCAGCGGCTTCGGTAATCTGGGTAATATGAATGCTGCACTTGGCGAGGCCGTTTACATGATGGGCATGGAGAACAACAGCGACATCGTGCCGCTGAATTCCTATGCACCAATCTTTGTCAACGAGAACGATGCCAAGTGGCGTCCTGACATGATTCGCTTCAGCTCTGACCGCGTCATGGGCACCCCGTCTTACTACGTGCAGGCACTCATGCCGCAGTATCTCGGCACGCAGGTCGTTCAGGTCAGACAGCAGGAGTCTTGTGGCGGCTGTTGCAAGGCCAAGGCCGAAGGACCGTTCATTACCCCGAAGGAAAGCCGTATCGGCTTTGCTACATGGGCTACCAAGGCTTCTTTCACGCATCCCGATCCGCTACCCAAGACGGGACAGCCGGAGTACATTACTGGCCAGTGGCAGCTGAATGCCGACGGCACCGTCAGCCAGACCAGTCTGGGTGACCAGTGTGTGGCCATGTGTCATGCCAAGGTCGGCGACCATTATACCGCTAAGTTCCGTGCCCGTAAGGACGAGGGGGCTGAGGGCTTCATGGTAGTCTTCAACTATATTGACTCGCAGAACTACTGCTGGATCAATTTCGGTGGTTGGGGTAACACCCAGCACGGCATCGAGCGCATCAGCGGTGGCGGAAAGAGTCAGGTGGAAACAAAACCCGGCAGCGTTGAGACCGGGCGCTGGTACGACGTGACGCTGCAGGTGGCTGGCGACAGCCTGAAGTGCTGGCTCGACGAGGAACTGGTCTTCGACACGGTGCTGAAGGGCGATGTCAAGCCGGGCATCTTCTCCAGTGCTACCATCGACGATGCTACGGGCGAACTGATTGTCAAGGTGGTTAACACCAAGGACGAGGCAACCACGGCACAGCTGAACCTCAGCAACTTCGCCGTGAAGCGTGCCCAGCTGGTACGTCTCCGTGCTAACGACGGCATGGACGAGAATACGCTCTTGCAACCCACGAACATCTATCCTACACAGCACGAGCTGTCTCCGTCAGACAACCGTGTAGAGGTCGAGCTGCCTGCTTATTCGCTCAGCATTGTACGCTTGTTCAGCAAGCCGTAGTCACTCTTCTTGGTGAAAGTGGCGTTTACACCCCGTATAAGTGCCACTTTCAGGTAATGAAAACGCCGACTTCACATGCTGAAGTCGGCGTTTTCACATCGTCAAGTCGGCGTTTTCACAGGGTGAAAACGCCACTTTCACTTATCTCTTCATCAGTTTCTTGCCGTTCTGAATCACAATGCCCTTATACTGAGCATCCACGCGGCGACCGCTGAGGTCGTACATCGGGCTCTGGGCATCGTCTTGTGCGACGGTCACGCTATTGATGGCAGTTGCCGATGTCACCTCTGATTTTGTCACAATCAGGTGCGCCTTTTCTACCGAAAGGCAGGTGGTGATGGTGCCTGATATACCTGTCTTCGTATATTCTTCGTAGTATTTGGTACCGTTGGTGGTGGTGATGTCAGCGTGAATGGTAACGGTTCCATTCTGGTACTTCACGGTCAGCACTACCTTCGAGCCGTCCATGTCGTTCTTGAAGGTCGGCCAATTGTAGTTGCTGGAGACGCCTGTATTACTCCAGGAGATATTTTCCCAGTTATCGGCACGCAGGGCAATGAGCGGGCTGCTGGCATTGAACGTTGTTCCTGCCGATACACAGGCCACCCAGTTGTGAAAGTTCTGCAGCTTCGACGAGTAGTTGGTAAATTCAAAGGTAGCCATCTCTCCGTCTTTTAGTTGTAGTTGCTCAGAGAAATCACCGAGATAAGGCATCGTATTCAGGGTGTTGCCTACGAGTCCTTCTGGTGTCTTATAGCCCCATACCGTCTCTCCAGTAGTTGACGACATGGCAGTAAAGGCTATGACGCTTTCTTTCGTGATCTCCATGGGCAGTTCAATGACCACTCCTTGATAAGTGTTGCCGTTCAGCGTCAGCGAAATGTTTGAACCACTTGCCGTCCATGAGCCGATTACGCCTCCACTCACAGTACCGCCTGACTGAAGCTTAACGCTAACGGGGGTTACCTGTTCCTTGTTTGAATGGTCCAGACCGAAGCGGTGGATGAGCAGCTTATAATTGCCTTCTGCAATACTGCTTTCCGTTGCAGCCACGCCGGTATATTCAAACGGGGCAGCACAAAGCCAGCCGTCTTGGTTTTGGAACAGTTGGTGAACACGCACCTCATGTCCCTCTCCACGATTCTGGAAACGAGTGTGATATACTAAATAGGAGCGGCCGTCCTTCGTCAGTACAGAGTTGTGGCCTTGGGCACGCTCTCCAAAGTCACCCACGGCAACGTTACCCCAATTTCCGTAGGCTCCGAAGATGTTCTCGCCACGGTTGTCCGTGCAAGTAGGTCCAAAGTTGGTCATGTTGCTTCTGAAGATGGCTTCTTTGCCTTGGTAATCATTATAAGGACCGTCGGGGGTTGAAGAGCGGAAGACGCGCATCTGGTAACCGCCATCGGCAGTTAAGCCTCCATAAGTAACGAACAGATAGTAATAACCGTTTATGTATTCTACGTAGCTGGCCTCGCCCGATACGAAGTTTCCGCCGGCCAGCTTCTTGCCGTAGTAGTAGTCTTGCGTCTTGTTCTTTGTGCCGTCTCCATTAACACCGTAGTTGACGGTATAGTCACGAAGGCCAGTATTCTCGTCCAGTTGAAGAATCCAGATGCCACCTAACCATGAACCGTAGCTCATCCAGAGATTGCCTGCCTGGTCGTAAAACACGCAGGGATCGATGGCATGAGGCCAAAAAGTGTTGCTCTTATATCGGTTTGGCAGAGTAGCCTGCTCACCAATGACAAGTTCCAGGTCTGACTTCTTGTAATCA
>JAGAYI010000033.1 GCA_017940545.1 Prevotella sp.
GATTGAGCATACCAGACACCGCTCCATCGAGAACTTTGCCACAAACCTGTTCGCTAGGCTTATTGCCTACAACTTGCTGCCAAAGAAACCTGAAATGAACATAGAAATCATCGACAGAAGCAGACTTATTGCATAAAGCTTACGTCGAACTCACGTCACGTTAATAAAAGTAAAGGAACGGAAAAAGTCAGGGTTCTGGAGAATATAAATCAGTTATCATGACGATGCAAATGGATTTCCTTGTAGATTTTATGTCAGGCAGGAATTGATTGCCTTAAATCAGCAGATAGGCAACGACGCAGCAGATGGCTGCCACAGGAAAAAGCCCCAGACGAAACCATGCTGCCGTAATGCCTGCCAAAAGGGCAACCACTCCGGGCCATGGAGTAGGTGCAGCCAGCACCATGTCAGGGAAAGTCATTACGGCCAGTGTGACGTACGGCACATAATACAAGAAGCTGCGGACAAAGCGGTTCTGTATTTGCCCCTTGATAAAAGCCATGGGGATGACGCGAATCAGGTTCGTCACGACAATGGCCAGTAATATATATATTATGGTACTATGCTGCTCCATCGTCCGCTTTCTTTAGAGGTTTAAGCCATGCAGCAACAGCGGAAATGACAATTGTCAGCACCACTGTCCGCATGCCGCTACTCCATTCGCCGATAACAGGTGCTATGGCACACAGGCCACTCAACACGAAACTGGCAATGAGCGCGTAGAGAACATTTCGGTCACGATGGGCAGAGGGGACGATGATAGCCAGGAACATGCCGTAGAGTGACATGCTGAGGGCTGTAACCATTGGCTGCGGCAACAGGCTGCCAGCAATGATGCCCACCGCACAGCCTGATGCCCAGAAAAGTGTGGATATCAGAGCGGCAGCATAGGTGTAGGCCGGCGGTGTATAGCCATGGTGGGCAACGGAGATGCCGAACACCTCATCGGTAACACAGCAAGCCATCAGTATTCGGTGCAGCCATGACGTGCCGGGTGCTATCTTCTGTGAGAGTGCCGCACTCATCAGCAAATAGCGCAGGTTGACCACCATACACATGACTATAACCTCCACGTATGTTGCTTGGACAGCCACCAATGTATAGGTGCCATATTCGCCGGCCGAGGCACGTGTGAAGAAGCTTGTCAGGAATCCCTCGGGTGCTGTCAGGCCTGCCTTTGCGGCGATGATGCCCAGCGAGAAGGCCACAGCAAAATATCCCATTGCGATGGGGGTGCCGTCGCGAAGTCCGTGGATGATGTGTTGTCTGTTTTCAAGAAGCGCCATAGCATTTTTGCAAAAATCTTTGCAAAATTACTTATTTTTGCCAGATTTTCTGTACTTTTGTACCAATAATTAACAAACGTTGATGCTCGTCACGAAAGAAAACATTGATGAAGAAAGTGTTGGTTACCCTCCTCAAAATGATGCAGAATGAGGATTTTGCTAAGAGAATCCGGATGCTTGCCGCCATTCTGATTCCCTGCTGTGTCATGTCGCTGGTATCTTGTTCCAACGATGAAACTCCTGCCTCTGATGATGATAAGGCATATACTGGTGTGCCACTTATTATCTACGATACCGATATCGGTTCCTCAACTGACGATCTCTTTGCCTTGGAAATGCTTTATTGCTATGAAGAGGAGGGACGCTGCAAACTGCTGGGTGTAGTGGTTGACCGTGAGGGCGAGGACTGTGCAGCGGTGGCCGACGTGATGAATACTTATTACGGACATGGTGACGTGCCCATAGGACTGGTGCGAAAGGGCATCAGCAATCCGCGTGTCTGGATTGACTATAGGGCTTTGCCAACCTACACTGCTGCCAACGGTCAACCGATGTTTCGCCACTCGGTAAGTGACTATTCGTCACTTCCTGACGGTTGGCAGCTATACCGCCGGCTCTTGGCTGCCCAGCCAGACCATTCTGTGAGCATTTGTTCCGTAGGCTTCGTGACGGCATTAGCCGGCCTGCTCAAATCAGGCGGCGACAATATTTCGCCGCTAAGTGGTGTGGAACTGGTGCGGAGGAAAGTGAAATGCATCTATGTTATGGGGGGCGTCTTCGGTGACTCCGTAGAGCCAGACTTCAATTTTGCACAGGGCATGAGCTTTGCTCAGACATTCTTCAGTCTTTGGCCGCAGGATGTCGATGTAGTGTTCTCGCCGATGGAGGCCGGCCAAAATGTTGAGTATAAACCCGAGCAGGTGCTCAACGACATCTCGTGGACCGATGTGCATCCCATCAAGCAGGTCTATCTGACATGCAACTGCTATACCGGACAAAAGATGTGGGACCCGCTGACCATTATTCATGCTGTGGAAGGCGACGAAGCATTCTCCCTCTCTGCTCGCGGAACGGTCATCCTCACGCCGCAAGCCGAAACAATCTTTACGCCCTCAGCAACAGGAAACTGCCGCTATCACTTGCCGGGAAATGCCGCATGGAATGCAGCCGTATTGGAAAAAATCAGAATGTATAACATCATGAAGAAATAAATAACATCAAGGAGAAAACAGCAATTATGAAGAAAGTATGTTTGGCAATGACGACCCTGCTGGTGGTGCTGTCAGGCTGTGGAACTACAGCAGACAAGGCGGAGCGGCAAGCACGTATCGCCAAGGCGGTGGAACAAATGCTGGCTGACAGGCACTACAAGGTGGACATTGAGATGATGTATCCGTTGAGAGGTGCGAGCATGAACGTGGCGGGAACCTACTCGCTGGAGGTAAAGGGCGACACGCTGGTGTCGTACCTGCCTTACCGGGGGCAGGCATATAATGTGCCGTATGGTGGTGGTAAAGGCCTGAACTTCACGGCTCTGATTGACCGCTATGCTGAACGTTCGGACAGTAAGGGACATCGGCTCATTAGCATAGAAACGAAGAGCGAAGGCGATGTTTTTCAATATGAACTGCAGGTGTTTGGCAACGGTCAGACCTCTGTTGATGTCCATTGCCGGGAACGTGACCCCATCAGTTTTAGTGGCGTGATGGATGTGGAATAGCTCAACGAAAAGAGGAGAAAAAATGTGTTAGTGATTGGGAAAAAAGAAGTTGGATGTCTTGATTTATGTTAAAAAACCAAGACTTTTACCTCCGTTTTTACTGAAAAGCGTTAAAAAGTTTGGTTGGTTTTGAGATTTGCCGTACCTTTGTGCGCGATAACAATAGTATGGCGATTGAATGTCTCGTGGTGAGACGGCTGTGCTTAAAACCAAAAAATGATGAGAACATTAAAAATTGTTTTACTAACAGTATTTATGTTTAGCATCATCCCAACGGTTGGTTCGACTTCGGGCCCGACACTTTTGACTTCTGAGTTGTTTGAGAACACGGAATCGGAAGAAGGGATGACTGAGGAAGCAAGCTCATCAAAAAGAATGGACTGGAATCCAGTAATGGAGGCGATAATCCAGGTAGAGAGTGGTGGTAACCCTAAGGCCGTGAATGGTAATCAGGTTGGAGCCATGCAAATCACTCCTATTTGCGTAAAGGAATGTAACCTCATTCTGGAAGGGCGCAACAACCACAAGCGCTTTACACTGAAAGACCGCTATAGCATAGCGAAATCGAAGGAAATGTTCCTTCTTATCCAGTCACATCGTAATCCCAAGAATAATGTGGAGATTGCCATCCGTGCATGGAACGGAGGCCCACGTTACTCGAAAAGGGCCACTCAACGTTATTATGAGCGAGTGATGAGCGAAATGAAGTAGAAGATTATTTCATTCTTAATTAAAAAAGCGCGAGCAGTCGGACGACTACTTGCGCTTTCTTTATTGTAGGGAATCACAAGAATAACAACTCGTAGGTTATAACAAAAGAAGTCCAAGCCGATAGACTTGAACTTCTTTTGTTGCGGAGGCAGGACTCGCGCTCGGCTTTGCCGCTTTGTACCTTTAGGTCAAAGAACTGCGACCGGGAGCATGGACGATGTTCTGGCTCCACAAAAAAAGCAGCCCATAAAAGGCTGCTGTAGTTGCGGAGGCAGGACTCGAACATGCGACCTCCAGGTTATGAGCCTGGCGAGCTACCAACTGCTCCACTCCGCGATGTTTTTCTTTTGCGGCTGCAAAGGTACTACATTTTTTTTGTTTTACCAAATGTTTCTTGCATTTTTTTTCATTTTGGGGCTTTTGGGAACATTTTTGTGGAATTTGTTTGCTCGTGTAAAATAAAATAATTAATTTTGCACACGATATTTGCAATGTGCAAAACTTTGATAAAATTGGGAGGATTGAACTATGTCTATATCAAAAACCAGGCAAAAGTTAGTGGATGTAGCACGCCAGCTGTTTGCCAAAAACGGATTGGAGAACACAACGATGAATGACATTGCCGTTGCATCTGGCAAAGGGCGCCGTACGCTTTACACCTACTTTAAGTCGAAGGAAGACATTTACTATGCCGTTATAGAGTCAGAGTTGGAGCGCCTCAGTGACAAAATGGACGAGGTGGCTGCCAAGAAAATTCGTCCGCAGGACAAAGTCATAGAGCTTATTTACACGCATTTGAGCCAGATTCGTGAGACGGTGGTGCGCAACGGTAACCTGCGTGCCGAATTTTTCCGTAATATATGGATGGTGGAGAAGGTGCGTAAGAACTTCGATGACGCCGAGGTGGAACTGTTCCGTAAAGTGTTTGCCGAGGGAAAAGAAGAAGGTGAGTTCGATATTGAGAATGTCGATTTGGTAGCCGACATCACGCACTACTGTATCAAGGGGCTTGAGGTGCCATACATCTACGGCCGCATTGCCCACGGCATGACCGAGGAGGCCACGAAGCCTCAGGTGGCTAAGGTGGTTTATGGAGCATTGGGAAAAAGGATTAAGAACTAATGGAACGGTTTTTTAATAATTATCAATCAATAAAAAGATTATGAAACTTTTAGAAGGTAAGACAGCACTAATTACAGGTGCTGCACGCGGTATCGGAAAAGCTATCGCGCTGAAGTTTGCTGAAGAAGGAGCAAACATTGCATTTACAGACCTTGAGGTCAACGAAGAAACAGAGAAGGAAATTGCTGCCAAGGGCGTGAAGGCCAAGAGCTATGCCTCGAATGCCGCCGACTTTGCTCAGACTGAAGAGGTCGTAAAGGCAGTTAAAGAAGAGTTTGGAACCATTGACATTCTGGTGAACAATGCCGGAATTACAAAGGATGGCCTGATGCTGCGCATGACAGAACAGCAGTGGGATGCCGTGATAGCCGTCAACCTGAAGTCGGCCTTCAACTTCATCCATGCCTGCGTGCCCGTCATGATGCGTCAGCGTGGCGGAAGCATTATTAACATGGCTTCTGTAGTAGGTGTTCATGGTAATGCCGGTCAAGCTAACTATGCGGCTTCCAAGGCAGGACTGATTGCGCTGGCAAAATCAATAGGTCAGGAAATGGGGCCTAAAGGCATTCGAGCCAACGCTATTGCTCCGGGTTTCATTGAGACAGCCATGACGGCAGCACTGCCTGACGAGGTTCGTGAACAGTGGAAGCAGAAGATTCCTCTTCGTCGTGGTGGACAGGTGGAGGACATCGCCAATGTGGCAACCTTCCTTGCCAGCGACATGTCGAGCTACGTCAGCGGACAAGTCATTCAGGTTGATGGTGGTATGAATATGTAGTATGCAAGTACTCTACGAAGACAATCATATAATTATAGTCAACAAATGGAGTGGGGAGATTGTTCAGGGCGACAAGACTGGCGATCGCCCCCTCTCTGATATTGTCAAGGACTATATTAAGGAAAAATACCAGAAGCCTGGTGCCGTTTTTCTCGGTGTGGTGCACCGCTTAGATCGTCCCGTCAGCGGAGTGGTGGTCTTTGCCCGAACGTCGAAGGCGCTGACCCGTCTGAATGCGATGTTTGCTTCGAGGGAGGACGTTCGGAAAACCTATTGGGCAATTGTTGAAAGGCAAAATGAAAAGGGCGACTGGAGGAATGAAGGCTGGCTGACATTGGAACACTGGCTGACCCGCAACGAACGGCAGAACAAGTCGTATGCCTATGACCACGAGGTGCCGTATTCCAAAAAGGCCGTGCTGCGTTGCCGTCCCATAGCCCGTGGTGACCGCTATGCGCTACTTGAAGTGCAACTTCTGACAGGTCGGCATCATCAGATACGTTGTCAGTTGTCGGCTGTGGGCTGTCCCATCAAGGGCGACCTGAAGTATGGTGCCAGGCGCTCTAATCCAGATGGCAGTATTTCCCTGCATGCCCGTCGCGTAGAATTTGTGCATCCGGTAAGCAAACAGCCAGTCTGCGTTGAGGCTCCGGTTCCCGAGGAGTCCCTTTGGCAAGTGCTGACTTCGCAGCTATAAGCGTTGTACAGCCTGTGTTTTGTGCAGGGAACCAAGTAGTTGTGTGGTAAAAAGCATGCTTTATTTGTTGGAGTTCCCATTTTTTTTGTTAATTTTGCAACCTGAAACCTTTAACCAATTATTAAAATGATAAAAAGAACAATTTTGTTGTCCGTATTGTTGGTTGTCGTAACAGATGCAGTGCAGGCTGGCGGCATCATGACCAACACCAACTATCACATTGCCTTTGACCGTATGTTTGCACGTGGCGCAACATTTGACATTGATGCTGCTTTCAGTAACCCGGCAGGTCTTGCCTGGGGTCATGAAGGCTGGCAGCTGTCGCTGAACTTCCAGAAACCGTGGCAGAATCGTGACATAGAGACCACGTATCCATTGCTGAAATCGATGTATGGCAGTGAGACTCATAAGTTCAGAGGTAAGGCTTCGGCACCCATTGTCCCGGCACTGTTTGCATCGTACCACAAAGACCGTTGGGCCGTCTCAACGATGATAGGCATCGTGGGTAGTGGTGGTTTCGTGAAGTATGACGAAGGCGTCCCCATGTTCAATGTGATGCTTGGCTCTATGTTGGCCGCCAAGGGTGTAATGCCTGACCAGTATCAGCTTTCTTCGCAGATGAAGGGCAAGCAGTACATCTATGGTGGTCAGCTGAACTTTACCTATAAGGTGCTCGACTGTTTGTCGGCTGCTGTCGGAATACGTGCTAACTATTATGACGGCTACTATCGTGGTCATGTGACAGCCGGCGGGCATCCCACGTTTGGAAACCTGGCAAACTTGCAACTCGATGTAGATCAGCGGGCCTGGGGCTTCACCCCAATAGTCAGCGTTGATTACCATCAGGGGCCGCTGACATTAGCTGCCCGTTATGAGTGGCGTACCAAAATCAACACAACCAACAATACCAACACGCTGGAAGCAGGACTGGGGGATAATCTGAAAGCTTATCTCATGGCAAACGATCCTGCTACCCTGCAAAACATAGCCGGAGCGTTGGGCACAAAGACGGCACCCTATGTGGATGGGGCAGAGACACGTTACGACATGCCCGCTCTGCTGACCTTTGCTGTAGGTTATGAGTTCTCGCCGAAACTACGGGCCACTGTTGAGTATCACTTTTTTGACGACAAGAATGCCAAGATGGCTAATAACCGTCAGGAGGAGTTGACACACGGCACCCACGAGTTCCTGGCCGGTGTGGAATACGACATCAATGACAAGTTTACCGTCAGTTGTGGAGGCCAGCGTACTGACTATGGGCTGTCAGACGGCTATCAGACAAACACTTCGTTTGCCTGCGACAGCTACAGTATCGGACTGGGAGGCGCGATAAATCTGACGGAGAAACTCCGCCTGAACGTCAGTTATTTCTGTTCGCTCTATAGCGACTATACCGTCAAAAACAGTAATTATTTAGGTACTGGCGTTGCCGGAACTGATGTATATAGCCGCACAAATCATGTAATAGGAGTAGGAATAGACTATAAATTCTAAAAAAACTCCTAAATTATTCGTTCCTTGCCTCGAATTTGCGTATATTTGCAGCGGTTTTTTGCAAAAACGTTCATGGAGGCCAGAACGAAAAAGATACTAAAGAGCATAGTGGCAGTACTGCTGACACCGGTACTGCTTTTTCTTTTGCTTTCTTTTCTCATATATCTGCCCCCTGTACAGAACTGGCTGGTTGACAGGGTGGCAGACTATGCCAGCAAGGAAACCGGTATGCAGATCAGCATAGACCACGTGAATCTGGAGTTCCCTTTGGACTTGGGTATTGACGGTTTTCGTATGATACAGCAGCAAGATACGATTGCTGATGTGGAACACATGACTGTCGATGTGCAGCTACTCCCATTATTGCGGAAAAAAGTCATCATTGACGACCTGACTATTACCAACACCAAAGTCAATACTTCCGACTTGATTGCCACAACCCGTATCAGGGGACAGTTGAAAAGATTGTTTCTGACCAGCAAGGGCATTGACTTGGAAAAGCAGGTCGTCAACTTGAATGGTGCAACAATCGATGGAGCAGATATCGATATATTGCTGGTTGACACGGTGATACCTGACACAACTGAAGAAGAAACATTGTGGAAGATATATGCCGACAGCCTGACCATCAACCAGTCGCAGGTAGCACTGCACTTGCCTGGAGACTCGTTGAGCATAGATGCGCATTTAGGACATGCTTCAGCCTATGACGGGGTGGTTGACTTGGGAAAGGAACTCTACACAGTAAACCGTTTTGTGGTCAGGGACGGCAACTTGAAATATGACCAGAACTATGAGCCCGTCTTAGATGGTTTTGACTATAACCACATTGCCTTGGAGGGTGTCCATATTGATGTTGACAGCATTTTTTATCAGGACCCACGCCTGTCTCTGAATGTTAATCAATTGGCCATGCGTGACAAGAGCGGTCTTGAAATCACAGAACTGCACGGTCCGTTCCGTATGGACTCTACCAGTTTAGAGTTGCCTCATGCCGTTTTGCGAACGCCTGACTCTGATGTTGAAGCGGAGTTTATCATGGATACCAATGCCTTTGACAGCATCAGCCCTGGGGCTTTGCGACTGCGCCTGAATGCCCAGTTAGGCAAGCAGGACCTGTTACGTTTTATGGGTACCATGCCCCAGCAGTTTCAGCAGCATTGGCCCAATCATCCGCTCAGCTTGCGCGGTTCAGTCAGTGGCAATATGAAACAGGCCGACTTCACGGGGCTGGTTATTGATTTACCAACGGCTCTTCATGCTACGCTCGATGGTACGGCGGCTCATTTGGATCATCCAAATATGTTGCAGGCAGACGTGAGGTTGCATGCCAAGACCGAAGATATCAGCTTCATTACAGGAATGGCCGAAATTCCCGAAAACTTCAGCATACCCCGTGGTATTACCGTCGATGGCCGTTTAAAGGCTAACGGGCCTCGATACGATGCTGATTTGGCTGTCCTGGCAGGCGGTGGAATCGTCAAGGCCAAGGGTTTTGTGAATACAGGTGGCAGCATGCAATACCAGGCAGACCTGCAGATTCGTGACCTGAATATTCATGACTTCATGCCGAATGACTCCATTTACACCTTGACAGCCGATGTGACACTTGATGGCTCCGGGACTGACTTCCTGAATCCGGGTAGCAGGTTGGATGCATCGGCAGACTTTAGCAGCTTGCGTTATGGGCACTGGACTCTCACCGATGTGCAGGCTGATGCCGTTTTAAAGAATGGTCGTGCTCAGGCTAATATCGTCTCTCATAATGAACTTGCCGACGGCTCTGTCAGTATAGATGCCCTGCTGTCGTCGAAGAAACTTGACGCAACTGTTAGTGCCGATGTAAATAAGGTGGATCTTCATGCTTTGCGTGTAGCTGACAGTGAACTGAAGATAGGATTGTGTGGACACCTGGATGTGGCTTCCGACCTAAAGGATAGCCACCGTTTGCAGGGCTATATCAGCGAACTGGATATTCAGGATGCCGGGCATGTTATCCGTCCCACGGACATTTATGTTGATGCATTGACAAACCGTGATACTACATGGGTGCATTTGAATAATGGTGATGTTTCTGCAAATCTTCAGGCAAGGGGGGGGTATGAACCGCTGATAAACAAAATCTCCATGCTTGTAGAAGAGGCTGACAGGCAGGCCCAGGTGCGCGTTATTGACCAACCCAAACTGCTGTCCATGTTGCCTACCATGCATCTGGATATGCGTAGTGGGAATGACAATCTGCTGACGACGATGCTGCGTAAGAACGATATTGCTTACAAAGACCTCTTCTTCGACTTATCCACATCGCCTGAAGAAGGACTTAACGGTAGTGGATATGTCTATTCCCTCGTGGCTGACGACAACCGTATAGACACTATTGACTTCAAGGTCTTGACCCGTGCAGAGGGCAGTGGGCGACGTATCATGGAGCGTCATGTCAGTTTCAATGTCCATGCTCAGAATAACAAACGCAACCCCCAGATAGTCTTCAATGCCTATCTTGACGGTGCTATACATCAGAAAGGAGCAGTTGTCGGTCTGCGCTTTTTCGATAAAGACGACCGCCTGGGTATCCGGATTGGTGCCAATGCAGAGTTGTTGGAAACGGGTATTAATTTACATTTGGTACCTAAGCGTCCTACTATCGGTTACAAAGAGTTTGCCCTAAACCAAGATAATTTCATCTTTCTGGGTCCCAGAAACCGCATTAAAGCCAAGTTGAACCTGATAGCCGATGACGGAACTGGCTTACAGGTGTATTCTGAAGATGAAAGTTCTGAATATTTACAAGACCTGACAGTCAGCTTGAACCAGTTGAACCTGGGAGAACTTTCGGCAGTGTTCCCGTATTCTCTGCCGTCTATGGGTGGCCTGCTTGATGGCGACTTCCACGTGGTACAGGACGAAGAGGAGCGTTACTCTATAGCCAGCGACATGAAGGTTCGCGGCATGACCTACGAGGGTAGCCGTCTTGGCAATCTCAGTACCGAACTGGTGTATCTTGAAAAGGGAGACGATGCCCATGCCGTTGAAGCCCGCATAATGAAAGACGACGAAGAAGTAGGCTTGTTGAGCGGTACCTATTATAATAAAGGTGAAGGTCACATGGATGGCACATTCGACATGCAGCATTTCCCGTTGAATATCATTGACGGTTTTATTCCCGGCCAGTTGATAGGTCTTGAGGGCTATGCCGAGGGTCATCTGGCAGTTAAAGGCAACTTGAAACGTCCGCAGGTTGACGGCGAGGTGTATCTTGACTCCTCTTATCTGGTTAGTGAGCCCTATGGTATTCGTCTGCGGTTTGACAATGACCCTGTACGCATTGTCGGTTCTCACCTCCTTTTGGAGAACTTCAGCCTCTATGCCTATAACGATAACCCGTTGACCATGATGGGTGACATAAACTTTTCCGACCTCGACAAAATGTCGTTGGATCTTCGTATGAGAGCACGTGACTTCTTACTGATTAATTCCAAAATGACCACTCAGTCGGAGGCATACGGAAAGGCTTTTGTCAACTTTTTTGGTAGGTTGAACGGGCCGGTAGAAAACCTCAACATGCGTGGCCGGTTGGATGTGCTCGGTTCTACTGACATGGCCTATATCTTACGAGATTCACCGCTGACCACCGATAATCAGCTCGACGAACTGGTCATGTTTACTGATTTTGCTGATACTACACAGACCGTGGTCAGACGGCCAGAATTGTCAGGCTTCAATATGGATATGACCATCGAGGTGTCTCAGGGAGCGCATATCATAGCCTACCTGAATGCTGACCAGTCGAACTTTGTTGACCTGATGGGAGGTGGCTCGCTTCGCATGCGATACACAGGTAGTGAGAATTTGCAGTTGACAGGCCGTTATACGCTGAACAACGGAGAAATGAAATATTCGTTGCCCATCATCCCGCTGAAGACGTTTACCATCCAGAATGGCAGCTACATAGAGTTTACCGGTGATGTGATGAACCCCACACTGAATATCACAGCCACAGAGAAAGTGAAAGCTACGGTAGCTAATGAGAGTGGAGTGGGGCGTGCTGTTGACTTTAATTGTGGTGTGGTTATCACCAAGACACTGAAGGACATGGGACTGGAGTTCACCCTCGATGCACCCGAGGACATGGAACTGCACAGCGAATTACAGTCGATGGGTAAGGAGCAGCGAGGCAAACTGGCAGTTTCCATGCTGACTACTGGTATGTATCTGGATGATGCCAATCCCGGTGCCTTTAGCATGAACTCTGCGCTGAGTGCCTTCCTGAGTAGTGAAATCAATCATATTACGGGAAATGCCCTTCGCACACTTGATCTAAGCATAGGACTTGACAATACGACCGATGCCACAGGTAACATGCATACCGATTATTCCTTCAAGTTTGCCAAGCGATTCTGGAATAATCGGCTCCGGGTCATTGTGGGTGGTAAGGTGTCGAGTGGCAACGAAATCCGGGAACGCAACAATTCCTTCTTAGACAATGTCACATTGGAATATCGTCTGGACGATACCGCCAATAAGTATATCAAGCTGTTTTACCAAAACAACTCCTACGACTGGTTAGACGGTTACACCCAACGCTATGGTGGTGGCTTCACCTGGCGCAGACAACTCAGTAGTCTTGGCGACCTTTTCCGCTTTGGCAGCACGACGTCGGCTCCGCCATCCAGCCAAAGTCGAATGACGAATGTAAATTCTAATCCAAACGACAGTATCAATGGAACACCGAAGAAATAGCCATACGGAAAGACGGTTGATGAAAAATATAACAAGGAACGTTTCTCATTTCTTGTCGGGCATTTCACTGCTCATGCTGTGTGCTTGCTCAATGACGAAGTACGTACCTGAAGACGACCAGCTGTTTGTAGGTCTGAAAAAGATTAAATACGAGAACTTCCAGCCTTCTGACCATGCCGTGACGACTCAGGAAGAGTTGGCGGCAGCTTTGGCTACCGCTCCTAACGGGGCACTCTTCGGCTCGTCCTATTATCGAACACCTTTTGCACCGAGCCTATGGATATGGAATGCCTTTTCAGGCAAGGAAAGCAAGTTTTCCAAATGGATGACGTCATCCTTCGGCAAGGCTCCGGTCTTGATGAGTTGGGTGAACCCGGGATTGCGTGCATCGGTGGCACAGTCGGTATTACGTAAGCATGGTTATTTCCACGGTAAGGTCAGTTACGACGTGGTGACTCAGAAGAATCCTAAGAAAGCCAAGATTGCCTACACCGTTGACATGGGGCATTTGTTTACGGTTGATACGTTGGAATATATTGGTTTCTCCGCTGAGGCTGACAGTATGATACGCTTGACTCATGACGAGGCTTTGTTACGTGCCGGTGACCCTTTCGATGTGTCAGCCCTTGATGCTGAACGTTCGCGTCTGACCTCGCTATTCCGCAACAATGGTTATTACTACTACCAGAACAGCTTTGCCAGCTATCTGGCTGATACCATTGCCAACAAGGGTACTGCAAAACTGCGCCTGCAACTGGCTGATGGCGTACCTGAAACAGCCAAACACAAGTGGTATATTGGCCGTGTGAACATCAATATGCGTAAGCAAGTGCGTGAGCAATATACCGATTCTACTGTCGGCCGTTTTTTCACCGTGCGTTATAATGGCACAAGGCCCCCCTTGCGTCCACGTGTCATCATGGCCGACCTGAAGTTACGCCCCCGACAACTTTACAGTTACGATAACTATTTAGAGTCGGCATCGAAACTAAATGCCATGGGACTGTTCTCCATGATTGACTTTCAGTTTACGCCTCGTGATACCACAGCACAGTGTGACACGCTCGACCTGACGCTGAACTGCACGTTCGAAAAACCATACGATTTCTATGTGGAAACCAGTGTCAATGGGCGTAGCATTGGTCGCGTCGGTCCTGAGGTGAAGCTTGGTCTGACGCGTCGTAATGCTTTTCATGGGGGCGAAAAGATTGACATAAACATACACGGCTCCTATGAATGGAGCACCAGTGGCAATTCCAATATGAACAACTATGAATACGGTATTGACGGCCAAATAGAATTTCCGCGTATCATTGCTCCTTTCTTTGGTGGCAACCGCGTTCGCCGCAATAAGGAAGGTCGTGTCATTCGCCGCCGCCGTTTCTATGCCACCCCCTCCACGCTGGTCAAAGCGTCTGCCAACATTATTCGCCGACCAGGTTACTACAAGATGCATGTCAATTCGGGTGAGCTGACCTATCGTTGGCAGACGAGTGCTAACAGCAGGCATGAGTTCTCACCGCTGACTTTCAAGTATCAGTACCTGAATTCCACGACCATCGAGTTCGACTCTCTCCGGCAAAAAAATTATTACTTGTCAGCTGTCATGGATGATTACTGTATTCCGGAGATGCGCTACACCTATATTTATAACAGTCCAGCCAGCCTCCGTCACCCCATTCGCTGGGAAACGACCTTGACCGAAGCAGGTAACCTGACGTCGCTTGGCATGATGGCCTTGGGGCGTGGCAAATGGAACGAGACCCAGAAAAAACTCTTCAAGAATCCGTATGCGCAGTTTGTCAAGTTAGAGACTGATTTCACCAAGACATGGACCCTCGACCAGGCATCAAAGTTGGTAGCCCACTTCAATGGAGGCATTATCTTTGAGTATGGTAACAGTGCAGCCATTCCCTTTAACGAGTATTTCTATGTGGGTGGAGCCAACAGCATCCGTGCCTTCAGCGTTCGTTCTGTCGGCCCTGGTGCCTATGAAGACTTTTTCAATGAACGGCAGATTTCCTACATGTTGCAGAATGGTGACCTGAAACTGGTGTTCAACCTCGAATATCGCCGTCAGCTGTTCGGCAACCTTCACGGTGCCGTCTTTTTGGATGCAGGTAATGTGTGGACGGTAACGTCTCCATCCGAAAATGATCCGGACTACGAGTTTTGGAACGCTCTTTATTCCGAGGCTGGTTTCGAATGGTCCAATTTCTATAAGCGCATGGCTGTGGGTACGGGTGTCGGTTTGCGTTACAACCTTGGTTTCCTTGTACTCCGACTGGATTGGGGCATAGGCCTGCATGTACCCTACCAGACAGAGCATAGCGGATTTTTCAATACCGACGGCTTCCGCAAAAACCAGACCCTTCACTTTGCCATAGGCTATCCGTTCTAAACTTGCTGAGAACGTTAGTCTTACGTAAGAAAAGCCCTGTTTTCTTTGGCTATTTGAAAAGATTATTGTAAATTTGCACATTCGAACTAATAAAAACCAATTTATCTTACCTTATGAAAATGAAAAAGAAAGTATGGATGTTGCTGTTAGCAGTATGCTGCGTAACAGTAGCCATGGCGCAGGTCAATGGTAATGAAATGAAGTATGGTGACCATACCTATACTCAGAAAGGAAAAATCAGTCAGGTGAGCATCAATTCTGTAGGCTCAGCCCTTGGGTCTGCATTTGGTTTGGGCAACAGAGTGAAGTACGACAAACCAACAGCTACAGTGACATTCACCAACATTCCCTCTGACTACGAGGAGTTTGAGGCTGTCTATACACAGTTCTTAGGCAAGACCATCCATGGCACTGCCGCCATGATTCCCATGGCTATTGAGATGTATGCCCGTGATGCAGAAGTGGGTAAGAAATGCTTTGAACTCATTTGCAACGGTCCGGCAACCGTCAGCGGAATCATTCGCATTCTGAAAGAGAAACTGCCTCCCAATGCAGATTATAGTGACAGCTACACGCAACGTTACATGGCAGCTGCCCTGCTCAAAGGTGCCAAGGATAAGAATGCCTATACGCCCGACTATCCTTATACCGTCCAGATGTGCATGTCGCCCAATAAATCCCAAAATGTGACGGGTGGCGTAGATACCTTTATCTATATACTGGCTAAGGGATGGGACACCGAGCAGCGCTCTGTGGAAATCTTCAAGGGTTATGACGATGACCTTTATAAGGTATATAACTGCCCCTCCTGTTACACACAGTGCAAGAACATCAGAGGTACATGGAAGGGACTGAAATAATAAATTCGTAAATCGTAAATAGTATGGCTTATACAGAGACGAAAACAACAAGTTATGGCTCACGTGTGAAGAGCTCCTGTGGCGGAATAGGCTTCGGCATTCTGCTTTTCATTGCCGGTACTGCATTACTGTGGTGGAACGAAGGACGTACAGTCCGTACGGGCGACATGCTCGACGAGGTGAGGGGAGCTTATGTGGAAATGGAAAACCCCAACAAGAAAGATGCTTCCTTAGAGGGCGAGCTGGTACACGCTACAGCCATGGCCCAGACGGAGGACTCGTTGACCGACACGCAGTTTGGCATCGGTGCCAAGGCTATTTCCATCAGTCGCCATGTGGAGTACTACCAGTGGGTAGAGGAAGAACATAGCGAATCGAAAGACAAACTGGGCGGCAAGCAGGAAACTGTTACCACCTATACCTATACCCGGGCATGGGTAAGCACCCCTTGCGAATCGGCAGACTTTAAAGATCCGGCTTACCAGAACAAGAACTTCGTGCTGACCACCGTGGAACCTTCTGACCAGTATGCTGACAATGTCTGCTTCGGTGCTTATCAACTCACTTCTTCCCAGATTCAGCGAATCTCCTCTGAGCAAGACATGGATCTGGCTATTGCTGAGGACTTGCTGCGGCAGTTCGACCAGAGTGCCAAGAGCGCCTATCAGCGTTTCCATGGCACTAACACCCCTGCTGCCGACGCCGCTCCTCAGCCAGCTACACCGTCCGCAGTACTTCCTGACTCTGCCAAGACTATGGCAGATTCCCTTCAGGCAGCTAACGACTCCATCAAGGCCGTCACCGACAGTCTGATGGCAAAGGCTGAAAACAAAAAAGACTTAGAGTATGTACATCAAGCCGGCAATATGCTTTATTTCGGCCGTGTACCAGGTTCTCCAGAGGTCGGCGACGTGCGTGTCACTTTCAAGAAGGTAGTACCCGCCAAAGTTACGGTGATGGCCGTGGTTGACGGTAACAGCTTCAAGTCATACAAGGCGAAAAACGGAACGACGTTCCAGTCGCTCACCATGGGGAAAAAATCGGCTGACGAAATTTTGGAGTCTGCCGAGAGTAGTAACAATTTCATGAAGTGGCTGCTGCGCCTGTTGGGTGTCTTCCTTGTCATTACGGGCTTGAAGGGTGTCTTCGGCTTCATCGAGACGATTCTGAAGGTTGTTCCCTTCGTGGCAAACATTGTCGGGTGGGGTGTTGGCGTCGTCTGCACCATCATCGGCGTGGTGTGGTCACTCATTGTCATTGCCGTCGCCTGGATCTTCTACCGTCCTTTATTGGGCATCAGTCTGCTGGTCATTGCCGGCCTGCTTGTTTGGCTCTTCGCCTTCAAGGGCAAGGACAAACTGAAGGCTTTGGCAAACAAGAATGATGCCGCAACGCAGGCACCACCTGCTGCACAACAGTCAAATAGTACAACAGTTAAATAGTACAACAGTTAAATAGTCAAATTAATAAAATGAAACCTACATTATTTCTTTTGGCTGCCGGTATGGGCAGTCGTTATGGCGGACTCAAACAACTTGACGGTCTTGGACCCAATGGTGAGACCATTATGGACTACAGTATCTACGATGCCATCGAAGCAGGCTTCGGTAAAATCGTATGGGTCATCCGCAAGGATTTCGAAGATCAGTTCCGCCAGCAAATTCTCTCAAAGTATGAAGGTAAAGTGAAGTGCGAGCTCTGTTTCCAAGCTCTCGATGCACTGCCTGCCGGCTTTAGCGTACCCGAGGGTCGTCAGAAACCATGGGGCACCAACCACGCAGTTCTGATGGGTAAGGATGTCATCAAGGAGCCTTTCTGTGTCATCAACTGCGACGACTTCTATAACCGCGATGCTTTCAAGGTCATTGGAAAGTTCCTCAGCGAGTTGCCCGAGGGTGCCACCAATCAGTATGCCATGGTGGGTTTCCGTGTAGGCAACACCCTGTCAGAAAATGGTACTGTGGCACGTGGCATCTGCTCAAAGGATGCCGACGGTAATCTGACCACCGTTGTCGAGCGTACCGAAATCGTGCGTTGTGCCGCTGACGGCAGCAATGCCGGTGCGGCTTCGGAGGCTATTCGCTATAAGGATGAGAACGGCCAGTGGGTTGCTGTCGATGATAAGACTCCCGTGTCTATGAACATGTGGGGTTTCACACCCGACTATTTCCAGCACTCAGAAGAGTACTTCAAGGAGTTCCTTAGCGATCCGAAGAACATGGAAAACCTGAAGGCAGAGTTCTTTATTCCACTGATGGTCAATAAACTCATCACAGAGAATACGGCTACCGTGAAGGTACTTGACACTACGTCGAAGTGGTTTGGCGTTACCTATGCTGCCGACCGTGAGGACACCGTCAGTCGCATTCAGCAGTTAGTTGATGAAGGTGTATATCCGAATAAACTGTTTTAAATGTTAGGGAATATAATGAATGAGAGCGAGTGCAGCTTGCTGCGCTCGCTCGTTTCTGATGCTACCAGCATCGTGCTTTGTTGTCACCAGAATCCTGATGGTGACGCTTTAGGGTCATGCCTTGGCATGGCAGACTATCTGCGTTCGCAGGGTAAGGAGCCTGTCGTCATCGTGCCCGACCAGTACCCCGATTACTTGCAGTGGATGCCGAATACGGAGAAAATCGTGCGTTACGACAAGCATACTGAGCGGGCCGACCTGTTGTTAAAGAGTGCCGACCTTATTTTCTGCCTTGACTTTAACACCGCCTTGCGTACTGATAAGATGGCAGACACACTTCTGGCCTCTCAGGCTAAAAAGGTCATGATTGATCACCATCTGGGCCCTGACCTGCCGACCGTCCTTACTATTTCCCGTCCCCAGGCTTCCTCTACCTGCGAGCTGGTTTTCCGGCTCATTTGGCAGTTAGGAGCCTTCGAGCAATTGGGAAAACATTTTGCCGCCCCCGTCTATTGTGGCATGATGACTGATACCGGTGGTTTTACCTACAACTCGTCCGACCCGGAAATCTTTTTCATCGTCTCGCAGTTGCTCACCAAGGGCATTAATAAGGACAAGATTTACCGCAACGTTTTCCATAACTATTCTGAGAACCGCCTGCGTCTGATGGGCTACGTGCTTTACGAGAAACTGGTCGTTGACTCTGCACGCCATGCCAGCTATTTTACGTTGACGCGGAAAGACCTGAAACGTTTTCACTTTGTCAAAGGCGATGCCGAAGGGCTGGTCAATTTGCCGTTACAGATGAAGGGTCACAAACTGTCCGTGTCGTTGCGTGAAGATTCCGAGCGTGACGACTTGGTTTGGGTGAGCTTGCGTTCTGTTGACAATTTCCCTTGTAATAAGATGTCTGAGGCATTCTTTAACGGAGGCGGTCATCTGAATGCTGCCGGCGGTCGTCTGTATTGCTCGCTCGATGAGGCAGTACGAATCACCCAACAGGCTTTCCTGCAGTTTGAATCCATGCTGAAGGGCACTTCCTGATAAAGACATTTCGCAGCTTTGGACGTAGAGTTGAAAGTTAAAAAAACTATACGTTACGGTAAAATCTTTCATCTTTCATCTTTAATCTTTAATCTTTTCAGTACCTTTGCCGCGTTAAATCAAAAAGTGAGCAATGAAGAAATCGTTAAATGTATGGTTGGTCCTGCTGGTCGCAGTCCTCTTCATGAGTTGTAACAGCTATGAGACCTATGGCGAAAAGAAGGAAAAAGAGCGCAATGCGATCAATGCCTATATCCGTGAGCAGGGCATCACGGTCATCACAGAGTCGCAATTCAAGCAGCAGGATAGCACCACCAATGTAGAGAAGAACGAATACGTCTATCTGACCAAGTCGGGCCTTTATTTGCAGATTGTGCGCAAAGGCTGCGGCAAAAAACTGGAAGCCAACAAGTCGGTAGGCATTCTTTGCCGTTTCTCGGAGTATAACATCCTGCAGGACTCGTTGCAGTTGACCAATTTGTATGCCTCCCGTTCGCAGAGTCTTGACAAGATGAACGTTACGCGAACCGGCAGCACGCTGACAGGCTCTTTCGTACGGGGCATCATCATGTCTGCCTACGGCACTTCCACCGTGCCCAATGCCTTCCTCATACCATTGAACTACGTCAACATCGGACGGCCGGAAGAAGAAGGCGATGAAATAGCCAAAGTGAAAATGATTGTGCCCCACACGCAAGGACAGTCTGACGCCATGCAGAAAGTCTATCCTTGTTTATATACTTTAACCATGATGCGGGAAGATTAAAGAAAGCATCAAATCGAAAATCGTTAAACAGAAATCGAAAACATCATGACTCTTATTAAATCCATATCAGGCATCCGCGGAACCATCGGCGGACATACAGGTGATACTTTGAATCCCTTAGACATCGTCAAGTTTACAACAGCATACGCTACCTTTATAGCCCGGAGCACGACTGACACCCGGCGACCCTTGAAAATCATCGTCGGCCGCGATGCACGCATCTCTGGCGACATGGTGAAGAACGTGGTCTGCGGAACCCTCATGGGCTGTGGCTTCGATGTTGTCAACATCGGTCTGGCCACCACTCCTACCACCGAACTGGCAGTCCGCATGAGCGGGGCCGACGGTGGCATCATCATTACCGCCTCTCATAATCCGCGCCAGTGGAATGCCCTGAAATTGTTGAACAGCGAGGGCGAGTTCCTGACGGCTGCCGACGGTGCCGAGGTGCTTGACATTGCCGCCCGCGAGGCTTTTGAATATGCTGACGTTGATCACTTAGGACATTACATTGAAGACAACAGCTTCGACGACCGCCACATTCAGAGTGTGATTGATTTGCCGTTGGTTGACCTCGATGCCATCCGTCAGGCCCGGTTTACTGTCTGCGTCGATACCATCAATTCCGTTGGTGGCATCATCCTCCCCAAGCTGCTCGAACGGCTTGGCGTGGGCTATAAGATACTGAACGGCACCCCCGACGGTGACTTTGCCCATAATCCAGAACCGTTGGAGAAGAACCTTGGTGGCATTATGGATGAGTTGAAGAAGGGTCGTTACGACCTCGGCATTGTGGTTGACCCTGATGTTGACCGCCTGGCCTTCATCTGTGAAGATGGCACCATGTTTGGCGAGGAATACACGCTGGTCAGCGTGGCTGACTATGTGTTGAGTAATCAGAATAATCAGAATAATCAGAGTACTCAGAATAATCAGAGTACTCAGAATACTCCGATAACCGTGAGCAACCTCAGTTCCACCCGTGCCCTGCGCGACGTGACTGAGCAGCATGGCGGCCAGTACTTTGCCGCTGCCGTAGGCGAGGTGAATGTCACCACGAAGATGAAGGAAGTGGGAGCCATCATCGGTGGCGAAGGAAACGGCGGTGTCATCTATCCCGAGAGCCATTACGGTCGCGACGCGCTGGTAGGCATTGCCCTGTTCCTCTCTAATTTGGCCCATAAGGGCTGTAAGGTCAGCGAGCTGCGCCGTCAGTATCCTAATTACTTTATTGCCAAGAACCGTATAGACCTGACGCCCGAGACCGATGTTGATGCCATTCTGGTGAAGGTCAAGGAAATGTATAAGGACGAGCAGGTGAACGACATTGACGGTGTGAAGATTGACTTTGCCGACAGCTGGGTACATCTTCGCAAGTCTAACACCGAGCCCATCATCCGTGTCTATAGCGAGGCTGCCACCATGGAGCAGGCTGATGCTTTAGGCAAGAAGCTCATGCAGGTGGTTTACGACATGCAGTAGCAATGAATAAAATTCAGACTTTGGTGCTTGCTGCCACTCTTTTCTGTGGCAGTATGGTTCTGACAGGCTGTTCCTCCCTGTCAGAGAGTCTTCACAATAACCTGATAGCGGAGAATCGTTATCAGATGATACTCGACGGTCTGCAGGTAACACTCATCATCACGCTCTTTGCTGCCCTGTTGGGCACGCTGCTGGGTGGCGTGGTGTGCTGGATGCGCATGAACCGCCGAACGTGGCTGCAGAACATCGCCAAAGTCTATATTGAACTCATGCGGGGAACCCCTGTGCTGGTGCTGCTCATGCTGATGTACTATGTCGTCATGGCACCCGTCGATGCCACCGGCGTGGTGGTAGCTATAGTGACCTTTGCCATGAACACGTCAGCGTACATCAGCGAGATGTTGCGTACCACCATTCAGGGCATTGACAAAGGGCAGACCGAGGCGGGGCTTGCATTGGGCTATACGCAGCGGCAGACATTCCTGCGAATCGTTCTCCCGCAGGTGGTCAGGGCGGTCATGCCTGTCTATCAGGGCGAGGTAATCAGCCTGCTGAAGGGCACAAGTATTGTGGGCTACATTGCCGTTGCCGACATGACGCGAGCCTCCGACCTGATACGCTCACGTACCTTCGATGCCTTCTTCCCTCTCATCGTGACGGCCGTCATCTATTTCTTAGTGGCATGGCTCATCGGTCTGCTGCTCAAGGCATTGGTCAGCCGACAGCGCCTGAAGGCGTGTGCGATGGCCATACTGCTTGCCCTCATAGGGACAGCCGGCTATCTGACAACGGCAATAACCAGCGGCAATGCCAAGCCGGCCGACGTGGCAGGCGAGTCGGCAATCCCCACCATTTTCAAGGCTCTGAAGGGAAAAGAAGTCGGCGTGGTCATTGGCAGCATCCAGGACATAGCTGTTACAAAGTATGCTCCTGATGCCGACATCGTGCGCCTGAGCAATGTGACAGATATACTGGCGGCTCTGGAAAATGGCAAGGTCGATGTGGCTGTCTATGAGGATCTTGCCCTCACCTTTAATAAGAAACTGGTAGCAAAAGTCGATTCCGTGAATGCCAATCTCCAGCCGAATCCTTTAGCAGCCTGCTTCAAACTTGGCAACACCCAACTGCAGCAGGATTTCAACAGTTTCCTGGCCGACATCGTTAAGGACGGCACCTACCAGAAGATTTTCGACCGCTGGAGCACGGCCGACAAGCCCGCCGAGCTTGCAATACCCCAGCAACGGGGAACGGGACGCACCCTGCGTGTAGCCATTTGCCCGTCAGTACCCCCCTTCAGCTTCATCAGCTCCGGCAAGCCCTCAGGTCTAGAGATAGACCTTCTCACGGAGTGGGCCAACCGCCGTAACATGCAGATAGAATTTCTGGGCATGGATTTCTCCTCACAGATTCCGGCCGTACAGACTGACAAGGTCGATATGGCCATGGGCAGCATCAGCATTACCCCAGAGCGCCAGAAGCAGGTGCTCTTCTCCGACGGGTACGCCGAGTCGCACATCACGTTGCTTACCCGGAAGGGTGAGAAAGGCATACTTACTGACAACCTGCCGAACGAACCCCAGCCCGGCGAAGGCGACAGTCTGCTGTGGGGCGGAGCAGCACTCCTTGTCCTGTTTATAGGTGGCGGAGTCTGGCTCGTCTTGCGTCGTAAGCACCGCACGGCTCCACATACTGCATCCCATGTCCAAAATTTAGGGGCAGGGGAGAATGCACAGAGCACCCCCGTCATCAGCATTGCCCACATGAAGAAGCGTTTTGGCACGCTCGACGTACTGCGCGACATCAATGTCAATGTGCACCGTGGCGAGGTCATCTCCATCATCGGACCGTCGGGAACGGGCAAGAGCACCTTCCTGCGCTGTCTGAATCTCTTAGAGCATCCCACAAGCGGCAACATCCTCATCGATGGTCAGGACATCCTGGCTCCTCATGCCGACGTGCCCCTGTTGCGTCGCCGCATGGGCATGGTGTTCCAGTCGTTCAACCTGTTTAACGGCATGTCTGTGCTCGATAATATCTGTCTGGCACCCATGCAACTGCTTGGCAAGAGCCGTGACGAGGCGGCACAGCGGGCTCGCGAGCTGCTGGAAATGGTGGGACTTGCAGAGCGTGCCGACGCCATGCCCGAACAGCTCTCCGGCGGACAGAAGCAGCGCGTGGCCATTGCCCGTGCCTTAGCTATGGACCCCGAGATTCTGCTGTTCGACGAGCCTACCTCGGCCCTCGACCCCACCATGGTGAGCGAGGTGCTGGGTGTCATGACACAGCTTGCCCGCAAGGGCATGACCATGATAGTCGTGACTCACGAGATGCGCTTTGCCCGTCAGGTCAGCAGCCGTGTGTTGTTCTTTGCCGACGGCATCGTCTATGAAGACGGCACGCCCGAGGAACTCTTCGAACATCCGCAGCGCGAGCGCACCCGGCAGTTTATCCAACAGATTCATGAGTCAGTGTTCTGCATTGAGAGTGAGCACTTCGACTGGTATGCCATGATGTCGCAGATGGAGCAGTTCTGTCAGCACTACAACCTGTCACGCCAGCAGACCGACGCCACGTCTCACGTCATAGAAGAGTCGCTGGCCATCCTCGGAACGGCTTCCGGCACGTTGCTGACCTTGACCTATTCTGAACAAGAAGAGACGTTGCAGCTTGCTGTCAGCTGTCCGCAAGCCGTCAATCCCGCCCTGTTCCGTACCGACAGCGATGACTTCGCCCTGACCATCCTGCGGAACTTCAGCCGTGACATCAGCGTCGAGGGCAACACGCTCCGCATGACAATCATCAAGTAGTATCACCTACAGCAACTTCACCATCATTTCCGCCATTTTGTCGATGTACGAGTCGAGCGAGTCCATCATGCGGTTCTTGTTCTGCATGTGCTGGCCGACTGTATGTCGAGTCCCACGTAGGTGCGCAACATGTAGGGGTCGCTCAGCATGAGGTAGATGGGGTAGGGGTATGTCTTCCGAGGCCGCCAATGCCATCAAGCAGGCACTCGACAGGTATATTGGCAGCAAGTAAATTTTCTGCAACTTCAAAAGGACTTTTTTAGGAGCAAGGAGCAAGAAATTTGCTGCGCCTGGAATTAATGGTTAATTCGTGGCCATTCGTGTGCTGTCCCATTTTACTCGGGCTTATTAGTCAAAGCCTCAGCAGTTTGGTTGAAATCATCGGTAATTGCCTGCAGGTTAGGATTGCTGTTATCTATGATAATGGCAATATACACCATTTCACCTTCAACATTAGCATTTGCCGTACAGATAGTGAAACGGTCTGGTGTAGCGTGACGTTCGAACCATCTCAGGAAAAGTCTGTTACGACCACCCTCCTTGCCATCACTGGTGTCGCAGACGTAGAGCAACACATGCTGATTGGAACGGAAAAACTCGTTGATGATGGCAAGCACTGTCTCTTCAATTTTGGGATCGTGGGGAGCGCGGGCATGCTCTACGTTTTGGAGTATGAACTGATATGTCTTACATCCACCAAGTACAATATCCTCCTCGTCAAAGCTGACTCGGTAATGGATACCATTGTCGGTCAAGAAAATGAAACCTGCTTCCGACAGAGTGATGTCGTAAGGTGAGTCCTGAAGGATGTGTTGCAGTGAAAAGTCTATCATGCCGTCACCACTTTACCTTCAATTCCTTTCTCCTGAAGCCACTGTTCAAACTGCTGTTTAGCTTCTTTCTTGTGCCTCAGCGCCTTCTTCAAGGCGTTCAATGCATCATTCTTTGTCATTGTCATCATCCTAATATATTGGTTTTCCGCTGCAAATATAGCAAATAAATCATGAACAGCAAAGGAATGTGATAAAAAACAGGACAAAAATTTTGGAAATCGGAAGAGTTGGTGCAAAAAGCTCAATTTCATGAATATCTCACTTAAATAGGTGGAAAGATTTCCACCAAAAAGTTTGGAAATCATAAAAATAACCACTAATTTTGCAAACGGTAATAACATAGCAGAAAGTTATCAGTATGAGTACAGCAGCATTGACCGGACTTCTTGACTACTTGTATGGAACACTCTCCATCAGCAACATGCGCTGGATTGGTGAGCACCTTATAGAGCATGCGAACATGAAAGAGCGTGAGCAGCTTCGTCCCTACACAATGAAGGAGATTGACGAAATGCTTGACGATGCAGAGGCGGCTTTCGATGCGGGTGACTTTTTAACCAATGACGAAGTGTTCCATCACAAGAAGACTGTGACCGTATGAATATACGCTGGCACAAACGGGCTGCCACCCAATTGCATCAGGTGGAAGAATACGTCCTTCGTGATTTTGGAGAACGCATACGTCAGGAGTTTATGGACGAAGTAGAGCAAGCTGTGCTATCATTGGCTGATATGCCTACAATGGGCAAGATAGACCCCCTTTTTGTTCATCGCAAACAAGCCTATCGTAGTATTATCGTCAGGCGGTTGAATAAAATTGTCTATTACGTGCAAGGCAATACCATCCACATTGCAGCCTTTTGGGATACACGTCGTGAGCCCAAGGCGCAAGCAAACCAAACAAAGTAAACCAGTCTTTGGGTTAGGTCCCGGCAGTTTCTCCCTCGTACCCAGGCAGTATCTAAGAAATTAATTACAATAATTTTTTATTGAAACAAAATTTGGTCAGGTTATAGAAATGTTGTAATTTTGCAACGCAAAAATAGTATAGTGTGAAAATGGGATTGTGTGTAATCAATGCTTATGCAAAATTTAACGTAAATTATTTGGTAGTTCCAAATAATTTGCTAACACACACACACA
>JAGAYI010000034.1 GCA_017940545.1 Prevotella sp.
GTTGCAAACTATATACTTAGCACACGTAAACCATATACTTACGAGTCGTAAACGCCATACTCATGGCCGGGGGAAAAGCAGGTCGGCTTGCGGTCGTGGTCGCGGTGACTTTCCCCTTTCACTTTTCGTTTTTCACTTTTCCCTTCCCTGGGGAAGCCCTCCCCTCATATTGGAGTCCCCCTTATAGGGGGACGGAAATATGGAGGGGGTGAGGGGCTTCAGAAGGGCTTGTCGTCCTAGTGCCGTCTCCTCACCCGCATGCTCCAGCTCCGCATCCAGCTGGCTCATCACATTCTCATCCATAACTTCATTCGTCAAACACCGCCCGCCGTTAGAACTAACAGCGGGCGGCGTTCGTTCTAACGGCGGGCGGTGTAATCCCTTCTATTCGGTGTTTCTTTCCTGATGACAGGAGACGATGGGGAACCATCGTTGTTACTTTGCAAAGGTATGAATTTATTTGAATGTCGCCTGTTTCTTTTTAGAAATTTTAAAATATTTATCAGATAATTTTGTTTTTTCAGATTTTTTTCTTATCTTTGTGCCGCAAAGTGTCTCTGCCTGCAGGCAAACGCAATAATTACATTATGTAAATTAATGGTATAGTATATGTCACAACTTGAACCTCTGATAGCCGACCTTGCGCTTATCCTCATTTGCGCCGGCGTGATGACGCTTTTGTTCAAGAGCCTCAAGCAGCCTGTTGTGCTTGGCTATATTGTTGCGGGGTTCATGGCTTCGCCTAACATGCCCTACATGCCGAGCGTGACCGACATGCACGGCATTCACCTCTGGAGCGAAATAGGAGTGATTTTCCTGCTGTTTGCCCTGGGGCTGGAGTTCTCGTTCAAGAAGATTCTCAAGATGGGTGCTGCGCCGATTATTGCCGCGCTGTCCATCATTCTGTGCATGATGTACGTGGGGGCCTGCACGGGCGAGCTGTTCGGCTGGAAGCAGATGGACTGCATCTACCTGGGCGGCATGCTGGCCATGTCGTCAACCACCATCATCTTCAAGGCGTTCGACGACATGGGCCTGCGCCAGCAGCGCTTTGCGGGCTTAGTGCTCAGCGTGCTGATTATTGAGGACATTCTTGCCATTGTGCTCATGGTGATGCTCTCCACGCTGGCCGTGAGCAAGGAGTTTGAGGGTTCGCAGATGCTGGGCTCCATTGTGCAGCTGGGTCTTTACTTAGTGCTTTGGTTCACGGTGGGGCTCTACTTCATTCCCATGGTTCTGCGCAAGCTGAAGCCGCTGATGAACGACGAGACGCTGCTCATTACCGCCCTGGCGCTCTGCTTCGGCATGGTGGTGGCTGCCTCGGCAGCAGGGTTCTCGGCTGCCTTCGGTGCCTTCGTCATGGGCAGCATTTTGGCGGAGACGGTGGAGGCAGAGCAGATAGAGCACTTGGTGGCGCCGGTGAAAAACCTCTTCGGAGCCATTTTCTTCGTGTCGGTGGGCATGATGGTCGATGTGGCCCTCATCGTAGAGTATATAGTACCCATTGTGAGTATTATTGCTGCCGTCATGCTGGGGCAGACGGTACTGAGCACAGGCGGGTTCCTGCTGTCAGGACAATCGCTGAAGACATCCATGCAGTGCTCGTTCTCGCTGACGCAGATTGGCGAGTTTGCCTTTATTCTGGCCACGCTGGGCACGTCGCTCGGTGTCACCAGCGACTTCCTGTACCCGATAGTCGTCGCGGTATCGGTGTTCACGACGTTCACCACGCCCTACATGATCAGGCTGGCCGAACCGGCCTACCGTGTGGTGGCACGCCTGCTGCCGGCCAAGTGGACGGCACGGTTGGAGCGTAACACCGACGAGAAGGACGAGAAGGCACCCGACGAGCTGCAACAGCTGTTCAACAGCTGCTTCAAGCGCTTCGTGTTCACCATGCTCACGGGCAGCGTGCTCTGCATTGCCATCATGTCGGCCATGCTCTATTTCGGCCAGCCAGTCATAGCGGGTATGGTGCCTGAGGCGTGGGTTCGCCCTGTCACGGCGCTCGTTGCCCTCGTTTTCTGCTCTCCGTTTCTGTGGATGCTGCTGCGGGCGGGGGCTGACAGTCCGGAGGTGGACAGGCTGTGGGGCAGCGGTGCACGCTGGCGTGTCAGGATTACGGCTTACGGGGTGCTGCGCATAGTCGTTACGGCGGTCTTTGTGAGCTACTTCGTCGATTATGCTATTCCCTGGAGCAGCTGGCTGGGGGTGTTTGCGCTCGTCGCCATCCTGCTCATCATCTATTTCTCGTCGGCCTTGGAGAGGCATAGCAACAGAATGGTGCAGAACTTTACTGACAACTTGACCGAGAGGGAGAAGATGAAAAAGGAGTGAAAGGAAGCTCAGGGAGTTAGGAGTTAGGAGTTAGGAGTAAGGAGTTAGGAGTAAGGGGAGTTGGAAGAAGTTAGAGGAAATTGCGAAACTTGAATAAATAAAATAAAAAAAATATGTATATGCGACTGTTTTTAACATTGCTTTTCGTTGTCCTGACGGTTCAGGCCAACGCTGACAACGCGGGGGGGGACCCTTCGCTGGTGAAGAACTACCGCGACATGGTGCCGCTGAAGTTGGATGTGCCGGAAATGAAGGCCGAACTGGTGGCGCTGCCCACGCGATCGGCAAGCTCTCTCGACTTAGTGGCTCCGATGCCCAGTCCGAAGATGGATTTTGACTTCTTCAAGCAGAAGACGAACCCGGACGCGAAGCCTTACAAGTTTATGGACGACCTGACCTTTGTGGGCGTTCCCCTGTTTGTGGCCGGATGGGCCATCAAGGGTGACAAGGCGATGTTCCGTGTCAATGCTAAAGCCGATCAGGGTGGCAAGAAGAACACCCAGCTGCTGACAGACTTCAAGACGGGCATTGACGACTACACGCAGTTCTTCGGACCGGCCATGGTGGTGGGACTGAAGTTAGGCGGCTATGAGGGTCGCAGCGACTGGCCCCGTCTGCTGGCCAGCGCGGGAATGTCGTATGCCATCATGGCCGGTTTCGTCAATGGCATCAAATACACCGCCAAGGAGATGCGCCCTGACGGCTCTTCGGCTAACTCATGGCCCTCGGGACACACGGCGACGGCATTCGTGGGTGCCACGCTACTGCACAAGGAGTATGGTCTGACGCGCTCGCCCTGGTGGTCGGTGGCCGGCTATGGCGTGGCCACGGCAACGGGCGTAATGCGTGTGCTGAACAACCGCCACTGGATCAGCGACGTCATGTCGGGTGCCGGCATCGGCATTATGTCAACGGAGCTGGGCTATGCGCTGTGTGACTTGTTCTTCAAGCAGAGGGGCCTGCTGCACAACGACTTGGAGATGGATTTGGAAAGGCCTTCCTTCTTCAGCATCTCCATGGGTGTGGGTCTGGGCAACAAAGACCTTGAGTTCGAGGAGAACGGCCTGTCGAGAACCATCAAGTTCCGTGCCGCCACGGTGGTCGATGCCGAGGGTGCCTACTTCCTGAACAAATACATTGGCATAGGCGGACGGCTGAGAGTCAGGGCACAGTCGGCCAAGGACTTCGGCGACTTTGCCCAGTATGTGGCCGTCGAGGACTACGATGCCTGGGGAAGCATGCTGCCTTTCTACCAGTCGGAATATCCTGGCGACTATGTGGGTTCCACCGCTGACCAGAACATGGGCATCTTCCTCGAAAAGGTGGGCTACCAGGTGCAGTCGGAACAAGCGTGGGAGGAGAATGCGCCAGTCACGAACAGCTACGGCATTGTGAAGAGTGACCACATCACGGAGTTCACGGGCAGCGTGGGTCTTTATTTCAACTTGCCGCTGAGCAGCCACTTCTCGTTAGGCACCAAGGCACTCATTGGCCGTTCCATCACACAGGAACTTGACATTGACGGCTACGCCGAGGGTAACATGAAGGACATCAGCTACACTCTGACACTCGACAACCGACAGGGGAAGAAAGACGCTGACGGCGACCCATCACTGTCGCTCAACGACTTGAAGTACCCCAACAACACGGGGGAGAAATGGACCGACAACTGGGAGTATCTTACCATTGGGGCTAAGTCTTCTACGTCGTTCGGTACGGGCATCTCGCTCACCTACCGCTACAAGTCGAACTTCTCATGGCGCATCTTCTGCGACTACGACTATACCCGCAAGGACTTCACGGCCAAGTATGACCCCTTCCACTTCGCACAGAAGGGCCTGACGTCTGGCGCAGGCCTGCTGATGGACTCAGCCATTAGCATCTCTCAGGACGACTATGCTGACGGTATCGGTCTTGGTGCCAGAGACTACAAGACGCGCAAGTACATGAACTACGTGACGCTGGGTCTCTCGTTCTTGATTAACCTCTGACTTGTGCAAGGAGTAAAGGGAGCTCAGGGAGTTAGGAGTTAGGAGTTAGGAGTAAAGGGAGTTGGAAGAAGTTAGAGGAAGTTGCGAAACTTGAACAATAGTAATTTTCATGGAACTGACTGATTTTGAAATCATGGCTCCCGTGGGTTCACGGGAGTCGTTGGCAGCTGCCATCCAGGCAGGGGCCGACTCGGTGTATTTCGGCGTGGAACAGCTGAACATGCGGTCACACTCGGCCAACCACTTCACGATTGACGACCTGCGCGACATTGCCGGAGAGTGTAAACGGCACGGCATCAAGACGTACCTGACGGTGAACACCATCATCTACGGCGAGGACTTGCCGCTGATGCGCCGGATTGTGGATGCCGCCTGCGAGGCTGGCATCTCGGCGGTCATCGCGTCGGACGTGGCGGTGATGACGTACTGCCGACGGTGCGGCATGGAGGTGCACCTTTCTACCCAGCTGAACATCTCGAACGTGGAGGCGCTGAGGTTCTACGCTCAGTTTGCCGACGTGGTGGTGCTGGCCCGTGAGCTGCGCATGGAGCAGGTGGCGGAGATTTACCGGCAGATTGTGGAACAACACATCTGCGGTCCGTCGGGAGAGTTGGTACGCGTCGAGATGTTCTGTCATGGAGCGCTGTGCATGGCCGTCAGCGGCAAGTGCTACATGTCGCTGCACGACAAGAACCGCTCGGCCAACCGTGGCGAGTGCGTGCAGATTTGCCGCCGCAGCTATACCGTGACCGACAACGAGACGGGTAACCAGCTTGAAATAGACAACAAATACATTATGAGTCCGAAGGACCTGAAGACTATTCGCTTCATTGACCGGATGATGGATGCGGGGGTACGCGTGTTCAAGATTGAGGGCCGCGCCCGTGGTCCGGAGTATGTTTATACGGTGGTGAAATGCTACAAGGAGGCCATACGGGCGGTGCTCGACGGCACTTTTACCGAGGCAAGAAAGGACGAGTGGGACCAGCGGCTGGCAACGGTCTTCAACCGTGGTTTCTGGGACGGTTACTACCAGGGACAGACGTTAGGCGAATGGAACGATGCCTATGGTTCGCGGGCTACGGAGCGCAAGGTCTATGTAGGACCTGCCGTGAAATACTTTTCGAAGTTGGGCGTGGCAGAGTTCTCGGTAGATGCCACGACGTTCAAGGTGGGTGACCGGCTGCTCATTACCGGTCCGACGACGGGCGTGATGTACGTCACGGCAGACGAGATACACGACGACAACGGTCCCGTGACAGAGGCTCAGCAGGGAACGCGTGTGGCCGTGAAGGTGACGGGAAAGGTGCGCACGAGCGACAAACTGTTTAAGTTGGTGAGTGGTGAGTAGCGAGTGGTGAGAATTTAGAAATTAGAATATGGCAACAATTAACGAAATACAAGACGAGATTATTGAGGAGTTCGGCGGACTGGACGACTGGATGGACCGCTACCAGCTGCTGATAGACTTAGGTAACGAGCAGGAACCGCTGGACGAAAGGTACAAGACGGAGAGCAACCTGATAGACGGCTGCCAGAGCCGCGTGTGGCTGCAGGCTGACTATGCGGACGGCATCGTCAGCTTCGCGGCTGAGAGCGATGCCCTGATTGTGAAAGGCATCGTGGCACTGCTCATCCGCGTGCTCAGCGGGCATACGCCGCAGGAAATTTTAGATGCAGACCTTTACTTCATTGACCGCATAGGGCTGAAAGACCACCTGTCGCCCACGCGGAGCAACGGTCTGTTGGCCATGGTCAAGCAAATGCGCATGTATGCCTTGGCGTTTCAGTCGAAATAGCAAGTGGTGAACTGATTACTCCCGGTAGGCATCGAGCTTCTCAAGATAGTAGCGGCGCACGTCGGCCCAACGGTAGTAGGGGGCGCTGTCTGACGGTACCGGCAGCTTCGTCTCGTTTTCGTTGAGCAGGATTTTTACCAGCACGTCACGGTCGTCGGGATTCTTGCGGTAGAAGATGAACTGGATGTTGGCTCCCATGGGGAAAACCCGGTAGTTGATCCACCCCTTGTTTTCCACATTTTCCAGATTGTCTTCCTGTATGCCGTAGTCGTTCAGTTCGAGCAGGCACGTCAGGGGCAGCACCATGGTCTCGTGACCGAAGCGCAGGGTGGCACCGGGCTTTTGCAGGCGGATGCAGGAGTCGGCTTCTTCAATGATGCGGCGCAGCAGGTTGCGCTGTGTGTAGGGCTGCATGCCGCCATTCAGCTTGCAGGCACCGTAGTCAATATACCATCTGGCATTGGCTATCTGCCAGTTGCTGTAAATCTCGTCGTCGGTGAAGATGTCGTAGAGGGTGATGCGCCTGTGCAGCTCCGTGCTTTGCAGGTTGCTGGCCAGTTTAAACAGGTAGTTGTTCAGCTGCCAGGCGTCCACGTTCTTCTGCAGGTAGTCCTCGTCGTTGAAGAGAGCCTTCATGGCACGCAGGTAGTTGCGGTGCTTGTTGGTGTATTCGTAGTAGGCCTTGTCGGTTTCGAAGTTACGGCGTTTCCCCCGCAGTTTGTTGTCCTTGAAGTTCATGTACCACATGTCGTGTTCAGAGGCGTCGTGCCTGATGTGCAGCTTCGGGTTCATGATGAGCAGCTGTTGCAGGGCATTCTCCATGGAGAGGATGCAGCGTATGACGATGGTGCTCTTGGCATCGATGTTTGCTTCGCCTTCGAACACTTCCGGGCAGCGCTCAAACATTCGCTTGGCAATCTCGCGGTGCTGCTGTGCCCCTAACGGAGTCAATTCGCCGAGCCGGTGATAGGACTCGTCTTTGATCATCTTGACGCGGCGCAGCACGTCTTCGCCCAAAGGTGTCAGCTTGCCGGCCTCGTGGGCGGCATGCAGTATCTCGTATGGTCTGCTGTATTCATCAGGGTTAATGAGGTAACGCGAGCCGTGACGTCCGTAGTGGCTGATGTAGAACGGTTTTTTGCCGTCGGGACAGGGCTCATACTCGCTTTGTGCAGGGCCGGGGTAGGCCAGGTAGTTACTGGCTGACAGGTGGGTGTCTCTCTTGAATTCGTCACGTACCGACTGTGCCGGTGTAGCCAGCGCACAGCCTAAAACGATGCTAAGCACAAAAAGTTTTTTCGTCATGTGAGTAATGTTTTTATTGATAATGAGAAGGCAAAGGTACGAAAAAAAGCACATAACGCCAAACAAATGACTGTCAAAAAAAGATTTTCAGCTGAATCACATATTGGTCACGGATGTTCAGATAGTAACAGGTTTGTATATGGTACCCGTCACGTTCTGCCTGCAACGGCTGCTTGTCACCCTTCTCGCCCTGATGAGGTTTCAGGCCGAAACCCAGTGCTTCCAGTTCTTCGCAGAGCTTGTGGTAGGCTTTCCTGACGGCTTTTTTGTCTTTCGAATACAGTTTGAAGTAGTAGTTGTAGCCCGTCAGCTGCATGGCGTCGGTGTTTGACGAGTTGCCGCCGGCAGGTGTGTCCCAACACATTTCGGCACCAATCTGCAGCCCCTGGTAGGTGAAGTCGTAGCCGTCTTCGTGCGTGAAACCCAGCTCGTGGTAGTCGGGCTGGTCGTCTATCAGCCACGAGGTGTTTTTACGGATGATTTCCACAGCTGTCGCGGGCTTGATGTTGCGGATGTCGGTAGGGAAACACCCCAAGGCGTGATACACCAGCTCGTCGATGCTCTTGCTGCGTTGGGGCTGGTGGAAGCCGCTGGCGTCAAAGTCGTCGGCCTCGCGTTGGTCGGGTGCGTTGAACGAGGCGGTGTTGCAGCCCGCCAGCAAGAGTTCCTTGCAGATGCCGTTGATGTAAGCGGCAGAGTGGAACCCTAACTGTTGCAGATAGAGGGTGGTGTTGGCTATGTGGATGGCCGTAATGTCGTAGCGGCGGAGTTTTGTTGCCAGTTCACCATACATGGCCGTGTTGCTCCTGTTGTCAATGTCTGAGATGGGTGCCGTCAGCATCACGGTGTGGTGGGTGTAACCCTCGGTCAGGTTGTTGATGCTGAAGCCCAGCTCTACCTCCTCGCCGTTTTCCAACTGTAGTGTGGCGGGGTGACGGAACTGTCCGTCAACCGTGGCAGAGCCGGCCTGGGCTATCTGCCTGACGGTCAGCTCCTGACTTTTTGTGGCCATGGCATCGGCATGTAGCCAGATGCTGAGCATGGTGGGGTATATCTTGTCGCCCTTGGGCTTGTTTTGTGTCAGCGAGAAGGTGCAGATGATGGTCTCGCTTATTGAAAAGACAGCATCCGTCGTGCCAAAGTAGCCATAATCTGTCTGCGTGGCTTCATACTGCGTCTGGTGTTCTTCTGTTTCCTGTGCTACCGCTGCGATGGCCGTCAGGCAGGCTATGCACAAGGAAAAAAGTCGTTGATGCTTTTTCATTTTCTTTTCGTTTATAAATATAAATAAGTTGGTAAAAATGAACTATTTCTTAACAGTTACATAGTACAAAGGTAGTAAACTTTTTGTGTTATTTCCAAATTTTTGTACTGAAAAGTCTGATTTTATTTTGTATTCTTCTCACTTAATCGTACCTTTGCGGAAGAAAAGTAAAACAACAGAAGATGACAAAAACCTCAAACTGGTCGGATGACTACTGGCTGCTTCTATTGCAACTCTATTTGCGTAAACCTGTGGGCATGAAACCCTTGTATAGCCGTTCCATGGTAGATTTGGCCCTGGAACTGCACATTCACCCACGTGTGCTGTTCAACAAGATGTGTCAGATAGCGACGTTAGAGACACCGCGCTTGGAACGTATCTGGCAGCAATATGCCGAGAATCCGCGCAGGCTGAGCCGTGCCGTGAGCCTGTTGCGAGAGATGAAGGGCTACGGCAATGCCGATGAGTTTTATGAGGGTGTGGAGATGAACGAGTCGTTCGAGAAGGACTTCAGGCCCGTGTCGCCCGACACGACGCTGACACCCGCGGCACTGACACTTGTGTTAGACCTGTATTTCAGGCTGACACCACAGACTATGGTAGCCCAGACTCCTGAAATTCAGGAAATGTCTCGGCTGCTGAAGGTGAACACCGGCTTGGTTGTGGAGGTGATGGAAATCTATCAGCGGCTGGATCCTTATCTGAATCGTAGCGATGTCGTGTTCAGCGAACTGCTCGGGCCGTGCTCTGAGGTATGGCAGCGTTACGGTAACTGGGATTTGGAGCGGCTGGCGAATTTTGCAAAAGAATTGAAGGAATATTACGCTTAATTTCTGAAAAAGCACTACCTTTGCACGTCGAAAAAAGTAACTCACCATTACAGTAGGAATATTATACGTTAACAGAAATGGCTCAAGGGCAGATTCAAGTACAAAGTCAGGAACAGGCACTCAAGCAGACGCAGGCCTTCTCGCAGCAACAGCTGCTGCAGGCACAGTTAGTGGAGTTGCCGGTCACCCAGCTGCTGGAACGTATCAACACGGAGATGAATGACAACCCGGCGTTGGAAGTGGTATCGGGCGACGAGTCCTCAGAATGGAAAGACGATGCTGCTACGGGTGACGACGCTCTGCTGGGCGACGAAGACTTCGATTTCCAGAAAGAACGTGAGGAGCGCCAGTCGGCACTGGATGACGCCCTGGCCAGCATAGGCCGTGACGATGAAGAACTGCCTGTCTATCATGGGGGGGTGAACACCCAGGAAGACCGCGAGGAGATGGTTTATGGCGATACGGTATCGTTCTATGACCTGCTGAAAGAGCAGATGGGCGAGCTGGAACTGACTGCCACGGAGTCTGACGTCATGGAGTACCTGATAGGTTCGCTCGACGATGACGGACTGCTGCGTAAGAATCTGGACGCCATCAGCGACGAACTGGCCATCTACCATCATTTAGACGTGACACCCCGACAAATAGAAACGGTATTGCAGAAACTGCAGGACTTCGACCCCGCTGGCATTGGGGCACGTTCCCTGCAGGAGTGCCTGCTCCTGCAGATTCGACGGCGTGACGAGTCGCGGTTACGTGACCTGATGACCACTGTAGTGGAGCACTACTTTGATGAATTCACGAAGAAGCACTGGGCCAAGATACAGCAGGCATTGGGGCTGACTGACCTGCAGACGGAAACCTTGCTGGGCGAACTGCGCAAGCTGAACCCCAAGCCAGGAGCCTCCATGGGCGAGAACGTGGGCCGTTCCATGCAGCAGATAACGCCAGACTTCATTATAGACACGCTGGATGACGGTACGGTGACGTTTCACCTGAACAGCGGCGAGGTGCCTGAGCTGCATGTGTCACAGTCGTTTGCCGATACCATCAAGGAATATCAGAACAACCGTGAGCACATGAGCCGCCAGATGAAGGAGGCCCTGCTTTACACGAAGAAAAAAGTAGATGCTGCCCAGAGCTTCATTGATGCCATCAAGATGCGCCGGCGCACGCTGTCCTTGACCATGAAAACCATCATTCAGCTGCAACACCGGTTCTTTGAAGATGGCGACGAGGCATCACTGCGCCCCATGATTCTGAAAGACGTGGCCGAACGTACGGGGTTGGACGTGAGCACCATTTCGCGTGTCAGCAGCTCCAAGTATGCCCAGACGCGCTGGGGGACATTCCCCTTGCGCTATTTTTTCAGCGACGGCTATGTGACAGCTACCGGTGAAGAGCTGTCAACGCGCCAGATAAAGGTTGCCCTGCGCGACATTGTGGAGGCTGAAGACAAAAAGCACCCGCTGAGTGACGATGCACTGAAGGAGAAGCTGGCAGAGCAGGGATATCCGATAGCGCGACGCACGGTGGCAAAATACCGTGAGCAGTTAGGCATTCCAATAGCTCGTCTGCGCAAGAATTGAAGAATCAGTAAATCGAAAATATATTAAGGTGACACGAGAGAAACAAATCATTCTGGCCGCTCGGATAGTGAGCATCGTTTTCACGCCGTTCTATTTACCGTTGGTAGGACTGTTGGTCCTTTTTGTGCTCAGTTATCTGAACCTCTACCCATGGTCCTTCAAACTGAAAGTGGTGGCTCTTGTCTATTTGTTCACCATCCTTCTGCCCACTTTCCTGATACATCTTTACCGCCGATACAACGGGTGGACCCCCATTGAACTGGGACGGAAGGAGCGCCGCATGGTGCCCTACGTCATCTCCATTCTTTGCTATATGGCATGTGTCTATCTGATGGAGCAGCAGCACATACCGCATTTCATGGCCAGCATCGTCATTGCCGGTCTGGTGGTGCAGATGGTCTGCGCCCTTATCAACATGTTTTGGAAAATCTCCACCCACACGGCAGGCATTGGCGGCATAGCCGGTGCATTGTTTGTCTTTGCCGATGTCTTTGCCTTCAACCCCGTGTGGTGGTTCTGCCTGTTGTTTCTTGTGGCAGGCCTGTTAGGCAGCAGCCGCATGATATTGCGTCAGCACACCCTGTTGCAGGTGGTGACCGGCTTCCTGGTAGGTTTTGCATGCGCCGTTATTGCTATTTTGAAGTTGTAGAGAATCATTAAAAACAAAAGATATGAATCCGCAAGTCAGTATTATCATGGGCAGCACCAGTGACCTGCCCGTTATGGAGAAAGCCTGCAAGCTGCTCAATGAGCTGCAGGTGCCGTTCGAAGTGAATGCCCTTTCTGCCCATCGCACCCCCGATGCCGTAGAGCAGTTTGCCAAGGGAGCCAAGGAGCGTGGCCTCCGCGTCATTATAGCCGGGGCGGGCATGGCGGCTGCACTGCCCGGTGTCATAGCTGCATCGACCACACTGCCGGTCATAGGCGTACCCATCAAGGGCATGCTTGACGGTCTTGACGCCATGCTCTCCATCATCCAGATGCCCCCAGGCATACCCGTGGCAACGGTTGGAGTCAACGGCGCTCAGAATGCAGCCATTCTGGCCGTTGAGATGCTGGCACTGAGCGACGAGTCCCTGGCTCAACGCCTGTCAGCCTACAAGGAGAACCTGAAACAGAAGATTGAGAAAGCCAATCAGGACTTAGCCGAAGTGAAATATGAGTACAAGACGAATTAGTACGGAGGTACGTATAGGCAACTTGCGGCTCGGCGGCAACAACCCCATCCGCATTCAGTCGATGGCTACTGTTGACACCAACGACACCGAGGGGTGCGTGGCTCAGGCCAAGCGCATCATTGATGCCGGTGGCGAACTGGTGCGGTTTACCACCCAGGGAACCCGCGAGGCAGAGAACATGAAGAACATCTCTGCCCGTCTGAAGGCCGACGGCTACACACAGCCGTTAGTGGCCGACGTGCACTTCACAGCCCACACGGCCGACGTGGCTGCCCAGTATTGTGAGAAGGTTCGCATTAACCCGGGCAACTATGTTGATCCGGGACGTACGTTCAAGCACCTGGAATATACAGACAAGGAGTATGCTGACGAGCTGAAGAAGATAGAGGCTAAACTGCTGCCCTTTATTCAGATATGCAAGGCTCACCACACCGCAGTGCGCATTGGTGTCAACCACGGCTCGCTCTCTGACCGCATCATGTCACGTTACGGCGACACACCCGAAGGCATTGTCGAGAGCTGTATGGAGTTCCTGCGCATCTTCCGCCGTGAGAATTTCAACGACGTGGTCATCAGCATCAAGGCCTCGAATACCGTTGTGATGGTTCAGACTGTGCGCCTGCTTGTCAAGACGATGGACGGTGAGGACATGCACTACCCGCTGCACCTCGGCGTTACCGAGGCCGGCGAGGGTGAGGATGGCCGCATCAAGTCGGCCTTAGGCATTGGTGCCCTGCTCACCGAGGGCATTGGCGACACCATCCGAGTGTCACTCTCTGAGGAGCCCGAATGCGAAATCCCCGTGGCCAGGAAACTGGTGGAGCTGACAGATGAGTGTACCGAGCTGCGCAAGGTGGCAGAGCGCTCCATCAAGGACGACACCATCACACTCGAGCTTGATGCTCCTGACTGGGACACCTTCCAGCTGAAGGCAGCCATGACAGCAGGTGCTCTTCTCATTGACCGTAAGGCTACGAAACTGTCCATTGTCAATTCTCAATTCCCCACAGACAAGCTTCACGCGCTTTCCGACGCTCTGCTGCAGGCAGCCCGCATCAAGTTTACCAAGACCGAGTACATCTCCTGTCCGGGCTGTGGCCGCACGCTGTATAACCTGCAGGACACCATTGCCCGCATCAAGGCTGCCACTGCCCATCTGGTGGGACTGAAGATAGGCATCATGGGCTGCATTGTCAATGGCCCGGGTGAGATGGCCGATGCCGACTATGGCTATGTAGGAGCCGGTCGGGGAAAGATTTCCCTTTATCGGCGCAAGGAGTGCGTGCTCAAGAATATACCCGAGGAGGAAGCCGTAGAGCGATTGCTGGAGCTCATTGAGAGTGACACCCGTCACACATCGTCGCCCACCACATGAACATACTAACCGCCAGCCCATGGAGATTATATTCTATTTGCTAATAGGCATCATTTTGGGCGCAGCCCTTGTCTTCTTCCTGTTGAGTGGAAGAAACAAACGGCTGCGCAGGGAACTGCGCGGCTTGCAGGACGCCATGACCGAGCTGCGGGTAGCAGAGCAGAAGGCGAAGACCGAGCTGGAACTGCACAAGGAGCAGTCGCGGCGGGAGACGCTATTGTGGCGTGAACAGGCCGAAAAAGAAGCCCTTATGCGCCAGGAGCAGTCAGAGAAGGAAGCCCTTTTGCGCCAGGAGCAGTTCACGGAGCAGCTGCGTGTGGTGAAGGAACAGTTTTCCAATCTGGCAACCAAGGTGCTTCAGCAGACCAGTGAGCGACTGGGCAAGGCCAACACCGACAGCATGGAACAGCTGACCAGACCCATCAAGGACGACTTCACCAAGCTGGAGGCCATGATTCGCGAGAGCAACGAGAAACGCACCGAAACCGCCGCCTCGTTGTCGGAACGTCTGAAGCAGATGACGGAGCAGACGGAAAAGATTGACCAGACAGCTCAGCGACTGACCAATGCCTTGCGGGGTGACAACAAACAGGCTGGCGACTGGGGCGAGCAAATTCTCTCTACGCTGCTCGACTCCCAGGGCTTTACGGAGGGCATTGACTACGACGTGCAGGAAACGCTGCTCGACGAGCAGGGCCGCGCCGTGCTGAATGAAGACTCTGCCCAACGCATGCGTCCGGATGTCATTCTGCACTATCCTGACAACCAGGACGTCATCATCGACTCGAAGGTCAGCATCAAGGCTTATTATGACTATGTCAACGAGCCCAACGAACAGCTGAAGAAGATGCACCTTGACCGTCTGGTAAGTGCCGTGCGCAGTCAGGTTCGAGACCTTGCCTCGAAGGACTACTCAAAATACCTGGTCAACGCCCAGGCCTCAACGCTCAACCCACAACGCTCCACGCTCAACCACATCGACTTCGTCATTATGTTCGTACCCAACGAGTCGGCCCTGCAACTGGTGCTGGCCACCGACCCCAAGCTCTGGAACGATGCTTTTGAGCGTAAGGTGTTCGTCACCTCCACGCAAAACCTTTTCGCCATTCTGCGCATGATTCAGATAGCCTGGCGTCAGCACCGGCAGACGGAAAACCAGCAGAAGATTCTCGGCATGGCAGAGCAGCTGCTGAGCCGTATCGGTCTTTTCGTGGAACGTGTCAATACGCTCGATGCCAACATTGCCACCTTGCAGAAGAACTTTGGCGAGATGCGCAAGAGTCTCGACGGCCGCATGGGCATTGTTCAGAAAGCCAACGAAATGAAAGCGCTTGGCGTCAAGGAAGACGCCAAGCACAAAATACCTTCTGTTTCTTCCGCAGAGTAGAAGAGAGCACTGTCCTGAAGCAGGGCTGGGAAATTCTTCGGAATGACTGCTACTTGTGGGAATCCAACAGTTTTAACAGTTCCTTCATGCCCTCAGAGGCCCCTTTCTGAATGTGCGTCAGGTTGTCGATGCCGCTTCCCACGGCTGGGCTGGGGTCAATCAGGTAGATAGGCGTTCCCGGCTTGGTGTAGCGTACCAGCCCGGCGGCAGGATAGACGTTGAGGCTTGTGCCTATAATCACAAAGATATCGGCCTCCATGGTTTCGCGTGCTGCCGGCTCTATCATGGGCACGCCCTCACCAAAGAACACGATGAAGGGACGCAGCAGTGAACCGTCGCCAGCCTTTGTGCCAGGCTCCACCTCGCAGTTTTCGGCCGTCAGCAGTTGCTGGAACCGCGGGTCGTCAGGGTCGTTGCTTGAGCAGACCTTCATCAGTTCGCCGTGCAGGTGTATCACCTTGGTGGAACCCGCCACCTCGTGCAGGTTATCGACGTTCTGTGTCACCACCGTCACGTTGTACGTCTTTTCCAGCTCCGCCACCAGCTTGTGCCCCTCGTTGGGCTTAACGTTAAGGCATTTCCTCCGCAGCATGTTATAGAAGTTGGTCACCAGCGTGGGGTCGGCCAGCCACCCTTCGTGGGTAGCCACCTGCTGCACGGGATATTCCTCCCAAAGTCCGTCGGCGTCTCGGAACGTTTTAAGTCCGCTTTCCACTGACATGCCTGCACCTGTTAAAACTACTATCTTTTTCATATCATTTAGGGTTTTAGTACTGCAAAGTTACGAAATAAATGAGAGAAAAAGAAATAAAACATGTTTTTTTCTTTTTCCGAATGAAAAGTAAGTTCGACGAAGTCAAAGTTACAAAATTATTTTTAATGTTTCATGTTTAATGTTTAAATTTTTGTACCTTTGCAACAACTATTCATTAATCATGTAACAATATGGAACAGAATCAACGGAATCTGACGGGAGCGACATCTTGCGTGTTTTTACTCTTTTACCTTTTCAGCTTCTTACCTTTACAGGCAGAAGACGGTCACCGCCTGTGGCTGCGCTACGACACGCTGAACCGTGCCAAGGTCAGCATTCTGGTGCCGCCCCCCGTGCGCGGCGGCCATGAGAACATCACCACCCCCACCATGCTCATAGCCCAGAGGGAGCTGCAACTCTTTGCCGGCGCCGACAGCGTCACGCTGCGCATTGACCACTCGCTGCCCGACAATGAGGGGTTTACGCTCACTGCCGGCAACGGCAGAAGCTTTACCATCTGCGCCCACCGCGACATCGGGCTGCTCTACGGTGCCTACAGGCTGTTAGAGCAGCTCCACGAGACACCCGGGCAGAACTGGAGCCCTGAGTCCCTGACGCTGGGCCACGACGCGCCCTTCTTCACGTTGCGCCTGCTGAACCACTGGGACAACCTCGACGGCACGATAGAGCGCGGCTATGCCGGCGAAAGCATCTTCTGGGAGGAAAAGAACTCACAACTCCCAATTCTCAATTCTCAATTAATCACGGAGTACGCCCGTGCCAACGCCTCCATCGGCATCAACGGCTCGGTGCTCAACAACGTCAATGCCTCGCCAAAGATGCTCACCGCGCCCTACCTCAACGCGGTCAAGATCATTGCCGACATCCTGCGGCCCTACGGCATACGCGTCTATCTCAGCATCAACTTCGCATCGCCCATGGCCTTAGGCTTCACCCAGACGGCCGACCCCTTAGTGCCCGAGGTGGCAGCCTGGTGGCAGCAGAAGGCTGACGAGATATACAAGCTCATACCCGACTTCGGCGGTTTCCTCGTCAAGGCCAACAGCGAGGGGCAGCCCGGCCCGGGCGACTACCACCGCTCGCATGCCGACGGTGCCAACATGCTGGCGCGTGCCTTGAAACCTCATGGTGGCATCGTCATGTGGCGCTGCTTCGTCTATGGTGCCAACCACAAGGGCGAAGACCGCGTCATGCAGGCCGTCTCGGAGTTCAAGCCGCTCGACGGCATGTTCATGGACAATGTCATCCTGCAGACCAAGAACGGCCCGCTCGACTTCCAGCCGCGCGAGCCCTACAGTCCCGTCTTCGACCAAATAAAGCGCACGCCCAACATGGTCGAGCTGCAGATTACCCAGGAGTACCTCGGCCAGTCGCGCCACCTGGTCTATCTGGCACCCATGTGGCAGGAGTTCTTCAACTTCGTCAAGCCTTCGCAGCTGCGCGGCATTGCCGGCGTGGCCAACATCGGCTTGGACCGCAACTGGTGTGGCCACCACTTCTCGCAGGCCAACTGGTACGCCTTCGGCCGGCTGGCCTGGAACCCACGGCTTACCTCTAAGGAAATAGCCGACCGTTGGCTCCGGCTGACCTTCGGCAGCGGCCCGTCCGTTGCCACCCTGTCGCAACTCATGGAGTCCAGCCGTGAGGCCTGCGTCAACTACATGATGCCCCTGGGCCTGCACCACATCTTCAAGTTCGACCACCACATGGGGCCCGAGCCCGACGGTTTCAAGGCGGAATACCCCTTGGAGTGGTGTCCCGTCTATTACCACCAGGCCGACAGTGCCGGTGTCGGTTTCGACCGCACCGTCAGCACGGGCACCGGTGCCACGGCCCAGTATCGCCCGGAGCTTGCCCGCCTCTACGAAGACCTCAACACCTGTCCCGAGGAGTACCTGCTCTGGTTCCACCACGTGCCTTGGACGCACCGCATGAAGAGCGGCCGCACCCTGTGGCAGGAGCTGCAGGCGAAGTATGGCGAGGGTGTCACCTTCGTAGAGCAGATGGCCGACCGCTGGCAGCAGCTGAAGCCCTACGTTGACGAACAGCGCTGGCGCGAGGTCGATGAGCGGCTGCAGCAGCAGGTGCGCGACGCCCGCGAGTGGCGTGACGTCTGCTTAGGCTATTTCAGCCAGTTTGCGGTGAAGTGATATAGGGGCAAGGAGCAGGGGGCAAGGAGCAAGGGGTATGTTAAAAAAACTATATGCAGTAGAAAAAACTTTCCACTTTCACCCTGCAACTCTCAACTTTTTACTACTTTTGTCGTGGCAAAACAACTTTTGAACCTGAATGCGACAACTACTACTAATACTTTGTGTGGCAGGCTTGTGTTGTGCCTGTACGTCTGACCGTCCCCGACATGTCATAGGCGTGTCACAATGTTCACAGGACATTTGGCGCGAAAAACAGAACGACGAACTGCAGATGGCCACCTATTTCAACGATGGCGTTGAGCTGCGCTTTACGGCAGCCTACGACAACGACGAACGTCAGGTGCAGCAGATTGACAGTCTTGTGGCAACGGGCATCGACCTGCTCATCGTAGCCCCCAACCAGATGGCCACCATCACGCCCGCCATCGACCGCGCCTACGACCGGGGCATTCCCGTCATCGTCTTCGAGCGCAAGACCGACACCAAGAAATACACCGCCTTTATCAGTGCTGACAACTACGAGATGGGCCGCCAGATGGGGCAGTACATCGCCGGACAGCTGCATGGCAGTGGGCGCGTGCTGGAAGTCAAGGGCCTGAAAGGCTCCTCGCCCGCCCTTGAGCGTCACAAAGGCTTCTCAGATGCCATTGCCGCCTATCCCGGCATTACGCTGGTGGCCTCCCTGCAAGGCGACTGGACGGAAGAGAGCGGCTACAAGGCCGTGCGTGACTATCAGGGCGACCTCTCCAACATTGACTTCGTGTTCGGACAAAACGACCGCATGGCCGTGGGAGCACGAAGGGCGATGGCTGACGCTGCTCCTGACGCAAGTGTCAAGACCCGTTACTGCGGCATCGACGGCCTGCCAGGCAAGGACGGCGGCATCGACTGCGTACAGAAAGGCATACTCGACGCCACCTACATTTATCCCACCCGTGGCGACCTGCTGCTGCAACTGGCCATGGACATCCTCGAAGGGCGGCCCTACGAGCGCGAGAACCGCTTGGAGGCAGCCATCGTCACCCGCGAGAATGCCAATGTCACCCAGATGCAGGCCGAGGAGATGAGCGAACAGAAAGAGCGCCTGGAGTCACTCAGCCAGAAGGTTGACTGGTACCTGTCACAGTATCGTCACCAGCAGATCTACACGCTGCTGTTAGGCATCATTGTCCTGCTTGTGGTGGCAGGCGCCTGCTTTGCCTTCATCACCATGCGCCGTCGTCATCAGTTAGAGCGCGAGGCCTACGCCCTCGTGGTGGGCAATACGCCAACAGCAGTAGTGGCTCCCCTTTCATCCCCCGAGGGGGACACCAATGTCCAGCGGCAAGGTAATGAAGCCCCCTCGGCTCCCACAGCTCCCCCTTCGATTCCCGCTGACGCGCCTACCCGTAGCCTTTCCTCCGAGGGGGACACCAATGTTCGCCAGCAAGGTAATGAAGCCCCCTCGGGGGCAGTAGGGGGAGCCGTGGCTCCTCTCTTCTCCGATTTCCTTGAGCAGCTGCGCCAGCACGTGCAGGAGCACATCTCCGACAGCGACTTCAGCGTGGAGACGCTGGCTGCCGACATGAGCATGAGCCGTGTGCAGCTCTACCGCAAGGTGAAGCAGCTGACGGGTCACACGCCCGTAGATATCATCCGCCAGAGCCGTCTGAACCGTGCCAAGCTGTTGCTGACCACCACCGACCTGACCATCAGCGAAGTCACCTATCAGGTAGGTTTCACCGCCCCCAGCTATTTCACCAAGTGTTTCAAGGAGGAGTTTGGCTACTTGCCCGGTGATGCCAGGAAGGGCTGATGCCTCAACCTGGCAATGAGCAGCTGTCTGCCAGAAGCTGAAAAATATAAAGTGAGGAAGTGGTGAGACTTCCGAAACTTGAATAAATTGTCAATATTTTCCCGACAAAAACTTTGTTTTTCTCCTTTCTTTTTTTACCTTTGCAGAAAGAAAGGAGATTTGGTATGCCCAGAAAGAAAGATGGAATGCTCTACGAAGTGCTGCCGCGCCCCACAAACGGCGCGGACGGCAAACCGTTGCTCTACGTGCGTCCCGCCCAAAAGTTCAAGTATAATATTGACTCCATTGACGATTTCTGCCACAAGTATCGTGGCATGATCAGTGGCGAGATGAGGCGCCTCTTCACCATGTTCCTTGACGTGGGGACATGGCTGATGCACGACGGGTCACGCATAGAGACACCCATTGGCTCGTTTGCGCCGAAGCTGAAGCTGTCAGGCGACTTTACCGACCCGAAGCAGATTAAGAGCAAGGACGTGAGTCTGGCCACCATTGAGTTCATACCCTCCAAGGAGTTCGTCAGTGCCATGGAGAAGTATCTGGACACCGGATTCCGTGAGAAGTATGACGTGCTGCAGCGAAAGCCCATCCACGAACTGCGGCAGAGTGGTGCCATTGAAGCGGCGCTTCAGGAGCTTTGCGCTAATCGGAATTCCTTTGGCGTTGACCACTTTGTGGCACTGACGGGCATGAAGTATAACACCGCCAGAGAGTTTCTGAACAATCTCTGCCAAGGAGAGCATCCCCGTCTGAGACGGTATAAATATGGCAATAAGCTGTGCTATCGGGATGCCTCTAAAGAATAGGTGATAGGAAAACAGGGTTTTACCGCCCGCCGTTAGAATGAACGCCGCCCGCCGTTAGTTCTAACGGCGGGCGGCGTTATAATTAACGGCGGCCGCCGTGTTCCAGTTTCCCCTACCCTTTCTCCCCGTTTCCCCGGCAGATTCTCCCTGTTTCCCCGGGGGTTTCTCCCAGTTTCCCCGGCATACTCTTCCGGCAGCCCCAAAAGGGGGACTGCGGGCTTGCAAAGTGAATATAAGGCAGAAAAAATGGTGTCATGTACGAAAAGTGACAGCATTTGAAACAAAAATGCCAGTCTTTTACGGAAATAATGCCGAACTTTGCACCCAGTAAGTGAAAAAAATATAGGTAATGATTAGTAAGAGAAAGCGTAAGAAGATTGTTTTCGGGAAAACAGCAAGCCGAGAGAGAGAGAGCAGAATCATTCATAGGTTAAGTTAGTGAAATAATTTTTTTTTTAGTATTAGTAGTTAGTTTTGTTAATTCCCATCCGGGCGACGCGAGGTCGGCCGGATTTTTTTTAAATAAGAAAAATCGTTCAAAACCTGCTAAAAATGTTACAATGAACGATATTTTCTAACCTATGAAACATCTTTTTCATCCATTTATTATAAAACGGCCTATCTTTGCAGCAAAATTTTCAAACAATTACTAACCAATCAAAACAACATGCAAATGAAACAAGCGAAAAGATTCATTCTGAGTTTCCTGGCAATGATGCTATGTACTATCATGTACGCGCAACAGGAAATTACGGGTAATGTGGCGGACCCCGAGGGTGAGCCCATTATCGGTGCTACGGTGATGGAGAAAGGCACGTCGAACGGTGTGATTACCGACATCGACGGTAATTTCCGCATCAAGGTGAAGGCCGGTGCCACACTGACCATTTCCTACATTGGCTACGACACTCAGGAGCTGCCTGCACAAAACGGTATGCAGGTAACACTGAAGGAAGATGCCACCGAGCTGGCCGAGGTGGTGGTAGTAGGTTACCAGACGCAGCGCAAGGCCGACCTGACGGGTGCCGTAGGCGTTGTGGAAACCAAGGATTTCAAGGCCAGCAATACTGACCCTATGTCATCACTGCAGGGCAAGGTGCCCGGCATGACCATCACGTCCAACGGCTCACCCTCTGGCGAGGCTAACGTCCAGATTCGTGGTATTGGTTCTATGGGTGGTTCCAGCACAGCACCTCTTTACATTGTTGACGGAATACCCTATAGCGGTTCGCTGAATAATCTGAACCCCTCTGACATTGAGACCATGCAGGTGCTCAAGGATGCTGCCTCGGCCTCTATCTACGGTAGCCGTGCTGCCAACGGTGTCGTGGTCATCACCACCAAGAAGGGCAAGAAGGGCGACAGGGTCAATATCGACTTCAACGCGTCGGTTTCTGTGTCATGGATGACCCAGAAGATGAAACTCCTCAACAGCCAGCAGTATGCCACCGCACTTGTTCAGGCTGCCCTTAACGACGGCAAGAATCCTGAAGACTATGCTGCAAACTATGGTCTGGGACTAAATGTAGAGGGTGGCACGCCTATCACGGTTTACAATCCCAGCACAGGAATGATGGACACTTACGAGGTAGGAGGTTTCTACAACGGTTACATGAATGCCAAGCAGACGATGCCCTACAGCGACACCGACTGGGTGAACGAGATAGGTCGCACTGGTGTGACGCAGAACTACGACCTCTCCTTCTCAAAGGCTACCGACAAGGGCTCCTCGCTCTTCTCTGCCGGCTACAAGAAGGCACTGGGTGTGCTGAAACATACTGATTTCGAGAACTTCTCGGCTCGCATGAATAGCGTCTATAAACTGAACAGCATCATCAGCGTGGGCGAGAATGCCACCTTCTCCTATTCAAACAATGTTGACTGTGCACCGTTGGAGAATGCGTTGAAGATTGCCCCGACGCTGCCTGTATATGAAATTGACGGTGAGACCTTCTCTGGTCCTGTAGGTGGCATGAGCGACCGTCAGAACCCGCTTCGCGAGCTGTATCACAATAAGGACAACCGACTGAAGAAGTGGCGCATCTTCGCCAATGCCTATGTTGACATCACCCCCCTCAAGGGCATGCTCTTCCGTTCTAACTTCGGTCTTGACTATACTAACAGCCACATACGCAGTATGCAGCACACCTGGGACTCTGACGTGGTAAAAAACAATACCAACGCCAGCGAGCTGGCGCAGACCCACAGCACCAAGTGGACGTGGTCGAACACCTTGCAGTATAACTTCGACATTGTGGAGCATCACAATCTCAACATCCTGCTTGGTATTGAGGCTCACCAGGACAATGGCATTAATTTCTCTGCCCGTCGGACGAACTATCCGCTGGAGACCTTTGACTATATGTGGCCCAATGCCGGTACAGGCATACAGACGGCAACAGGCTCAGGCGACTCCTACAAGCTGATGTCGTACTTCGGCAAGCTGGACTATAACTGGAACGACCTGCTGCTGGCCTCGTTCACCCTGCGTTACGACGGCTCAAGCCGTTTCGGTAAGAACAACCAGTATGGTACGTTCCCCTCGGTATCACTGGGATACCGTATCTCCAAGCACATCAACGCCGACTGGCTCCACGACTGGAAGCTGCGTGCCAGCTATGGTGTGACCGGTAATCAGGGCATGAACTCCAACACGGCTCACTACGGACTGTACGTAGCCGACTACGGCAGCTCCCGCGAGAACTCGACCGCCTACGACCTCAACCTGCAACGTTCCGGCACACTGCCCTCTGGCTACTACAAGCTGCAGTCGGCCAACGAGGACCTGAAGTGGGAATCGTCATCACAACTGAACTTCGGTACTGACTTCTCACTCTTCGGAGGTGCCCTGTACGGGTCGGCAGACCTCTTCTTCAAGGAGACGAAGGACATGCTTGTTCAGCCCGCCTTCCTCGGAGCTATCGGCTTTGGCGGCCAGACGTGGATTAACGGTCCGACGCTGAAGAACTGGGGTACGGAGTTTATCGTCGGTTATCGTCACCAGACGGCTTACGGACTCTCCTACAGCATCACGGGTAATCTGGACTTCTTCCGTTCAAAGGTGACCTACCTGCCAGAGAAATCCAAGAACTCCTACGAGCACAACGACTACCACAATCTGGCTCAAGACGAGAAAGCCTACGGCTCGCTCATCGGCTACGTGGTGGAAGGCCTCTATCAGTCACGCGAAGAAGTGCTGGCACATGGTCAGGCCGGTGCCCGCGTGGGAGGACTGAAGTATGCAGACCTGAACGGCGACGGCAGAATCAACGAGGCTGACCGCACGTGGGTCTTCAATCCTGTACCCAACTTCTCGTATGGTATCAATGTCTATCTGGCTTATCGCGACTTCGACTTCACCACCTTCTGGCAGGGTGTTGCAGGTGTCGATGTCATCAACAACCAGAAATATCAGACAGACTTCTGGAGCATTACCGATGCCGGTTCCAATAAGGGTGAGCGACTCATTGACGCATGGACACCAGCCAACAGCTCGTCCAGCATACCCGCTCTTACAACGTCGAACGGTGCTGACGAAGGGCGCATGTCGTCCTACTTCGTAGAAAACGGCTCGTACGTCAAGATGCGCACGCTGCAGCTGGGCTACACGCTGCCTGCTGCTCTCACGCAGAAACTCTTGTTGCAGAAGGCTCGCATATACTTCTCTGGCGACAATCTGCTGACCATCAAGTCAAGCTCGCTGACCTGTTCTGACCCGGAGAATACAGCATGGAATTATCCACATACTGCTTCGTTCACGTTTGGCGTGCAGGTGGGATTCTAAAAAAGGTAAAAAAGTAAAAAAGTAAAA
>JAGAYI010000035.1 GCA_017940545.1 Prevotella sp.
AAAATATCATTCTTGCAGCATCACTGACTGGCTCGTGCCGTTTCACTACGAGAGAGTGCCGTGGAAACTGGGAGAAAGGGTAGGGGAAACGGGGACTTTGGGTAGGGGAAACAGGGAGTTTTAGTAGGTGTAGCGAGATTGACACGGGCGTGTCAAGTTATTGACACGCCCGTGTCAAATTGTTGACAGGGGCGTGTCAAATTGTTGACACGGTCGGGGGAATACCTTATACTTTGGACTTCGAATCCACTATCAACCGATAGTGATTAGTCTGTCCTTCCTTTTCTTTCTGCAAACGGGGTACTTCGCCTTTGCAGAGGTTGTCCAAAAAGCGCTTCCCTGAGCGGTATCTCAGTCCGCTATAGTAGCAGAAGCGCTGCACGGTGGTGAATCCGGAGAACATGCTTTTTTGCAGAGCTTCTTCCAGCTCGTCAGGGTCGGAGAGCGGATGGCGCTCAATGACTTCCTGCTTCTTCCGGTAGCCGTGGAAAATCTTTTCCTCCACGCTCTGCTCGAAGCGCTGCGAGGGTATGAACTCTATGCCGGCAAAGCTCACGTTCTTGCTCTGCACCTTTTCCGGGTCCGTATAGTCGCCGTCGAGCCGCAACTTGGGAGCGAACGAGCCGAGGGGCGTCTCAATGCGGGAACCGTCGCGCATCAGCCACGATGCGGCATCGAGAAAGGTCTCGAAGAGCCGTGTCAGGTCGCCACTGCTCATGCCACGGTATTTGTTGCAGAAGTCGTCAACAGCCCGCATGGTGTATTTGAAACCAATGGCCGGACGAGGGTAGAGCAACGGCTGACCGTCGTCGCCCTTGGTGGGGCGGGGCAGCAGTTCAAAGAGCATTCCGTCTTTCTTGCGTGGCATAGGCTTTTCCTCCTTATTGATTATTATATGTGCAAAGGTAAGAAAAAAGTTCCGATTACACCAAACGGATGAAGAAATGCTCTGTTAAAAATTATTAATCCGTAAATTCCTATCAGAATAATCGTTAAATTTGCAGTGTTATTCTTAAAAGTATAGAGGAGGAAAAGTAATGGTAAGAAGATTGAAACATGAAAAAGTGGCGGTCGCCAGCAAGAGAGGTATTGTGATAAAGCAGTATCTGCAAGGTTTCAAAGAGCCGAAAGGCAAACGGGACGAGCACTTTGCAGTGAGGGTCACCACGCTGAAGGAGGCGAAGGAATTCAGCAAGCCGGGCATGAAGGTGGCTTGTGCCATACCCTATGATGCATCGAAGTCTTGGAAAGAAAACCTGGCATACGTACGCAGACTGAACGCATACGGAATCATCAGGCAATGTTCCTTGATTGACGCTGCGCCCTGGCCGGCAAGGCCGGCGGGCCGGCAGCGCAGCGTCAGGGAGCTGCTGATGCGAAGAGCCGTCAAGGCCCATAAGGCTTTCATGACGAAACTGCTGAAAGCCAGATACGCCATGGCTACCATGGAGTGCAATGCGATGCCGGACTTTGACGTGGAGCAGACGACGGATCCTGACGGCATTCCCGTCATCATCATTATTACCGAGGACGGCCGGTTGCCCCGATACATCATTGAGAGCCTTTCGCGCAAGGACTGGGAGAAAAGAAAGAAGGGGAAAGGCCGCCACGGGCAGTGCGACGACGGCGGTGACGGTGACGACAACCAACTGCTCAGGAAACCGCTGAAGGACCAGATGCTCATTGACGGCATGAAGGATGTTGACAAGAAACTCACCGCAGGACAGCACATGGAGCTGCTCACGTGGAACGTCATGCAGGGCTCGCGCACCAAGGGGTACAACAATTGCCACCTGCTGACGTGCCTCTTCTTCTATGTGTGGCTCAACAAGCTCTACAGGAACCCCGGCTTCTATAATCAGAGAAAGGCGTTTTTTAATTATTGTGAAAATCATCTCGGGAAGGACTTCGAGCTGAAAAGCTACCGCGCCTTCTACGAGAACATCAATAAACTGCAGTCGGAGAAGCCGCGCTTCGACGAATGCATCAAGGGTACCGTGGAGCCCAGCCGCGAAAAGCAGGTGGGAAAGGTGGAGCTCTATTTCTGGCTCTTGCTCTACCGCAAGGCAATGCCTTACTTCAAGCATGCTCTGACCCCTGACGACAAGACATAAACGGCCGGCGGGAGAACTTTTTTCGCTTCATTTAGTTCACGTGAACCAAATGATGATATTGATGCTTTTTTTCTTCCTAATTTTGCACTCGGAAGCAGGAGAATTTAGAGCCTCCTCTTCCGGACGGCTCAGCGGAGCCGTGAGACAAGTGCTCTTTGACATGTTGAACAGCCAAGAAAAGAAAGGAAAAAAGTTATGGCAGTTGTAAAGCGTGTTGTGGAGTTGGACATTGTTGCCAACCCCAACAAGAAGTCGGATTACTTCGGCAAGTATTATGCCCGTATCCACTACATTGAACCGCTGAACCTCCGTGGCTTGTGCGAACACATCCTCAGTCATGGCAGCCCCTTTACACGCGATGTCGTGGAAGGTGTCGTTACGCGCCTGCGTAGCTGCATCGTGGAGCTCCTCTCTGAGGGGCAGGGAGTCAAGCTCGACGGCCTGGGCACGCTGCGTCCCACACTGGAAAACGCTACCGGTGGGGCCGACAGCATCAAGGACTTCAATGTAACGGAACACGTGACTGGCGTACACGTCCGCTTCATCCCTGAGGGTGAAGAACTGGACCGCCTCACCAGCCGTGAGATGAAGAAGAACTGTGTTCTCCGCAAGACTTACGAGGTGACCTACTCTACCATCATTCATGGCGGCAAGGAGATGAAGATTCCTTCTTACACTCCTATCAATAAGCCATCCTCTGATGAGCCCAAGCCCTAATGACTGATGCAGCGAGTAAACTCTGAATGAAAGAACAGCCGGCACCTCATATCTTGGGGGTCGGCTGTTCTTTTTTTCTGCTATCTTTTGGTGGAAAGAAACATTGCAGGCTCTCGGGTGAGAATCTCGGCGGATATTTTTATGAGGTGAGTGAGGTGCAGCTACAGTTGCTTGGCAAACTCCTTGATGGCGATGATGTTCAGTTTCGGCCAGTCAATGTGTTTGAGTTCCCATCTCAGTCCATACCTTGTGATACGGACTGCGACTGGGCAGAGCCTGCAACAGGCAGTTGGTGTCAAGAACGATGCGTCTCATAGGTGTAAGGTGTGCGCATGTGCTCTGCGCCCCATTGCTCAATGGTCTGTTCGTTAATATCGCCTTTGTCCCAAAGTGCATCGATGGCCTTTTGTGCCTTCTGAGCAAAATAGTGGGCCAGAAGGTTCTTGAATTCGTTCAGTTCTACCTCAGAGTTGATTTGCCTTACTGCATTCAGCAGTTCCAGTTGTGCAATTTGTGAATAACTCATAATTGTATCTTTTTTACGCTTCCGCGTGCAAAGATAAACAATTTCCGCGACATTATCGCAGAATCACTCAGATTTTTAATATCCGTTTGTCTCACGACGAAAGAAAAATAAAAGAATAAAAAAATAAAAAACAAACAACGAAATGAAAACAACAAAGAGATTTCTATTGACGCTCGCCACCATCTCTACGCTGACAGGTGGATACCTGGAGTAAAGGAAATGAGGAATGAGTGATGAAAGCTCATTCCTCAATTCCCCTGTATATATAAGAAAAGGTACGCGCAAACGCGCGTACCTTTTCTGTTTCTGTCAGTTTGCTTGATTACAGGTTCGGATTAATCTTGCTCCACTCAGCAATGGGAGGAACAATGTTCAGCGTGACCAGTTCGTCGCGCATCTTGCAGAGGTGCTCGTAGCTGGCATCCAGCTTGGCGTTCTCTTCGGCAGTGCCCTGCGGAACCTCGTAGGTAGCACCCTCGGGGCTGAGCTTCGTCTTCATGGCCATCATGATGTGGTCGTACTTGTCGGTCTTGACGTATGTGCCCACGGGGAAGCGGAACGGCTCACCGCCCATGGCGGCACGTATCATTTCGACCGAGAGGTAAGAGGGGCTCTGGAACGAAGAGCGTCCGCGCAGCTTGATGATGGCAGCGCCACCCTTGGTGACGTCGGTCTTCATCTGCTCCCACTCCTCGGCGGGGAACTCGGGTGTTCCGATGATGTCGGTCAGCTTGCGGCCCTTGATTTCCACATGGCTGCCGAAGACGGCCATCTGCTCGCCGTGTCCGCCGTAGGTGGCACACCCGGTAATCTCGCTCTGCATGACGCCGAACTTCTTGGCCAGTGCCGACTGCAGACGTGTAGTGTCGAGGCCTGCCAGGGTAGTTACCTGACCGGGTTTCAGTCCCGAGTAGAGCAGTGTTACCAGACCGGTGAGGTCGGCAGGGTTGAAGATGATGACCACGTGCTTCACGTCGGGACAGTAGGTCTTGATGTTCTTGCCCAGCTCTTCGGCAATCTTGCAGTTGCCGGCCAGCAGGTCTTCACGCGTCATGCCCTCCTTGCGTGGTGCACCGCCAGAGGAGATGATGTACTTTGCATTGGTAAAAGCCTCCTTGGCGTCGGTGGTAGCTACGATGTTCACGTCGTCAAAACCGCTCTGGCGCATTTCTTCTGCAACACCTTCGGGTGAGAAAACGTCGTACAGACAGATGTTGTTGGTAAGACCCATCATCAGGGCGGTCTGAGCCATGTTTGAGCCAATCATGCCGGCTGCGCCGACAATGGTCAGTTTGTCGTTAGTTAAAAATGCCATAATAATTTTTACAATTTTACGATTTAATATTTACAATTATTGCCTGCAAAGATACAAAATAATTCATAATTCATAATTATTTTGTTATATTTTCTGAAAAACCATGAGTTTGCAAAACCTGTATGGCAATTTCTACAGTTCTTCAAGCGCATAGTATTGGTAGTCGCGCTTGATGTGCCAGAGGAAGGCCTTGTCGTCGGTCTCGTGTGCGTGGGCAATGTCCAGGGTCTGTCTGACCTGTCTGGCCAGGGCGTGAATGCGCGGGTCGTCGTCCTTCAGGCTCAGCGTCTGGTCGATGAGGCTGACCTGTTCCAGCGACAGGTTCTCGGCTGCGGGATAAGCCGGACGGTAGTTGCGCGAGAAAGGCTCAAACTCGTCGAGGCTGACTTGCAGCTTCCGGTAGCTCTTCTCCTTGACGACCAAGGTGCCTGCCGCCAGGTCGCCAATGCGCTGGTTGCTCTTGTTGAACACCATGACGAGCACCCCCAGTCCGCTCATGGTGGGACCGTCGATGAGCATGAACATCCAGCGCATGAGGTAGGCCCCTATGCCGGGTGTGGAGCCGTCGGTTTTCACCACCCGCATCTTCAGCAGCCGCTTGCCGACGGTCTGCCCCCCGAAGAACAGTTCGCAGAGCAGTCCGTAGAAGAGGGTAGGGAAGATGACGACGAGGAAGATAAAGAGCACTTCAAGGTCGGAGGACGCAGCGAACAGTTTGGTGAGGTAGTTGGCTTCCAGGTAAATCATGCCTGACAGATAGACTGCCTGTACGGTCCAGTCGATGAGCTGTGCCATCAGTCGTTCGCCGATGCTGGCCGGTGTCTGCTCGATGTGGACAAATTGCCCTGTAAGTATGCTCGAAGTTGCCATTGTTTTGCGATTATTTTCCAATTCGCTTGCAAAAGTAAGAAAAAGTTGTTACTTTTGCCAACGATTTTGCAAAAAAATGAGGGAAGTAACGTTTATCAGACAGAACATTGAGAAGTGGCGCGACGTGGAGCTGATTGTGGAGGACGCCATTCATGCCGCGCCCGACCGTCTGGCCGATGCCTATATTGACCTGACGACCGACCTGGCCTTTGCGCAGACGCACTATCCGCGGTCGCGCATCACCCGTTACCTGAACGGGCTGGCCTCGGCGCTGCACCACCGTATCTACCGCTATAAGCGTGAAAGCTTCTCGAGGTTGTTGACATTCTGGACGCAGGAGATTCCGCAGACCATCTATGAGTCGCGTCGGGCCCTGCTGACCTCGTTCGTCGTCTTTGTCGTCAGCGTGCTGATAGGAGCCGTCTCGCAGTGGGGCGACGATTCGTTCTGCCGGCTGATATTAGGCGACCAGTATGTAGATATGACCTTGCAGAACATAGAGAAGGGGGAGCCGATGGCCGTTTATGACAGCGGTGCCGAGACCGAGATGTTTCTTGGCATCACGTTCAACAACGTCAAGGTGTCGTTCATGGTCTTCGTGGCCGGCGTGCTGACCAGTTTGGGGACAGGCTTCTTCCTGCTGCAGAACGGCATCATGCTGGGCTCGTTTCAGGCATTCTTCTTCCAACAGGGCCTGGGCTTTGAGTCGATGCTGGCCATCTGGCTGCACGGCACGCTGGAGATATGGGCCATCATCGTGGCTGGGGCTGCAGGCATCACGCTGGGCAACGGCTGGCTGATGCCCGGCACTTACGGCCGGCTGACATCGTTCATGCAGGCCGCCCGCCGTGGCCTGAAGATTATCGTGGGAACGGTGCCGGTCTTCGTCACGGCAGGATTCATAGAGGGTTTCGCCACCCGGCACACGGAGTGGGGCACATGGCCACGGTTGGCCATTATCACGCTGTCAGCTTCATTCATACTATATTATTACATCTATTTACCTTATCGTTATGCAAGTAACCGACGAAAAAATTAAGCTATATGCAGTGCGCGACTTCGGTCAGCGGCTGTCGGTGGTGATGGACTTCCTGCGTCAGAACTGGAAGCCGTTGCTGTTGTACCTTACCTACTTCCTGCTGCCACTGTCGCTGGTGCAGGCACTCAGTCTGAACGGATTTATGAACAGCTATTCGGAGCTCATCGGCGGCATGGCTCAACAGGCAGGCGAGCCCTCGACAGAGGGAATTATCAGCCTTGCGCTGAACCTGCTGGCCTTTCTGGGCTTCTACATGGTGGGTGCCGTGCTGATGTATGCCGTGGTGTATGGCCTGATGCGAATCTACGAGCGGGGCACCGGACCACTGACCGGCGTGACATGGCAGGAGCTGAAGCCCGACTTCATGCTCTCCATGAAGCGTTCCGTCATTCTGATGCTGGCGGGACTGCTGGTAGGAGTGGGTGTGCTGCTCGTCGTGGGAGTGTTTGTGGCACTGGCCTCCTTGGTGACGGCAATGCTCATTATTGTTCTTTACATGGTACTGATTGCCGTGGTTGTTGTCCTGGCGCCACCGCTTTCCCTCATCACGCCCGCCTATATCTTTGAAGACGACATGACACTGGTCAACGCCGTGAAGAAAGGCTGTCGCCTGGGCTTCGGCACCTGGCTCTCCACGATAGGTGTCATGCTGCTTCTGGGCCTGATCATCAATATCGTGTCGCAGTTTCTCTCCATGCCCTGGAGCATCATGTTCTTCATCAAGGTCATCTTCGGGCTCGGCATTGACGGCATTGACGGCTCGTGGACTGACAACGTCTTTTATAACTTTGCCTATTACCTGACGGGAGTGCTGCAGTGCTTCGGCGGTTACGTGGCAACGTCGGCCCTGCTCATCGGAGCAGCCTTCCTGTATGGTCATGCTGCAGAGAAACTGGATGGCATCACCGTCAACGACAACATCAGGAACTTTGAGAATCTCTGAGTAACCCCATCGTCAGTCGAAAAATCAGAAAATCGTCAATCGTCCCATGAAGGTTCCCGTCGATACACTCGTATGTGACACTGCCCGCATTACCGCGTGGCAGCAGGATACGGCATACGACTATAACCGAGAACTGATAGAGCCGCAGGAAAGCATACTGGAGTGGCTCTTCAGCGTGTTGGTGGGCTTTCTGCGAGAGATGATAGGCGCCGTGATGCAGCAAGACGCGTCGTGGGTGATTATCGTGACAGGTACCATCCTGCTGCTTGGCCTGGCAGGCTGGCTGCTATATAAGTTCCGTCCCGGACTGTTTAGCCGTGGGGAGAAGAAACCGCTGGACTACGAACTGGAGGAAGATACCATTTATGGCATCGACTTCGACGCGGCCATACAGAAGGCCTTAGACCGCCAGGACTACCGTGAGGCGGTACGTCTGAAATACTTGCAGACCCTGAAAATGTTAACGGAAAACGGTCGCATAGACTGGCAGCTGCATAAGACTCCTACACAATATACCTATGAATGTACAGATGAGGCGTTCTTACGCATGACACGTCACTTCCTACGTATCCGCTACGGTAACTTTGAGGCTACGCCCGAGGTGTACGAAGAATTAGCAACAGCTTATTCTTCTCTCTTCGCTCTTCACGCTTCACATCAGAAAGGAGGTGACGCATGAAGCTGAACCGTTGGTTTGTCGTAGGCATCCTCGTATTTCTGGTGGTGATGTTTATCGTGGAGCTACAGCTGCCGAAGAACTTCTCGTGGAACCCCACGTTCCGGCATGCTGACAAGCAACCCTTCGGCTGCTCGCTGTTCGACAGCCTGCTCACCGCGACGATGCCCCAGGGATATACCGTCACCGACAGCACGCTGTGGCAGTTATCGCAGCGTGACAGCACCCGGCGGCAGGGCATCCTGATGGTGACTGACAGGGTGGAACTGGTTGCTGCCGACGTGAAGGGCATCATGACCCTGGCCGACAACGGCTCACACGTCATGTTGGTGGCACACAGCCTGGGCACGATGATGGAGAACAAGCTCGACATAGGTATCTCCGGCTATTCAGAGTCGTTCGACCTGCAGCGCTTCGTGAAATATAACAGTGAGCGTGAAACGCTGAAGTGGGTAAGCGACACCCTGGGCTACAAGCCCCGTGAGTTCGCCTTCTTCAAGCCTCTGCTGACACGCCGCATACAGATTCACAAGGACTCGCTCGGACACGAACTTCGCCCACCCCTTGACCGGCAGGTCACGTTCAATACGCATTGCCAGTCGGTCACCTTCCGGCAGGGCAGGGGCTACATCACCTGCGTATGCCTGCCGCTGTTGTTTACCAACTACGGTGTCATCGACAATGCCCATTTCATGCTGCGCGAGTTGTCACTGCTGAAGCACATGCCCGTGGTACGTACAGAAGCATATTGCCCGAGCCATGACCCCGCAGAACAGTCGCCCCTGCGCTATTTCATTTCGCAACCACCCTTGCGGTGGGCCATTTACGTGGCGATGATCGGAGCATTGCTGTTCCTCATCTTCGAAGGCCGGCGGCGACAGCGCATCATTCCCGTGGTAAAAGCACCGGAGAACCACTCGCTGGAGTTCGTCCGCCTGATGGGTACGCTGTATTACCACAGTCGAGAGCGGCGCTCGCTGGTTGTCAGAAAATGGACCTACTTTGCCGAAGAGTTGCGACGTACGGCACACATAGATGTGACCGATGCATCGGAGGACGACGTGACGATGCCGACGCTGGCCCGGATGACGGCTGTCAGCGAGCAGGAACTGCGCACGCTCGTCAGACGGTTGCGCCTGCTGGCAGAGGAAACCGACGACGAGCAGGAAATCAGTCGGCAGCAGATGAAACAATATATAGACCAAATGAACTGGATTATTAATAACATATAATAATATAGTAGAATGGAAGAAATGAATGTCCCCCCTGTTCCCGGCACCCAGCGTACCGACCTGACGGCGTTTTCAGAGAAGATACAGTTGCTGCGCGAACGCATAGCACAGGTCATCGTAGGACAACGGCTGACCGTGGATTTGATTCTTACGGCCATCCTGGCCGATGGTCATGTGCTCATTGAAGGTGTTCCCGGTGTTGCCAAAACCCTGTTGGCACGTACCATTGCCAAACTCATAGACACGAAGTTCAGCCGCGTGCAGTTCACTCCGGACCTCATGCCGAGCGACGTGTTGGGCACTACTGTGTTTAACATGAAAAACAGCGAGTTTGAGTTTCATCCCGGACCGGTGTTTGCCGACATCGTGTTGGTGGATGAGATTAACCGGGCACCAGCCAAGACGCAGGCAGCACTCTTCGAGGTGATGGAGGAAAGGCAGGTGACCATTGACGGCACCACCTACCCGATGGGTGACGTATATACGATTCTTGCCACTCAGAACCCTGTGGAACAGGAGGGAACGTACAAGCTGCCGGAAGCACAGACAGACCGTTTCCTGATGAAAATCACCATGGGCTATCCCTCGGTTGATGAGGAGGTGCAGGTGCTGGAGCGGCACCATGCCCACGCAAAACTGACCCGTTTGGACGACGTGCAGCCGGTCATCACGCATGATGAACTGTTACAGTTGCGTGCCATGTTACAGAAGGTGTTTGTCGATCAGTCGCTATTACGCTACATTGCCGCTATCGTACAGCAGACACGCCTGTCGAAGGCTGTGTTCCTCGGTGCTTCGCCCCGTGCCTCGGTAGCCATGTTGCAGGCATCGAAAGCTTTTGCCCTGCTGAGCGGTCGCGACTTCGTGACACCGGAAGACATCAAGTTTGTCACACCAAGCATTCTGCAGCACCGTCTCATTCTGACGGCGGAGGCAGAGATGGAAGGACATACCCCGCTGAAGGTGACGCAGCGACTGATTGATAAGGTGGAAGTTCCTAAATAGTTCATAGTTTAGTGTTTAGAGTTTGCTGCCGCAGTGCGGTGGGTGGTGGCAGTCAATTGGAAATCAGAAAATTGAAAATAAAATCCAAGTGTATATTACACGTAGATTCTATATTGTACTGAGCGTGGTCGTGGCATTGCTGGCCAGTGGCTATCTGTGGAGTCCGATGTTCCTCATCGGCCGGATAGTGCTGTTGCTCTTTGTCCTGACGGTCATTGCTGACGGCATGCTGTTGTGGGGCAGGAAACAGGCCCTTTATGCCCAACGCATGATGGCCGACCGTTTCTCCAATGGAGACGAGAACGAGGTGCGCGTCAGGGTGGAAAGCAGCTACCGGTTCCCTGTCGGAGTGGAAGTGATTGACGAGATACCGTTTGTCTTTCAGCGCCGTGATGTCTGCTTCCGTGCCGACATTGGGGCAGGTGAGTCAAAAACCATAAAATATACGTTGCGACCCACACGTCGCGGTGTCTATGGCTTCGGACAGATACGTGTGTTCGTAACATCGCCGGTTGGTCTTCTTCAACGCCGCTTTACCTGTGGCGAACAGCAGGATGTGAAGGTATATCCCTCGTTCCTGATGCTTCATCAGTACGAGCTGCTGGCTATTTCCAACAACCTGACGGAAATGGGCATCAAGCGCATACGCAGGGTAGGGCACCATACCGACTTTGAACAGATCAAGGATTATGTGGCGGGCGACGACTTCCGCACCATCAACTGGAAGGCCTCGGCACGTCGCTCAAAACTGATGGTCAACGTCTATCAGGATGAACGCTCGCAACAGGTCTATAATGTCATTGACAAGGGACGCGTGATGCAGCAGGCGTTCCGTGGCATGACACTGCTTGACTACAGCATCAATGCTTCGCTGGTGTTGTCCTATGTCGCCATGTATAAGGAAGACCGTGCAGGACTGGCTACGTTCAGCAGCGATTTTGATACTTTCGTACCGGCATCACGACGTCCCGGCCACATACAGACACTGCTGGAAACGCTGTATGCCCAACAGACGGAATTCGGCGAAACCGACTATGCTGCACTGGTGGCCAACCTGAACCAGCATGTCACCAAGCGTTCGCTCGTCGTGCTATATACAAACTTTACAGGACTGGTCAGCATGCAACGCCAGCTACCCTATCTGCAGCAACTCAATTCACGCCACCGGCTGCTCGTCGTCTTCTTTGAGGATGAGGAACTGAGGGAATATGTCAGTCAGCAGCCGTCGGCAGCCGTTCGCCAGTCAACGGAAGAATACTACCGGCACGTCATGGCTGACCGCTTTGCTTACGAACAGCGGCTCATTGTTTCCACACTCCGTCAGCATGGAATACTGTCGCTGCTGACCACACCAGAACACCTCTCAGTAGAGGTGATTAACCGCTATTTGGAGATGAAGGCCCGCCAACAGCTATAGATTTAGTGCCTTTTTTTGAAATATTTGGTTAAAAACTTGGTTGTTTCCTTAAATTGTTGTACCTTTGCACCCGCATTTTTGGGCTCTTACGCCCTGAACATAAGTCTAACATAAAAAATAAAAGCAAAAAGCAATGATTATTGTACCAGTAAAGGAAGGCGAAAACATCGAAAAGGCCCTCAAGAAATTCAAGAGAAAGTTTGAGAAGACAGGTGTCGTAAAGGAACTCCGCCGTCGTCAGCAGTTCGACAAGCCATCTGTACTGAAGCGCCTGAAGATGGAACACGCTATTTACGTACAGAAGATGAGAACCGTCGAGGAGTAAAAAGTTCCCCGAAAATTTGGTAGTTTGAAGAATTTTCCGTAAATTCGTTGCCGAAATAGACACCAAAGGTGCAACGACAATGATGGTTGAACAGTTTTTGAACTACTTGCGCTACGAGCGGAACCGTTCCGTACTCACAGTGCAGCGCTACGAGAAAGCACTACGGGCTTTCGAGGCGTATTTCGAAAATAAGGATGGTCAACTCTCGTGGGAGTCGATAGATTCGGACATTATCCGTGACTGGATGGAGAGTATGATGGATAACGGCGCCATGGCATCAACGGTGAATAACTGCTTGAGTGCCGTGCGTTCGTTTTATCGTTTTGCCCTGTCAAGAAATCTGGTTGCGAAAGACCCTGCCCATGTGGTGAAAGGGCCGAAGAAAGAGAAACCGCTGCCGCACTTCGTCCGAGAAAAAGAAATGGACGAGCTGCTGGACCAAAAAGAGTGGGATGCCAATAATATTAAAGATGTACGCGCGCGTACTATATTATTGATGTTTTATGAAACAGGAATCCGGTTGGCAGAACTTGTGGGACTCGACGACGAACAGGTTGACTTCGTTCAACATCAGCTGAAGGTAACGGGTAAGCGTAATAAGCAGAGACTCGTGCCGTTTGGCGAGGAACTGGAGCAGGCGCTTCGCGACTATATGGCGTTACGGGACCGGCAGGTGGCGTGTCAGGACCATGCGCTGTTCGTCAGCGACAAGGGGAAAAGAATAACTCGCGCTGCAGTGACAAATCTCGTGAGGAACCATCTTGCGTCAGTCTCGACTATGAAGACCCGCACGCCGCACGTACTGCGACATTCGTTTGCCACAGCCATGCTCAACAATGGTGCCGGACTGGAAAGCGTGAAGAAACTGCTCGGTCATGCGAGTATTGCAACCACCGAGAGATACACGCATACCACTTTTGAACAGTTGAAACGTATTTATCATGAAGCCCACCCAAGGGCATAACCTTTAACTTAAAAACAGGAGGTAACTATGGAAATTAAGATTCAGTCGATTCACTTCGATGCTACCGAGAAGTTACAGGCGTTTATCGAAAAGAAAGTCGCCAAGTTGGAAAAATCATTTGAAGAAATTAAGAAAGTAGAGGTGCAATGCAAAGTAGTGAAACCTGCAACTGCCCAGAATAAGGAAGTCAGCCTCACGGTCAGCGTACCTGGTTCAACCTTGTTCGTTGAGAAAGTGAGCGACACTTTCGAGGAAAGTACCGACCTTTGCGTCGATTCTATGAAGGTTCAGCTACAGAAATACAAAGAAAAATTGCGTAATCGATAAAAAAATGCCGAAAAGTTTTGGTAATTAAAAAAAAATGCCTACCTTTGCATCCGCTTTCCGATAATTAATGACTCCGTCGGGGAGTGGATGCTTAGATAAGCCTCTTTAGCTCAGTTGGCCAGAGCACGTGATTTGTAATCTCGGGGTCGTTGGTTCGAATCCGACAAGAGGCTCTGACGAAGGCAAGAGACAAGAGGATAGACGAAGTCAATTCGTCTCAGCTTTGAAAAAGGCAGAATAGACGAAGTCAATTCGTCTCAGCTTTGAAAAAGACTAAGCAAAAACATGGGTGGTTACCAGAGTGGCCAAATGGGGCAGACTGTAAATCTGCTGGTTTTTACCTTCGGTGGTTCGAATCCATCACCACCCACTTCCGAAAAGGAAGTTGGAATGCGGAAATAGCTCAGTTGATAGAGCACTAGCCTTCCAAGCTGGGGGTCGCGGGTTTGAGCCCCGTTTTCCGCTCACGGCTCGCTGTTATAGCTCAGTGGTAGAGCACTTCCTTGGTAAGGAAGAGGTCCTGAGTTCAAATCTCAGTAACAGCTCTAACGAAGAATGAAGCAATAACAACGCAGATTTTGACAATTCATTAAATATATAAATCAAGTAAAGCTATGGCTAAAGAACAATTTGTGCGCACTAAACCGCACGTTAACATCGGTACGATTGGTCACGTTGACCATGGTAAGACTACTCTGACTGCTGCTATTACCACTGTGCTGGCTAAGCAGGGTCTTTCTGAGGTTAAGTCTTTCGACCAGATTGACAATGCTCCCGAGGAGAAGGAGCGTGGTATCACCATCAACACCGCTCACGTTGAGTACGAGACCGCTACTCGTCACTACGCTCACGTGGACTGCCCGGGACACGCCGACTATGTGAAGAACATGGTTACTGGTGCTGCTCAGATGGATGGTGCTATCCTCGTTGTTGCTGCTACTGACGGTCCTATGCCTCAGACCCGTGAGCACGTGCTGCTCGCCCGTCAGGTGAACGTTCCCCGTCTGGTGGTGTTCCTGAACAAGTGCGACATGGTTGAGGATGAGGAGATGCTGGAGCTCGTTGAGATGGAGGTTCAGGAGATCCTGGCTCAGTACGAGTTCGAGGACGACACTCCCATCATCCGCGGTTCTGCCCTCGGTGCCCTGAACGGCGTCGCTAAGTGGGAAGAGAAGGTCATGGAGCTGATGAACACCTGCGACACTTGGATTCAGGAGCCTCCCCGTGCTACTGACAAGCCCTTCCTGATGCCTGTCGAGGACGTCTTCTCTATCACTGGTCGTGGTACGGTTGCTACCGGCCGTATCGAGACTGGTGTCATCCACGTCGGTGACGAGGTTGAGCTGCTCGGTCTTGGTGAGGACAAGAAGTCGGTTGTTACCGGTGTTGAGATGTTCCGCAAGATCCTTGACGAAGGTCAGGCTGGTGATAACGTAGGTCTGCTGCTCCGCGGTATCGACAAGAACGAGATCAAGCGTGGTATGGTGCTCTGCCATCCGGGTCAGATCAAGCCCTTCAAGAAGTTCAAGGCTTCTATCTACGTTCTGAAGAAGGAAGAGGGCGGCCGTCACACTCCGTTCGGCAACAAGTATCGTCCCCAGTTCTACCTCCGCACCATGGACTGCACGGGTGAGATTACTCTGCCCGCAGGCGTTGAGATGGTGATGCCTGGTGACAACGTGGAGATCACTGTTGAGCTCATCTACGCTGTTGCTCTGAACCAGGGTCTGCGCTTCGCTATCCGCGAAGGTGGTCGCACCGTCGGTTCTGGCCAGATCACTGAGGTCTTCGAGGACTAATCTCTAGAAAATCTAGGCAATCTAGAAAAACTAGAAAAAACAATAATCAAGCCCCCGCGCAAACGGGCGGGGGCTTAACTACGGGAATAGCTCAGTTGGTAGAGCATCGGTCTCCAAAACCGAGGGTCGTGGGTTCGAGTCCTCCTTCCCGTGCCAAGAAAGAAAAAGAAAGTATGAACGTTATCAAGAGATTTGTCAATTATTGCAAGGCTTGCTACGAAGAGCTAGCACACAAGGTGACATGGCCGACATACAAGGAGCTCACGCAGAGTGCCGTTGTCGTGCTTACCGCCTCGCTGGTTATCGCCGTAGTCGTTTGGCTGATGGACGTGGTGTTCAAAGCAGCCATGAGTTCTATATATCCCAACTAAAGGAAAAGATGTCGGATACTACAGGAATGAAGTGGTACGTACTGCGTGCCGTCAGTGGAAAAGAAGGAAAAGTCAAAGAGTTCATCGAAGCTGCTAAGAAGCACAACGATGTGCTCGATGCTCACGTTGGTGAAGTTCTTCTGCCCACGGAGAAGTATGCCATGCTTCAGAACGGCAAGCGTGTTGTCAAGGAGAAACTCTTCCTTCCAGGATACGTGCTGGTGCAGGCTGCCCTGCAGGGTGAAGTCGCCCACATGCTCCGTTTCATTCCCAACGTGATGGGCTTCTTGGGCGGCATGGACAATCCGCAGGTAGTGCGCCAGTCGGAAATCAACCGCATTTTAGGTACGGCTGAAGAGGCTACGATTGAGAGTGCCGAGCTTGCCATCCCCTATAACGTTGACGACACCGTGAAGGTGATGGACGGACCGTTCAGCGGTTTCAGCGGCGTCATCGAAGAGGTGAACACCGAGAAGCACAAGCTGAAGGTAATGGTGAAGATTTTCGGCCGCAAGACGCCGCTTGAGCTGTCGTTCACACAGGTAGAGAAAGAATAAGGCGTAATTGTTACGGTACGCCTGTTCTATATACGGTCTTGGGAGGCTTCCACTCCCTGGCTTATATAACAATCAATAAATATTAATAAACAGAAATGGCTAAAGAAGTTGCTGGATTAATCAAATTACAGATTAAAGGTGGCGCTGCAAATCCCTCTCCCCCCGTAGGACCTGCACTGGGTTCAAAGGGTATCAACATTATGGGATTCTGCAAAGAGTTCAACGCCAGAACCCAGGATAAGGCAGGCAAGATTCTTCCTGTCGTTATCACATACTATGCCGACAAGTCATTCAGCTTTGTCATCAAGACACCTCCCGCAGCTGTCCAGCTGATGGAGGCCGCAAAGGTGAAGGGCGGTTCTGCTCAGCCTAACCGTAAGAAGGTGGCCAGCGTGACCTGGGATCAGGTGCGCGCCATCGCTGAGGACAAGATGAGCGACCTGAACTGCTTCACCGTGGAGTCTGCCATGAAGCTGGTTGCCGGTACGGCCCGTAGTATGGGTATCACTGTTAAAGGGGACTTCCCTGGTAAATAACAAATAACTTCAATTAGAAAAATGAGTAAACTGACAAAAAATCAAAAGTTGGTAGCTGATAAGGTTGAAGCAGGGAAAGCATA
>JAGAYI010000036.1 GCA_017940545.1 Prevotella sp.
AATCGTCAGATTGCAAAATACATAGAATTGTAAAATCAATTGTATAATTATAAATTGTAAAATTGTAAATTAAATCGATGTTAATAGACTACAAGAAGGTAAACATCAACCAGAAGGACGGAATTCTTGTGCTGAAGGACGTAAACTTCCACGTGGGCGAGGGAGAGTTCATATACATTATAGGCCGCGTAGGTGCAGGAAAGAGCACACTGCTCAAGACGCTGTACTTTGAGCTGCCCGTTCAGACACCCGATACAGCCACCGTGCTCGGCCAGGACCTGCGTGAACTGAAAAGCAAGCATGTACCGGCGCTACGCCGCCAGATGGGCATCATTTTTCAGGACTTCCAGCTGCTCAGCGACCGCAGCGTGTTCAGCAACCTGGACTTCGTGCTGCAAGCCACAGGATGGAAGAAGAAGCCGGAACGCGAAGAACGCATCAAAGAGGTGCTGACACAAGTGGAAATGCAGGACTATGCCGACCGCATGCCGCACGAGCTGTCGGGTGGCGAACAGCAACGCATAGCCATTGCGAGGGCCATCCTGAACAGCCCGAAAATCATCATTGCCGATGAGCCTACAGGCAATCTGGACCCTGAAACGGCAGGTAACATCATCAAACTGCTCAGAAGCCTTGCCCAGACAGGCACAGCCATCGTCATGACCACCCACAACGTGCAGTTGCTTAATCAATATCCTGGCATCGTCTATCGCTGTAAGGACCAGCACTTGGAGGAGATTACGGAAAACTACAACCAGCTGGCGGCCGACGTTGATGCCAACGAGCCCGATGAACCCATCAGCATGAAATATGCCGCACGCGCTGATTTGTCGGTATAAAAAACAGCAGAAAGCACATAAATAAAGTAGGAGAAAAAATAAAAAAATAAAATAAAAGACTATGAAAGTAATGAAATTCGGCGGAACCTCGGTAGGTACTCCGCAACGCATGAAGAGTGTGACAAGCCTCGTAACAAAGTCTGGAGAACCCGTCTTCGTAGTTCTCTCTGCCATGTCAGGCACCACGAACTCACTGGTAGAGATTTCCGACTATCTCTACAAGAAAAACCCTGATGGTGCAAACGAAGTCATCAACCGCTTAGAGCAGAAATATGCCAAGCATGTGGAAGAACTCTACACAACCGACGAATACAAGCAGGCAACCAGGGAATTCCTGCAGGGCGAGTTCAACTACCTGCGCTCGTTCACGAAGGAGCTCTTCACCTCGTTCGAGGAAAAGAGCATCGTAGCACAAGGAGAAATCATTTCAACCAACATGGTGACCAACTACATGAAAGAACAAGGCATCAACGCCACGCTGCTCAATGCTCTTGACTTCATGCGTACTGACAAGAACTCAGAGCCCGACCCGGTATATATTAAGGAGAAGCTCAACGCCCTGCTCGAGGAAAACAGCGGCGCACAGGTCTATATCACACAAGGCTTCATCTGCCGCAATGCTTACGGCGAGGTGGACAACCTGCAACGCGGCGGCAGCGACTACACGGCCTCGCTCATCGGCGCTGCCATCAACGCCGAGGAAATCCAGATTTGGACCGACATAGACGGCATGCACAACAACGACCCGCGTGTGGTTGACAAGACACAGCCGGTACACCAGCTGCACTTCGAGGAGGCTGCCGAGCTGGCCTACTTCGGGGCAAAAATCCTGCACCCCACATGTGTGCAGCCCGCCAAATATGCAGGAATCCCCGTACGTCTGCTGAACACCATGGACCCAGATGCCGAAGGAACCACCATCAGCAATGCCACCGAATATGGAAAGATTAAAGCCGTAGCCGCAAAAGACAACATTATAGCTATCAAAATCAAGTCGAGCCGCATGTTGCTGGCCACGGGTTTCCTGCGCAAAGTGTTTGAAATATTTGAGAGCTACCAGACTCCCATCGACATGGTGTGTACATCAGAAGTGGGTGTCAGCATGAGCATTGACAACTCTGCCCACCTCGGCGAGATTGTTGATGAACTGAAGAAATATGGCACCGTGACCGTCGATACAGGCATGTGCGTCATCTGCGTCGTGGGCGACCTTGACTGGTCAAACATTGGTTTCGAGACTCGCGTCATGGATGCCATGAAGGACATTCCCGTCCGCATGATTTCCTACGGCGGCAGCAACTACAACATCTCATTCCTTATTAAGGAAGAAGACAAGCGTCGTGCCCTGCAGAACCTCAGCGACACGCTGTTCAACTCATAAAGAGGCACAAAGTGAACAAACCAAACACAAAAAAAACAGGACAGACACATGAAAGGTATATTCCCGATAGAGAAGTTCGAGGGCATGCAAACGCCCTTCTACTACTACGACACCGAACTGTTGCGGCAGACGCTGCGCACCATCAACGACGAAGCGGCACGCCACGATGCCTTTGTGGTACACTATGCCGTGAAGGCCAATGCCAACCCCAAACTGCTGAAAATCATACGTGAAGCAGGACTGGGTGCCGACTGCGTCAGCGGCGGTGAGATACAGGCTGCCGTCAACGCCGGTTTCCCCTCTACCCGCATCGTCTATGCCGGTGTAGGCAAAGCCGACTGGGAAATCAATCTCGGACTGGACAACAACATTTTCTGCTTCAACGTGGAGAGTGTACCGGAACTGGAAGTCATCAACCAACTGGCAGCCCAACGGGACAAGACTGCCCGGGTTGCCTTCCGGCTGAACCCCAACGTGGGGGCGCACACGCATGCCAACATCACGACAGGACTTGCCGAAAACAAGTTCGGCATTGCCATGCGCGACATGATTCCCATCATTGAGCATGCACAGCAGCTGGAGAACGTCAAGGTGGTAGGACTGCACTTCCACATTGGTTCGCAGATTCTCGATATGGGCGACTTCGAAGCCCTGTGCAATCGCATTAACGAGCTGCAGAGCCTGTTGGAACAACACCGCATCAGCCTGGAGCACATCAACGTGGGCGGCGGACTGGGCATTGACTACACCCACCCCAACCGTGTGCCGGTTCCTGACTTCAAAGACTACTTTAACACTTATGCCAAGAAACTGAAACTGCGGCCAGGACAAACCCTGCACTTCGAACTGGGACGTGCCGTAGTGGCACAATGCGGAAGCCTGATTACCCGGACACTTTATGTCAAGGAAGGTGCCGTCAAACGATTTGCCATCGTCGATGCAGGATTTACAGACCTCATACGGCCCGCACTCTACCAAGCTTACCACAAAATAGAAAACATGACCAGCAACGAGCCCATGGAAACCTACGACGTAGTAGGCCCCATCTGCGAATCGACCGACGTATTCGCCAAGCAGATTGACCTGAACCGCACCCAACGCGGCGACTTACTGGCCATACGCTCGGCCGGAGCGTATGGTGAAATCATGGCTTCGCAGTACAACTGCCGCCAGCTGCCCAAGGGCTACACCAGCGACGAAATAAGATAGGAAATGAATACCAGGACATCAATACCCTCAGACGGTCTGTCGGTGATTATCATCGTACACAATCAGGCTGCAGAAATAGAAAGAAACCTGCCGCGTTTTCTGGCTGCTACAGGAGAGGTTGACTATGAGGTTATTGTCGTCGATGATGCTTCAGACGATGCCACCCCCGACGTGCTGCAGCGCATGAAGACGGAACACGCCAAGCTCTACACCACCTTCCTGCCAAAGTCTGTTGTGTACAATCCCAGCCGCATGCAACTGGCACTCTCCATCGGCATGAAGGCCACCCACTATTCTTACATCATGGTTGGCAACATAGAACAGCCACCCGTCATGGAGGACTACATCAGCGAGCTATACAGCCTGACGGAAAGCGGAAGCCATGAAGTTGTACTGACCTACAGCGGAAGACGCGAAGGCGACCCCGTCACCTTTCAGACATGGGACACTTTAGAGGATGCCGCACCACTCATTCGCAAGGCGGAACGCCGCACCAAAAACCGGCACAACGGGCAATGGCTGAAATTCCGCACAGGTAAATATGATGCAGTAACGGTGAAACGACAGCGCTCACTTGACATGATCAAACTGTTTGACATGAAAGTCAGCCGGTCTGCCTTGTGGGGGCTACAGCTCGAGGTGCTATGGAAGAACCTGATGAACCGCTAACTGCTTAGATAACAAAAACAAACAGGTCTGACATGAAAGTTCTGCACTTCTATCAACAACAACATGACCTTCAGGCACGCTACGTCAGCATGCTTACGGAGAAAATGGCTGGAAGCATAGAGGTGAAGGCCTGCAACACACTGCCCGACATCAGGAACGAACTAAGCACACAACACTACGACATTCTGCACATTCACGGATGCTGGTCAGTAAAATACGCCCAAGCAGCTGCCAGTGCCAACCGCGCCGGCACACGCTACGTCATTTCGCCACACGGAGAACTGGAGCCGTGGATTCTCAGAGACCGCCAGTGGCAGGAAAAAATGCCAAAGACCATCCTCTATCAGCGCCAAACCATACAAGGTGCCTACGTGGTCATAGCAATGGGGACAATGGAGCGCGAAAGCCTGATAAAACTGGGATGGAACCCACGCATAGAAACCATCCGCAATGCCATTATTACCCACTCCATTACTGACGACGAAATGACGCGCCAGTTAACAGACACCTACCGTAAAGTCATGGACAGCAACGTCTATGAGCTCATGAACGAAAAGACCCGCCACGCCCTGATGCTCCTGCTGAAGGCTGGCTGCTGCGGAAACAGAAACTGGCTCAACGGCGAACAACTGCCAGAGCTCAACGTCAGCGAATGGCGACAGATATTGATATACGTTCACCACGAACAGCTGGAAGATCTGCTCAAGCACGGCATCCGCGTGATGGGAGTGAAAGACCCCATCATCGACGTGAGCAACGTCAAAGCCTACTTCCCCGAAAACTACAGGCCCGTCAAGAGTATAGCAGATGCTATTGGCAACCAGTTTGTCAGCGAAAACAAACGGTTAATGGCCACCTTCAAGTTTCTGCATCGCCAACATACCACCCGCCAGTTAGCAATGGCACACCTCATAGAACTGTCAAGGGAGATCAGAGAACATGACATTGACGAGGAACACCTGGCAGAGATGTTGGACGAGGAACACCTGTTGACATTCACCTCCAGGCTGATGGGGGTACTGGCCGACTTTGGTCTGATGGAAGAAGGCATCATGCCCATACAGGCAGTCTTCGACCGGCAAACCGAACGACTGGAAGAAATGATTACTAACCGACTGAAAATATAATGATGAATAACACCAAGTCTTCTGAAAATCAAGCAGATCTGCACTATCTGCATTTGCTCAGCCAGTCGTTTCCCACGATTGCTGAAGCTTCGACTGAAATCATTAACCTGGAAGCCATCATGAACCTTCCCAAGGGCACCGAGCACTTCCTGGCCGACATTCACGGAGAGAGTGAAGCATTCCAGCACGTACTGAAGAATGCCTCCGGCAACATCAAGCGCAAGGTCAATGAGCTTTTTGGAAACGACATACGCGAAACAGAAAAAAAAGAACTCTGTACCCTCATCTATTATCCTGAGCAGAAACTGGAACTCATCAAGGCTACGGAGTCAGACATTGATGACTGGTATCGCATTACTATCCACCAACTCGTAAAGGTATGCCGTGATGTCTCATCAAAATACACACGCTCCAAAGTGCGCAAGTCGCTTCCTGAAGAGTTCTCCTACATCATTCAAGAGTTGCTACACGAGAGTCTTTCTGACATTGACAAGGCTGCTTATGTCAGCGTCATTGTCAACACCATCATTTCGACCGGAAGGGCTGACGACTTCATCTGCGCCATTTGTAACGTCATACAGCGACTGGCCATTGACCAACTGCACATTCTCGGCGACATATACGACCGGGGGCCAGGTGCCCATATCATCATGGACACGCTGCGGCAATACCACTCATGGGACATTCAGTGGGGTAATCACGACATTCTGTGGATGGGTGCCTCGGCAGGAAATGATGCCTGCATCTGCAATGTGCTCCGGCTGTGCTTGCGCTATGCCAATCTGGCCACCATTGAGGAGTACGGCATCAACCTCGTGCCACTGGCCACCTTTGCACTCGAGGTGTATGGCAATGATGATTGCCATGAGTTCATGCCCAAGCTCATGCCCGGCAACGAGATGGACGAGAAGACGCAGCAGCTGACGGCGAAAATGCACAAGGCCATCAGCATCATTCAATTCAAAAAAGAGGCGGAGATTTTTCACCGCCACCCGGAGTGGCAGATGGAGAACCGCTGCATTCTGGAAACCGTTGACTTGGAGAAGAAAACATGCAGCATTCATGGAAAGGAATACGAAATGTTCAGTTGCAACTTCCCCACCCTGACTCCAGGCTCCTGTGTGCTGACACCTGACGAGTCAGACCTCATGCAGAAGCTACACCATTCCTTCCGTATCAGCGAGAAACTGCATAAGCACATGCGTACCCTGCTGTCGCACGGCTCAATGTTTGCCATCCACAATTCAAACTTGCTATTTCATGCCAGTTGTCCGCTTAACGACGACGGCACCCTCAAGGAGGTTGAAATTTATCCGGGAAAACGTTACGGCGGCAAAGACCTCATGCACAACATCGGCATGATGGTACGCTCGGCATTCGAGAACACAGGGGAATATCCAAAGGAGTATGCACGCGACTACTTCCTGTATCTTTGGTGCGGAAAGGACTCTCCCCTCTTCGACAAGTCGAAGATGGCTACCTTCGAGCGTTACTTCGTTACAGACAACAATACCTATAAAGAAGAGAAGGGAAACTACTTCAAGCTGCGCGACTCTGCCAAAGTGTGTGACCACATTCTCGACGCTTTCGGTGTGGAAGGTCCCAACCGCCACATCATCAACGGCCACGTTCCCGTGCATGCATCGAAAGGCGAGAACCCCATCAAGGCAGGAGGCAGACTGATGGTCATCGACGGTGGTTTCAGCGAGGCCTATCACCAAGAGACAGGCATTGCCGGCTACACCCTTGTCTATCACTCACGTGGTTTCCAATTGGTACAGCACGAGCCTTTCACATCTGCACGTGATGCCATTCTGCGTGGCACCGACATCAAATCGACTACGCAGATTGTTGAAATGTCTGCCCATCGCATGCTGGTAGCCGACACCGACAAGGGACGCGAGCTACGCGCCCAAGTGGCCGACCTGAAGAATCTGCTCTATGCCTACCGTCGCGGTATCCTGAAAGAAAAGCGCAGCTGAACCTTATTCGTGAAACAACCTCCGTCTGCATTCCACAGATAGAAAAATCTAACAGTCGTTAAACACTTAGTCAGAAAGCTAAACAGCCGTTAAGCATGGAGCACAAAGTGTTAAATCAAGACAAAACTGCATGTCAAAATGGCAGTTTAACATATTTTGCGTCTATATTTGCATCCGATTTCAGCGTGATAACAAAATAACGAATAACAGATAACAACAAAAATACACAAAATGAAAAAGGTTTTAAATTATCTCACCCCGGCCCTGTGCATCGTGGCACTGGCCTTCTCGGTAGCAGCCTTCAGCAAGGCTTGTACCGTTCATTCAGAGAACCAGACAGGTATTAAGTCCGTAGCCTCAACTCCTGCAGGCCAACCTGTTGACCTGACCTACGCAGCCGACAAGGCACTGCCGTCTGTAGTACATATTAAATACGTGCAGAACAGCCGTGTGCAGACTGTTGAAGTACAGAGCGACCCATTCAGCGACTTCTTCAACGACCCGTTCGGAGGATTCTTCGGACGCGGAAATGGTGGCACGCAGCAACGTCGCATACAGACTCCGAAGAAGGAAGCCACAGGTTCCGGCGTTATTATTTCGGAAGACGGTTTCATCGTCACCAATAACCACGTAGTGGCAGGAGCTGATGAGCTGACCGTCACCCTGAACGACAACAAGGAGTTTTCGGCTCGCATCATTGGCACCGACGAAACTACCGACTTGGCACTCATCAAGATTGACGGTAAGAAACTGCCTGCCATCACCATCGCCAACAGCGAAGACCTGAAAGTCGGCGAGTGGGTACTGGCCGTAGGCAATCCGCTCGGTCTGAACAATACGGTAACGGCTGGTATCGTCAGTGCGAAGGCACGCCGACTGGGTGCCAACGGTGTGGAGAGTTTCATTCAGACTGATGCTGCCATCAATGCCGGTAACTCTGGCGGTGCGTTGGTCAACACCCGTGGCGAACTGGTAGGCATCAACGCTATGCTCTACTCGCAGACTGGTTCTTATAGCGGTTATGGTTTCGCCATTCCTACAACCATCATGAACAAAGTAGTAGATGACTTGAAGAAATATGGCACCGTGCAACGCGCATTCATCGGAATACAGGGTCTGAATGTTAAAGACTATGTTGACCAGCAAAAGGCCCAGGGCAAGGAAATTGACCTCGGCACAATGGAAGGAATCTACGTCGGTAAGGTACAGGAAGGTGGTGCAGCAGCTGCCGCCGGCATTGAGGCGGGCGATGTCATCACAGGTGCCGACGGACAGAAAGTTGCCAGTTTCCCCGAACTGCAGGAGATTGTAGCCAAGAAGCGCCCGGGCGACAAGATGTCGATAGAATATCTGCACAACAAGAAGAAAAAGCAGGAAACTGTTGTATTAAAGAACGAACAGGGCAACACCCGCGTTGTTCAGAATCAAGACATTGATGTGCTTGGCGGTAACTTCCGTGAGATAACTGACAAGCAGAAACAGCAGTACAGCATATCCAGCGGCCTTGAAGTCATCAAGGTTGATAACGGAAAGTTGAAACAGGCCGGCATCAGCAAGGGATTCATTATTCAGCGCGTCAACGACGAGAGCATGAATACCATCGATGACCTTCAGAAGGTGGTACGTAAGGCATCAACCAGCAAGGAACCCGTACTTTACATTCAGGGAATATATCCCAGCGGGAAGAAGGGCTACTTCGCCATTTCGCTTGAGGAATAAGTGAAATCAAGGCACGAAACGAGAAAAAATAAGGCATTTATTTGGTTATTACCAAAAAATGCCTTATTTTTGCAACTCTATAATTAGAAACCACAAAACAGCAAATGAGACAACTGAAAATCACCAAATCTATCACGAATCGTGAAAGCGCATCACTTGACAAATATTTACAGGAGATAGGAAAAGAAGAGCTCTTATCCATAGATGAGGAAGTTGAGTTGGCTCAACGCATTCGTAAAGGCGACCGTAAAGCCTTGGAACGATTGACAAAAGCGAACCTGCGGTTTGTCGTATCAGTTGCCAAACAATATCAAAACCAGGGACTTTCCCTGTCTGATCTTATTAACGAAGGAAACGTAGGACTGATTAAAGCTGCTGAGAAGTTTGACGAGACACGTGGTTTCAAATTCATCTCCTATGCTGTCTGGTGGATTCGCCAAAGTATTCTTCAGGCCATTGCAGAACAAAGTCGCATCGTGCGCCTTCCACTCAATCAAGTAGGGTCTGTCAACAAGATAACCCGCGCGCTGAACCAGTTTGAACAGGAGAACGAACGCCGGCCGAACACGCGTGAGATAGCCGAGCGCACGGACATACCAGAAGAGAAAATCGACGAAGCTCTGATGGTCAACGGCCGGCACATCTCTGTAGATGCTCCTTTCGTGGACGGCGAAGACAATTCGCTACTGGATGTCATGGTAAACGACAACTCTCCCATGGCAGACCTCGAGCTGGTCAAGGAGTCGTTAAATGCTGAGATAAAAACAGCCCTGCAGATGCTCAACGAGCGCGAACGCAATGTGATTACAGCATTCTTCGGTATAGGTCAACCGGAAATGACGCTCGAAGAAATAGGTGCCAAGTACGGACTGACCCGTGAGCGTGTCCGGCAGATTAAGGAAAAAGCCATTCGTCGATTGAGAAGCAACACGAAAAATAAAATGCTCAAAACATATTTAGGACAATGAAAACAAGAAAATATATCATACTATTGTGTGCCACCTGTATGCTCATGGTGTTTACCAACACGGCCCAAGCCAAGAAACGGCAGATTCCACAGGTTTACATGTTTGGCTTTTCTGCATCATTCAATGATTCCACCATTTATATCACCGACATTCAGGCTGTTGACAGCGCGTGGGTGGATGACAAGACTGGATTTCTGCAAGGCCGTAACATCTATGCGCAACAGTTGAAAGACTATCTGGCAGCCAACATGCAGCCCAATCGTGTATGCTTCATTATGTATGCCCAAAAGCGCAAGGACATTGAGAAAAAGTATGTCAAGATGAAACGGCTCTACACGAAAAAGAAGAAAAAGACAGCCCCACACGACATCCGTTATCTGGACGAAACAATGTTCCGCTTCCAGAAGATTCAGCTATATTTTGAAGAAGAAGAGAAATGAGAAATTAAAATGAGGAATGAATAAAGAATCATTCCTCATTTCTCATTTAATGATTGGCTGCAAAAACTGCCATGCGCTCGTCAAGCAGAGCATACTGATGGTCCTCAATGAATGACGTGCAGACGCGCAGTCCCTCCTGATGAGAGCCAGTCGTGATGAGGCAGATGGCAGAGACACCATAGTACATCAGTTCGTGTGCCAGTTCTCCGCTGGTCATTCCCGGGTATCCGATGGTGAAGTAGAAACCGTCGGCAATCGGTTCGTCCAGGTCCTTGTCATAGACAATGGTGAAGCCGTGACGCAAGAATATTTCTTTCAGCTTGTGGGCACGTTCTCCATAGACACTCACCTCCTTGCGGAAGTCGTAGGTGCCGTCAGCCGCAGCCTTCAGCATGGCAGCCATCGCATACTGTGCGCTATGGCTGGTACCACTGGACAGGGCATAGAGCATACGCGTTGAGAACACCAGTCCGAAGGGCAGTCCCTCATAGCGCTGTGCCAACGCCTCGAACTTCCGATGAAACAGCTTGTCACTAATGCAGGTCACACCGATGCGCTCGCCTGCATAGCTGAACGCCTTACTGCCTGAGATGAGCAGCATGTAGTTGTCGGTATAGCGGGCTACGGTAGCCTGATAGGGTGGCTCAAAGGGCTTGCTGAGGTTCTTGCGGAAGTCCATGGCGAAGTAGGCAAGGTCTTCCATCACCACCACGTCATACTGCGTGGCCAGCGTACCGATGGTTTTCAGCTCTTCCTCGCTCATGCAAATCCAGGCGGGGTTGTTGGGGTTGGAATAGACGATGGCGCAGATGTTGCCCTTCTTGAGATAGCTCTCCAGTTTCGCGCCCAGCTTGTCACCGCGGAAGTCATAGACGTCGAATGTCTCGTACTTCACCCCCATTACCTGCAGCTGCATCTTCTGCACAGGAAATCCCGGGTCGATGAAGAGGACCGTATCCTTCTGCTTGTCACACTGCGAACAGGTCAGGAACGAGGCAAACGTTCCCTGCATGGACCCTGTTACGGGCACACAGCCTTCAGGGGCAATATCCACGCCGATGAATGCCTTGACAAAGCGCGAGGCTTCCTGCTTCAGCACAGGAGCGCCCTGTATGTCGGGGTAGCTGTGGGCTATGCCGTCTTGCAATGCCTTGATCTGCGCATCTACGCCAACCTGGGCGGCAGGCAGTCCGGGAATACCCATCTCCATCTTAATAAACTCCACCCCACTCTGCTGCTCAGCCTTGGAAGCCACTTGTTTTACCTCGCGAATGGTGGCATTGGCAAAATCCTTGATACCAAGCTCAGCAATCAGGCTATCTACAATTTCTTTCTTAATGGGTGTGTTCATTTCTGTGCCTCCCTACCTATGGCCAAAGCCTTGATGTTTGCTTCAACAACTGCCTCACCCTTACGCCCGAAGACACTACGTATGGCATCTTCCAGTTTCTCGTACTCAATACCCAGTGCTTTCTGTGCTGCGCCGAGCAGAATGACATTGGCCGAGCGGGGCACGCCGTTGTCCTTGGCTGCCTGTTCAATGTCGAGCACAATGACGTTTGGCAGCTTGTTCAGGTCGGCCTTAATCTGCTCAATGTCAGGATAGTTCGGAATATTCACGAAGGGAGTGCTTGAAGTAATAATCCAGCCATCCTTCGACAGGAACGGCAGGTAGCGCAAAGCCTCCATGGGTTCCATCGAGATAATAACGTCAGCGCCGCCCATTGGTATGAGGTCGCTCTGGATGGGGTCAGACGACAGGCGCAAGTTCGACTGCACGTCACCACCACGCTGTGACATTCCGTGCACCTCAGCCTGCTTGATGTATAGGCCGTCATTCATGGCAGCTTCACCAATGATTGTTGCTATGGAGAGAATGCCCTGACCTCCTACTCCACATAGTATGATATCTTTCTTCATCGTTATTTCACTTTTTCTGTTTTTTACCTTTTACTTTTTCTCGGCAGCCTTCTTCTGCTTCAGATGCCGCTGCAGAGTCTGCATACACTCACGACGTGGAATGATGACACTCACACCGTGGTAGTTCAGTTCCTCCTCGATGACGCGCGTAATCTCCGGCATATTCTTGGGCAGCGGAACCACCACCTTCAGGTGTTCCTCGCTGACACCCAGTCCGCGGCAGATGGCCTCAAACTTGTTGGTGCCGGCAGAGTCCTGTCCGCCCGTCATGGCCGTTGTCAGGTTGTCGCTGATGATGACCGTGATGTCGGCCCCCTCGTTGACAGCATCTAAGAGACCCGTCATGCCTGAGTGGGTAAACGTGGAGTCACCGATGATGGCTACTGCAGGCCACTGTCCGGCATCGCTGGCACCCTTGGCCATCGTGATGCTGGCACCCATATCTACACAGGAGTGAATAGCCTTGTAGGGCGGCAGGAAGCCCAGCGTGTAACAGCCGATGTCGCCAAAGACACGGGCGTTGGGGTACTTCAGCAGCACCTGGTTCAGCGCAGCATAGACGTCGCGGTGGCCACAGCCCTGACACAGTGCGGGCGGACGTGGTGTGACGTCCTCACAGGGAGCATAGTTCTCGTCAACGGGAATGTCAAGTGCCTTCTTTATCAGGTCGGGGTTCAGCTC
>JAGAYI010000037.1 GCA_017940545.1 Prevotella sp.
CCCTTCAGCAGCAGGGACGTAGCAGGAGCCTCCGGCCATGTAGTTTGTCATCAGCGGACGCGTGTTGATGTCGTCGGCATAGTCGTCGGCTCCTCCCTTGACGCTGTAAACGTCGTAGGGCATGCCTGCCCACTGTGCGTAGTATCTGGCACACTCCAGGGCCCGTGGCACGCCGCTGGTTGAGCCGTATCGCTCAATGTTTCCCATGCCCCCTCCGAAACGGACGGCATCGCTGGTTACGATGCCTTTCTTGTTACGGCTCTGGTTGGTAATAACCACGCGGTTGAACTCATTGCTCCCGGCATCAAACTCGAACGTTCCCAGATAGACCCATGTGCCGCCGCCCATCTGCTGGTTGACGCGGAATTCCGTCTTTTCGCCTTTGTGCCATACGGTGTAATGTGCGTCATCGACGCTTTTGGGCAGCGTCTGGTAGCTGACATATACCGCATACTTCCCGGCCCCCGGCAGGTACGGCTGATAGGAAATAAGACTGTAGTTTTTTTTCTTCTTGGTGGCATTTGCCTGCCGGGCACTTCCCGCCTTAAAGGGATTCTCGCCGTCGTGGTAGTAGCCTCCATGAATGGCGAAGCCGTCTTTCTGTGTGGTGCGCCAGTCGGCGTTTCCGTTGACTTCGATATAGGATGTTCCGGGGTTTGGCGTGTCGTTGTCAACAATCACCTCAAAGCGTTGCCAGTCGCGTTCCCTTGGCGAAAAGACCACCGCCCCGGCATTTTCCAGCATGGGCATCAGGTAGGGCACCACGATGGTCTGGGTGTATAGGTCTTCTGTTGTACAAAACAGTTTGGGTCGCTGCCATTGCCATGAGCTTTTTGACTTGTCGTAGTATCGCCCGTGGCTTGCCCAGAGCGAGATGTGTCGGTTTTGCAGTCCGTGCGATATTTTGTTGGGCAGTGAAACGTTCTCTACCCATGGTTTTCCTTCATAGTTGATATTACCCCAAAGACGTTTCTGAGCCTCTGCTCTTAGTGAGAAGTTTGCAAGTGCCAGTGCCAGGCTGCTTGCCATGATCAGTTTTTTCATTATTCTCCAGTTGTGAAATTTTGTGGTTTTTTCCCGATAAAGTCTTTATAGTATTCTTTTATTTCGCGCATTTGTGCTTCAATATTTCCATCGGGCACGATGGTCTTTGTACAGCTGATGAGCTTATCCCTGTAGTCAATGCCATAGAGCAGAATGGGTATTCCAGCCTTCATGGCAATATAGTAAAAGCCTTTTTTCCACTCTGTGGTACGTGCCCGTGTGCCTTCCGGCGTAATGCATAGCTGGAAGGTCTGTCGCTGCAGGGCCGTCTGGGCCAGGTTGTCGGTCATGCTGTTGTGCTTGGAGCGCCATACGGGTATTCCCCCCAGTTTCCGGAAAATGGGTCCTAATGGCCAGAAGAACCATTCCTTTTTCATCAGGAAGTTGGCCTTCATGCCTTCAGCACGGGCATAAAGCTGTCCTATGATAAAGTCCCAGTTGCTGGTGTGTGGTGCCAGGCATATAATACATTTGTCGGGATGAGCCTCGGTAACGTCGAGTGCCCATCCCATTTGTTGGTATAGCAGCCAACTGCAAAATTTCTTCATTCTTTTTTTAGTTGTTGTTAATTTGGTCGGCAATCTCAATGACCTGAGCATTAAACTTGCTGATGAGGTCGTTGAAATATGCCTTCGGTTTCATACCAGGCTCAACATGTGAGACACGGCACAGGAAATCGCTCTCCATTTTTATGATGGATGTCAGCAGGGCATCTGCGTTCTCCGGGTGTTTGTTGTTTAACGATGCTGCCACGCCTTCTGCGAAAAGTGCTGTGCAAATGTTGGTAATGCTTCGCTTTAAAATTCTTCTTTTTGCCATAGTGGATGTCCTCCGTTCAAATGTTTTATTATATTTAGTTGTCAAAGATACGAAAAAAAGTTGAAAAGACAAGTCTTTCGTTCATAAAAAAGTCTTAAAAATGAATATTTGGGTCTTTTTTTTCTTATTTCTCAAGGAAAAAGCTTATTTTTGCACCTCGAAAAATCAGTTATTCATTCAATAAACAATAAAAGATTATGGAAAAAAGTGCATTGCAGATTGCAAGAGCTGCCTACCAGCCCAAGTTGCCGAAGGCACTCCAGGGTGCAGTAAAAGTGAAAGAAGGTGCTCCCACGCAGAGTGTGGATAACCAGGAAGAAATCAAACAGCTGTTTCCCAACACCTACGGCATGCCGCTCGTAGAGTTTGTTCCCGGCGAAGCAGCCAATAACGCCAAGATGAACGTCGGTGTCATCCTGTCGGGTGGTCAGGCTCCTGGCGGACATAACGTCATTACGGGTCTTTTTGACCAGCTGAAGCGTCTGAACCCCGAGAATCGCCTGTTCGGTTTCATTCTTGGCCCTGGCGGTTTCGTTGATCACAACTACATGGAACTTACTGCCGACCTTGTTGAGGAATACCGTAACACGGGTGGTTTCGACATGATAGGTTCCGGTCGTACGAAGTTGGAAAAGGAAGAGCAGTTTGAGAAGGGTCTGCAGATTCTGCGCGAGCTGGACATCAAGGCACTGGTCATCATTGGCGGTGACGACTCGAACACCAATGCCTGCGTGCTGGCCGAGTACTATGCTGCCAAGCAGTATGGCGTACAGGTTATCGGTTGCCCGAAGACCATTGACGGCGACCTGAAGAACGACCAGATTGAGACCTCGTTCGGTTTCGACACTGCCTGCAAGACCTACTCGGAGCTCATTGGCAACATTGAGCGCGACTGTAACTCTGCACGCAAATACTGGCATTTCATCAAGGTGATGGGCCGTTCGGCTTCTCACATCGCCTTGGAGTGTGCCCTGCAGACGCAGCCCAACATCTGCCTCGTCAGTGAAGAGGTGGAGCAGAAGGGCATGAGCCTTGACAGCATTGTAGATTACATTGCCAATGCCGTGGCCGTCCGTGCTGCCGACGGAAACAACTTCGGCACCATCATTATTCCTGAGGGACTCATTGAGTTTATTCCTGCCATCAAGAAACTCATTGCCCAGCTGAACGACGTGCTGGCCACGCCCGAGGCAAAGGAAATCAGCCGCGACGAGCAGGTAGATTTCGCCAAGAGCCATCTGACCGATGAGAACCTGGCCGTCTTCAACAGCCTGCCTGTTGGTGTGGCCCGTCAGCTTGCCCTCGACCGTGACCCCCACGGAAACGTTCAGGTATCGCTCATTGAGACCGAGAAACTGCTCTCTACAATGGTTGCCCAGAAGCTGGAAAAGATGAAGAAGCAAGGCACCTACGTCGGTAAGTTTGCTGCCCAGCACCACTTCTTCGGCTACGAAGGCCGCTGTGCTGCTCCTTCCAACTTCGATGCCGACTACTGCTACGCTTTGGGAACAAGTGCTGCCCAGCTCATTGCCAACGGCAAGACGGGCTACATGGCCATCGTCAAGAATACGACAGCCCCTGCCGACGAGTGGATTGCCGGTGGTGTACCCATCACCATGATGATGAACATGGAGCGTCGTAACGGCGAGATGAAGCCCGTCATCCGCAAGGCTCTTGTCGAGCTTGACGGTGCTCCCTTCAAGGCTTTTGCCGCTCAGCGCGAGCGTTGGGCCAAGGAGACTGCCTACGTTTATCCCGGCCCCATTCAGTACTGGGGCCCGACGGAGGTTTGCGACCAGCCGACCAAGACGCTTGCTCTTGAACAGGGAAAGTAAGTAATAGGCCCCCTTTCGTCCACGGCCCCCCTTTCGTCCCCCGCGGGGGGGGGACACAAATGTATGCCAGCATGGCAATGTGTCCCCCCTCGGGGGACGAAAGGGGGGTCTTATTTATACTATAAAATGCCAAACACCCCCCGCCGCAACAGCGTGCACAAGTCTTCACCGAAACGACGCCTGACGTCGCCGGTCAAGCACCGTCAGCCTAACTGGCTGATACGCTATCTGCAGCACGTGCCGGGCAAGGCTTGGTGGGTGGGCGGTTTCCTGATAGCAGCAGCCTACATCTGGTTTTTCTATTATTTCTTCGTAGGCCCGTACGGCTTCCGCTGGAGGGCGCTGTATGGCGACATCAGCCACCCCGAGGGGTACGAGATTCACGGCATCGACATCTCTCACCATCAGGGCAGCATCCAGTGGGACACGCTGGCCGAACGGGCAACCATCAACGACTATCCCATCAGCTTTGTCGTCATGAAGGCTACCGAGGGTGCCACCATTGTCGATGAAAACTTCCATGATTACTTCCGAAAGGCAAAGCTAAAAGGCTTCATTCGTGGTGTTTATCATTTCTGGAGCACCAAGAGCGGCGCTACTCAGCAGGCTCAGTTCTTTATGAAGAATGTGCGTTTAGAGGAGGGCGACCTGCCACCTGTTCTCGACGTGGAGCACAGGGCCGCCGACCAGACGCCTGAGGCGTTTCGTGACAGTGTGCGCCGCTGGCTCTACCTGGTGGAGCGCCATTACAAGGTGAAGCCCATCATTTATACCTATTATAAATTCAAGACACAATATCTGAGTGGACAGCCCTTCGACGACTATCCCTATTGGATAGCCCACTACTATGTCGATAAGGTGGAATATGCCGGTGCATGGAAGTTCTGGCAATATACCGATGCCGGACGGCTGCCGGGCATCAAGGGACTGGTAGATCTCGACATCTACAACGGTTCCTACTATGACCTGCAGCAGCAGTGCATCAGGCGAGAGAGCGACGAGTAGCCACCCCCTTCACGCCTTGCTGAAACAAAGGCAAGCCCACTGGTTGTCAGTCAGTTTCCTTTTCAATGTCAGTCCCAGTTGCTCGGCTTTCCGTGCGACCAGCGGGGCATCTTCCTCGTAGAAACCGCTCATCAGCAGCCACGCCCCCTTCCGCATCTTGCTGACAAAGCGGGGCAGGTCGTTCAGCAGAATGTTGCGGTTAATGTTTGCCATCACCAAGTCGAAGTCCTGCCCGACGCTGTCCAAAACCGCAGCATCGCCCAAGAGCGGGGTGAAA
>JAGAYI010000038.1 GCA_017940545.1 Prevotella sp.
ACCGGCGTGCTGCTGCATGCACCGGGCAACACGGTAGAGGAGAACCTGCGCTTCATCACCTTCATCGTGGAGACGCTGATGGCCGTCTATCGTCATAACGGACTGCTGAAGGCCAGCATCATGAGCGCCACAAACGCCCACCGTCTGGGCGGCAACGAGGCTCCGCCAGCCATTATCTCCTCGTTCCTGGGCAAGTACGTCTCCGACCTGCTCGACAGGATAGAGCAGACCACCGACCTCAATCCGCAGACTGCCAAGCACTCTCGCGAGATTGACATACCGCAGATTCCCGACCTCATCGTCGATAATACCGACCGCAACCGCACCAGCCCCTTTGCCTTCACGGGCAACCGCTTCGAGTTCCGCGCTCCTGGCTCCAGCGTCAACTGCGCCAGTGCCATGATAGCCCTGAACAGCGCGATGGCCGAAGCCCTGCAGTCGTTCAAGAAGCGTGTCGATCAGAGAATTGCCGAGATTTCAGGCAATGCGGAGTTTGCCGACGGCAAGCACAATCCCAAGTTCCACGCCATCATCGACGTACTACGCGAGGACATCAAGACCTCCAAGCCCGTCCGCTTCGACGGCAACGGCTACAGCGAGGAGTGGGTCATGGAGGCACGCCGCCGAGGACTGGACGTAGAAAAGTCGTGCCCCGTCATCTTCGAGCATTACCTCGATGACAGCAGCGTCAGCATGTTTGAAAGTACCAAGGTGATGAACCGCAAGGAACTGCTGGCCCGCAACGAGGTGAAGTGGGAGACCTACGTGAAAACCGTTCAGATTGAGGCCCGCGTACTTGGCGACCTCGCCATGAACCACATCATTCCCGTCTCCACCCACTACCAGAGCAAGCTCATCAAGAACGTGCAGGGCATGAAGGACGTCTTCCCCGTGGAGAAGGCGGAACGTCTCTCTGCCCGTAACATGAAGCTGATTGAGGAGATTGCCGAACGTACGGAGAAGATTGAGCGGCTGGCCGATGAACTGACCGATGCCCGCCGCGTGGCCAATCGCATACAGGACATTCATCAGCGTGCCATCTGCTATCACGACACCGTATGTCCCCACATGGAGGCCATACGTCATGAAATCGACAAGCTGGAACTGATTGTTGAAGACGGTCTGTGGACGCTGCCCAAGTACCGCGAGCTGCTGTTTATCAGGTAAACGAGCATTCACCAAAAGAAACAAGCCCAGGTTCCTGTTGTCAGGTCCCTGGGCTTGTTTCTTAGTTTAACTTTCAATTATTTCACCACGAACTTCTTGCCACCGCGTATGTAGATGCCGCGGGAAGGATTGTCAACACGTCGGCCGCTGAGGTCGTAGGTAGAAAGGTCGGTTGGCTCTTCCACCCGAACGGTACTGATAGCGTCAGGCGTGCTGCCCGCGTCGGGCACATTGACGGCCTCCCATGCCTTCTTGACGGCTGCCACCTCGGCACTCGTCTCGCCATAGAGGTCGGTAGCTGCCTCAATGAAGCACTTGCGTATGTCGGCATAGTCAGACTGCTTGGCAGCATACTGCACCAATGTACGGAAGGCAATCTGCTGTCCTTTCTCAATGCCAATGCCGGTTACGTCGTAGGCAAAACCCTTGTCGTTAGTGCCTTTCCCGCCGTCGCAAAGCAGGTAGTAGAACTTGTTTTGCACGCCACTGTTATGGTGTACGCCGCCGGCGTCGTCCATGTTATCCTCGGGTACCACCCAGTAGGTGCCCTTATACGTGTCGGGACTGGGGTCCTTGCCGTCGAGTCCGTTTTTGGGGTTCTTCATGTCACGCTGGCAGGAGAAGCCCGTCATGAGCTTGGCACCGACTATCCATGGCGCATCGGGGCCGTTGCCGAACTGAGCCGACTTCATCAGGCTGATGGCCATGATGTCAGAGAACGACTCATTGATGGCTCCCGGCTCATTCCTGTACTCCAGCTGGGCGGTGGTTCCCGTTATCATGTGGGTATATTCGTGAGTGAGGATGGACTTTTCTGCCACCGGCAGCATGAAGGCTTTGTGCTTCCAGACGTTACCCCCCATGCCGACAGCCATGAAGAAAGGGTTATAGTTACGGTTGACGCCGGCATTGAACATGGTCATTTCAACGACGTAGTTGATGGTGCGCTCCACTTCATCTATCGGGTCGTTAGGCCCCGGGGCTATGGCATGGTCGGACGCTTCGTTGACGGGTATGAGCGTCATCAAGTTATCAGGAGATGGCAGGAACATGGTGTTATAGACAGGTGCCCCCTTGCCGTCATAGCCTTTACGGCCAAACACTTCCTTATAGTAATCGTAGGCATTGCACAGAGCCATGTGAGCATCGACGGCAGGCGAGCCGCCACGCTCATACTCAATGGTCAGCTTCAGGTCTTCGCGGTCAACGACGGTCTTGCCGCTGGCGTCAGGCACAAAATAAACCACGAACTTACGCACAATCTGTTCTTCAGAGCCCTGACCCTTTGGCTTACCGAAAATCAGGTTGAGCGTGACCCCCTCGCGCGGCAGCACAACGTTGCTCTGGGCCACATCGTCAATCACAACCGTTGCCGCAGGGTTGAGAAACTGATACAAATAGTCATACAAAGCGCCGTCGGTCTTGCCATAGCGGAACTGGGTACGGATAACGGCAGGGCTGCCCGTTGCAGGCATCATGTCGAAAACCGTTCCTGCTTCGTCGGCAGCCTTGGCACGCTCTATGGTCATCTTCTTCAGCCTATAGGCATAGAACTCATTGTCGGTACTGGTTATGACGCCGCCGCTGCGCAGATAGGCCGAGATGTCGGTCTTATTAGTCATCAGCTGCCTCTTCATGTCGGCCAGGGTCTTGCTTGTCTTTTCTGCCGGTATCACGTCGGCAGGGAAGTAGTCAGCCAACCGTCCGTGCTTGGCCAGCGTGTCGAGCGACAGAATGCGGGCAGCATTCAGGGTGTAGATGTTTCGCTCGCTGTCAAAGAGTCCGTAGCTGCCGTCACCCTGCTTCGTGGCGCTCAGGTTGACGTTGCCGCAATAGATGCCCGTGCCCTGGACGGTTGCAGGGGTGCCGCCGTCGTTAGTGAAAGTGTGGAAAGCAGGAACGCGCTTGACGACCTCGCCCGTGGTCACGTCGGTATAAACCCACACACCCTCAGCCGAGTAACGTTTCGTGGCATAGCGGTAGCCCTCAGGCGTGTCAACCAACAGCAGCTCACCTTCCATGCGTGCCGGACTGAAATAGCCGGGGGCTGCACCGTAGCCAGTAGCCTCCGACGGGGTGCGCCGGCTCTCCATGACCACACCATTGGCCACCAGTAGGCGGCCGTCCTTGCCATGCAGCAGAATCTGCGAGTGCTCCACCTCGACACCACCCACATACTGCCGATACTCCATGCGCGTCATGCCCATGCCGTCGGTCTGGCGGCTCACCTGGCGCCACTCAGTACCCGTAGGCAGCGAGAACCATTCTGCAAACTGCCGTTCTACATTTGCAAGGGGAACGTTCTGTTGTCTGAACGACTTGTGGAAATGTCCGTCCCCGCCTGCTGCGTGTATTGTTACTGTCAGCAACAATGCAATAAACAAAGAAATACGTCTCATTGTTTTCTTTTATTCATTTATTCTTACTAATCAGAGTTTCGCAAGCTCCGCTTATTGGGAAGTTTGAGGGAGTTTGAAGAAGTTAGAGGACATTACCTCTGCTTTTTCCTTCTTCCAGTGCCAACCTTGTTTTCGAGGGCTTTAGGTATTGTCTTCTAACTTCCTCTAACTTCTTCTAACTTCCTCTAACTCTTTACTCCACCGCCCCGATGATTTCCTGAACGGAATGGCAGCCGTGCCGGTCGAGCCACTCGTCGATGCCGCCCAGCACCTTCAGC
>JAGAYI010000039.1 GCA_017940545.1 Prevotella sp.
GGGGACGACGGCTGAGCCGTTCTACTCCAGGTATCCTCCGGTCAGCGTATGGATGGTGGCGGTGGGTGCCGGTGCTGATTCACTACTTGCTGCCAGCAGCTGTGTCTGGTGCTGCAGCTTCATTACGTTCACGGTGAGTGCCGTGTAGGCTCTCTTGTCTTTTGTTGTTTTCATTGCTTAGTTCTTCTCTTACTTAATCACTACCTTTTTTCCATTCACAATGTAGATGCCCTTCTGCGTCGGCATAGTGCTCAGCTTGCGGCCGTCCAGCATGTACCAGCCTGCGGCGGCAGCGTCTTCACGCTTCACGCTTATCTCCTCGCCGATGGATGTCACCTCGCCATTGGCATTTACCAGGCGCACGCGGATGCTCTGAGGCAGCTCGATGCCTGCACGGCGGCCCAGCTGCGGAGCAGCCTGATAGTCTTCTGCACCGTCCCTATACTCCAGGTAGCAGCGCATGGGGGCAATAGACACGTTTTCGCCCACCTTGACGAACTGACCCTGGCTGATGCCCTGCTCGTCGTAATCCTTACCCGAGAAGCCGTAGATGCCCGTGGGAGCACTGTCCCACGTCTTTACCGCGTAATTTCCTACGAACGTCCAGTCGCCGCTCGGGGTCGTGCCGGCCGCGATGGTGGCAGGAATGGTGTATGTGCCGCTGAAGTCGGTGTCGCCCGTAGTAGCAGCCTTGTACAGATATGGAGTGTTAGCCTCGAGTGTTTCGCCTGTATATTCCGTCATCGTGGCTACGTACTCGTTGCCCTCAAGGGTTATGCCCGTGAAGGTGTAGAACTTCTCGCCCGTCTTCGGAGCGTAGGCGAACGGCAGGCACACGGTCGATGGCTTGTCGGCAGTGAACGAGCGCTTGTAGGTCACCGCGCATAGCTGGTCGGCATATGCTTTCAGATCCGAGGGGTCGCTGCCGTCGGTCAGTACCACGTTATCTACAACCGTCCATCCGCTTGGGATGCCGTTGCTGCCAGAAGTCCAGCCTGTCATGCCTGCAGCCTTTGTGAACGTTCCGCTGTATGGAACTCCATTAAGCCAAATAGTTGTTGCATTTGACGCAGAAATATTAGTGGCAAGACAGGTCACAGAGTTCAGTTTTTCGCAGCCACTGAACATACTCATGTAGCAACAATCTGCCAGTGTCGCAGCAGGCAGTTCGGGAGCGGTGGTCAGGTTGTAGCAGCCACTGAACATAGCCATGTAGCAACGATCTGCCAGTGTAGTGGCAGGCAACTCGGGAGCGGTGGTCAGGCTCGTACAGCCTGAAAACATGCCATTGTAGCAATTCGACTCCAGTGTCGTAGCAGGCAGCGCGGGAGCGGTGGTCAGGCTCGTACAATAAGAGAACATACCATAGTAGCAATAACGTGCCAGTGTCGTAGCAGGCAGCGCGGGAGCAGCGGTCAGTTTTTCGCAGTCATAGAACATATCGGTATAGCATTCATCAGCCAGTGTCGTAGCAGGCAACTCGGGAGCAACGGTCAGGTTTTTGCACATAAAGAACATGGAACTGTAGCAGTTCCTCGTCAGTGTCGTAGCAGGCAGAACCAGTTTCTTAGTGTCGTGACTATACAGATTCGTGCAACCATAAAATAACGAACTAAAAGCATTATCGGCAGTCAGCTCAGTCGCAGTGGCAAAATTTTCCTCATCCACCAGACTCATGATGTTGCCATAGATATAGCAGTCGGTACCTTCTCCGATTATTGTAGAGGAATGATCGTCCATATCATAATAGCTTTTAATGCTTGTGCCGTTGCCAAAGAACTGCACCTTGTCGCCCTCATCAACATTCAGATGCCATATCTTACCTGCATCGTTTTCATCATCTGCCGTGATTGTCTTTTTCTCTTCGTTGTTCTTTTTGTACTTCATGCCGGCGGGAGGATTCTCTATAACAATCTGACCCAAACCCTTTGCCTCGAGGGTCAGCGGTGTGTCCTTCTGTGCCCATGCGCCCGTCGCTGTCATCATCAGCAGGGCAAGAATTGAAAGTAGTTTTTGTTTCATTGTTTCTGTTTTTTTTGATTAATAAAGTTGTTTATTTGAATAAAAATTGATGCTGATATAGTACAGGCTATCTTTTGAAATCAGCCAACATGCAACAGGCGCGTCTGAACCCCGTAGCGGGGCGCAAACGCGCCGTGTGGCTTTCGACGCCATGCGCATCGAAATAATTGATTCTAAGCCATTTAAAGCATGTATGGGGGGGGTAAAACGGCATGCTCCAATCCGGCAACGAAATCGTGTCGGCAGTCAGTCTGGTGGCCTGTCTGTGTGGTCAAAGTTAAAAGCATGTCTTCTTGTTTTAGGGTGTTTCTGTTTTTAATCTTGCATGCAAAGATACACAATTTTTCTAAAAAAACAAGTTTCACAGTGAAAAAAATGCAGTAGAAAAGTAAAAAAACGGGGAAACTCCTGTCACGACTCGGCCATTCTTGCGTCCCTGCGGTAGCAAGCGACCAGAGGTCGAGCGCATGCAAGCTTGATGGCTCTCGCTGCTCCATCGGTTCGGCAGAGTCCAAACACGTTTGGCTCTGCTCTCGCTTAATCGTTGCTTTAACTCTCTGTGGTGGGGCATAGATGCTACTCGTTTTAATGTAGATAGTAGTTTGAAAGGGGTGTTCAGCCATTTCTGACAGATTCTGTAAAGTCTGACCATTCCTCAACCCGGTAGCCACGGATGTCACGCACGGACTTGCGGAACCAGTCGATGGCTTTCAGGGCGTTGACGGCATTGAAGAGGTTGAGCAGATTGTCGGCATTGGTCATGTAGGTACTGCCCTGTATCCAAGTGCATACATAGGCTTAGAAAGCGGGCTTGAATTGATATTCCTTGTCAAAGTAAATTTCTCCACTTGGTGTCTCGGCAGAGATGACCGTGCCCACAAACGGGTTGGCCTCCACGTCAATCACCGTGCCCTGAGTCCAGTCGCTTTTGTGCGTCACCTCGGGCGAAATCAGTACGTTGTCACCTGTCTTCATATTACAAATACGTATTTAGGATGAATATTCAGCCGCAAAGTTACAAAAAGACGAGAGCAATACCAAATAAATTCGCATTTATTTTTATTGCCGAGACGGAGCGGTTTGTGCAAAAAAGTGTCGAAAGACGGTGCCGGGAGTGCTGTCGTAAAAAGGGTTTGCCTAAAAAAACGGGGCGTTCGTTGAATGTTTTTGGCGGCATGCGGTCTTTGCCGTATCTTTGCATCGTCAAAAAGACAAGCAAGCGTTACACTTACAGGGTTAGAAATAGGTTAGTAGTTTTTTTGGTTCATAGGTAAAAGGAATGAGGTGTAACGGTATGTTAAATTAGCGTTAAGAACAGGGCCGCCGCGATGGCGGTTCTGTTCTTTTTATTACCTTTGCGCCATTATTCACGATTAACAAGAGTAAGGAGATTAGCAATGGCACTGATAAAGAGCTACAAGGGTCTGACACCCAAATGGGGCAAGGACTGTTATTTCAGCGAGAACGCCACCATTGTCGGCGAGGTAACCATGGGCGACCAATGCTCGGTATGGTTTAATGCCGTGGTACGCGGCGACGTGGCGCCCATCACCATCGGCAACTGCACGAATATTCAGGACGGCTCGTGCGTCCACGTGACCCACGAGACGGGACCGACGCACATCGGCAACTACGTCACCATAGGGCATAACGTGACGGTGCATGCCTGTACCATTCATGACGGCGCACTCATCGGCATGGGCTCCACGCTGTTGGACGGCTGTGAGATTGGCGAGGGTGCCATTGTTGCGGCAGGTGCCTTGGTGCTTCAGAACACGAAGATTGGCCCTGGCGAGATATGGGGCGGCGTGCCCGCCAAGTACATCAAGCCCACGCGGCCCGGACAGACGGACAACGCGAAGCACTATGTAGCGTATGCAAAGGAATACCTGAAGGAGGAGTGAGGAACGCTTTTCCTCATTTCTCCTTCAGGTAGTATTCCAGTCCGCGCTTCACATTTTCGCGGACGGCTTTCGACGACAGGGTGGCACCGGTGACACCATCGACCGGTGCGGAGAGTGCCTTCTTGACGGTCAGGCCCTGATACTTGGGAAACATCACGGCCTCCACCTCCTCGAAGTATTCAGGCGTCTCACGGTTCTTGAGTGCCTCAATCTTCTGAATCTTGTTCTTCTTGACGTAAATCTTCAAGGGTGTCGTGCCCCGATAACCACGCACGTCCTTGGCCAGCGTGGTGGTGTTGATGACATATACTCCCTTTTCCTTCGTTATTACGCCGTCGCCCTTCGCCATGCTCATCAGCAGGACGGCAAGGGCCGCAAACATCATTTTCTTCATCTTCTTGTCTTATGTATTTTTTACTTTTTGACGAACCAGTGCGTAGGTTGGTTTAATTCTTCAGTGTAGCGACGACATATTCCGAGCGTGTGCCGATGCGGAACTTTCCGCCCCAGATGCCCATTCCGGAACTGACGTAGTAGCGGGTGTTGCCACGCTGATGCTCACCGAAGGCACATTCGTAGATAGCCTCGGTAATCCAGGAGATGGGCCATACCTGTCCGTGGTGGGTATGTCCGCTGAACTGGAAATCGACACCGGCGGCCTCGGTACGCTCCAGATGGTAGGGCTGATGGTCGAGCAGGATGGTGTAAGCCCCCCCTACGTCCATTAGCTCCTTCACACTCTTGCGCCTTGCGTTGGTACGGTCGTCACGGCCAATGATGGCGATGCCATCCGCAAGGACCACGCTATCACGCAGCAGGTGTATGCCGGCATCGCGGTAGAACTGCTCGGCATCATGGTCGCCGGCATAATATTCATGGTTACCCAGACAAGCATAGACGGGTGCATTCAGCCGCTGGAACTCCTCAGCCATACGCTCTTCCAACAGCGGTCGCATGCTGCCGTCAATAATGTCACCTGCAATGAGAATCATGTCGGCATGTTCCGCATTGAGCAGGTCAATCCAGCGTGCCAGTTCACTACGGCGGTTATGGTAGCCGATGTGCATGTCGCTCAGCATGACGAGCTTCAGCTCCCGCTGCAGCGGTTTGTCAGTAGTCAGCGTCAGTTCCTCGCGTACCTTATTATGATAGTGCAGATTACCATAGACAAAGATGCCTATGAGCAAAGCGGCAAGGATGCCAGTAGTCAGCCAGTTGTCGTAGAGCCACGCCTTAGGCACCAGTCGCACCAGTCGGCCGACGTCGAGCACGAGGAACATCATGAACATGTAGAGCATGACCATGATGCTGGATGTGCCGATGTCGTAACAGGCGGAGGCTAAAGGGAGCGGCAGGGTGTCGAACTTGCGGGCCACGCTGAAGAACAGCAGGCTGAAGGCACCCACGCCCAAGGCTATCAGCAGGCACTTCCACGCCACGGCCAACGGCAGCAGGCACCACAGATGCCACGCCAGATAGACGAGTGCCGCCAGCGGAAGCACCCAAAGTATGATCATCCAGAGGTATTGCATAGGATTTTGAACTTTACGGAAAAAAACTTTGAAAATTGAACTTTACACGATTACAGCTTCACGTCGGCAAGTATCTTCCGCGTGGCACCTGCCCTGCCCTGCACATAGTTGCCGGCCGCCAGGCCACGGCGAGCCACGTCGCCGGGCTGCGCCTCAAACTGCTGCATGCAGCGCTCAAAGTCGTCGTAGCACTTTATCTCGATGCCGCCGCCACAGGCCTTCAGGTCCTGCGCCTCCTGGAACCGCCCGTTGTTGGGACCGAAGAACACGGGTATGCCCCACGCTGCCGCCTCGGGCAGGTTATGAATGCCCACGCCGAAGCCGCCACCCACATAAGCCACCGTGCCATAGCGGTAGATGCCCGACAGCAGGCCGAAGCAGTCGATGATGAGAACGTCAGCCACAGCGCCGCCCGCCATGAGCGAGGGGGCCTTGGTGTATCTCACCACGCGCAGGCCCTCCAACAGTTTCTCAATCTGCTGCAGATGGTCTTCGTCGATAACGTGGGGAGCAATGATGAGCTTCCATTCAGGATGCTGACGGAAATAGCGAATGAAGATTTCCTCGTCGGGCGGCCATGAGGAACCGGCAACAAAGACGGGAGCACCCGCTGCGGCTGCCGAGGGGCCATCTATGCCGAGCCACCGCACAATGGCATCGCCCACGGCAGACGACTGAGGGGCTTCGACAGATTCCTTGATTTGCAGGACGCGGTCGAAGCGGGTGTCGCCCGTCACGGTCACGTCAGTAATGCCAATCTTTGCCAGCAGTTCGCGGCTCTCCTCATTCTGCACATAAAAATGGGTGAAGCAGTTCAGCACACGGCGATACTGCCGTCCGTACCACCTGAAGAACACCTGGTCAGGACGGAAGATGCTGCTGACGCTATACACAGGTATGTTACGGTGTTTCAGAATGTGCAAGTAGTTATACCAAAACTCATATTTGATGAAGAACGCCATGACAGGGCGGATGGTACGCAGGAACCTGCGGGCATTGGTAATGGTGTCCAACGGCAGATAGCATACGACATCGGCACCCTCGTAATTCTTTCGCACCTCATAGCCAGAGGGCGAGAAGAACGTGAGCAGGATCTTATACTCCGGATGTTCGCGGCGCAACTGCTCCATAATAGGGCGGCCCTGTTCAAACTCACCTAACGAAGCGGCATGGAACCATACGTACTTGGCGTCGGGGTCAACCTTCTCCCTGAGCACCCGAAAGGCATCACGCTCGCCACGCCACATCTTGCGAACCTTCTCATTGAAAAGGCTCGCTATGGCCACGCCAAGCAGGTAGAGGTAAATGACTACATTGTACATATAGTCCCCCCTACTGCCCCCGAGGGGGCCGTACCTAACACTTCTATTGCCCGCTTCATTCTCCTGATGGTTTCCTCCTTGCCGAGGAATGCCGAGATGTCGAACATGCCCGGACCCTTGCCCTCGCCGACAAGCGTCAGACGCCAGGCATTCATGATGTTACCCAGTTTGTAGCCCTTCTGCTCAATCCAGGCATGCACCACCTGTTCCTGATTAGCTAACGAAAAGTCGTCAAGGGCCTCCAGCACACCGATGAGCTCGGTGAGCTGCTGCGCGGAGTCCTCTTTCCAGCGTTTCTTCACCGTCTTCTCGTCGTACTCCGTGGGAGCCTCGAAGAAGAACGAGCACAGCGGCCACAGCTCCTTGACAAACGACACGCGGTCCTTCATCATGCTGACCACCTGAGTGATACGTTCCATAGAGTCCCTGACGCCATGTTCACGGCAGACAGGCTCAAAAAGTGCAGCAATCTCCTCTGCCGACTTCTTCAGGATGTACTCATGGTTGAACCAGATGCCTTTCTCGTAGGCAAACTTCGCACCGGCCTTCGAGCACTTCGTAATGTCGAACAGGGGCACCAGCTCGTCGAGCGTGAACAGCTCCTGCTCCGTACCCGGGTTCCAGCCCAGCAGGGCGAGGAAGTTGATGACAGCCTCGGGGAAGTAGCCGTCCTCACGGTAGCCACGGCTGACGTCGCCCGTCTTCGGGTCGTGCCACTCCAAGGGGAACACGGGGAAGCCCAGACGGTCGCCGTCGCGCTTCGACAGCTTTCCCTTGCCGTCGGGTTTCAGCAGCAGCGGCAGGTGTGCAAACTGCGGCATGGTGTCCTGCCAGCCGAAGGCCTCGTAGAGCAGCACATGCAGCGGTGCCGACGGCAGCCATTCCTCGCCACGGATAACATGCGATATCTCCATCAGGTGGTCATCGACAATGTTGGCCAAATGGTACGTCGGCAACTGGTCGGCACTCTTGTAGAGCACCTTGTCGTCAAGGATATCGCTCTGCACACGCACCTCGCCACGGATAAGGTCGTTGACGAGCACCGTCTGTCCAGGCTCAATCTTGAAGCGTACCACATACTGGTGACCGTCAGCCATGAGCCGCTCCACCTCTTCTTTCTGCAAGGTGAGTGAGTTGCGCATCATGCCACGTGTCTTGGCGTCGTACTGGAAATTCTGTATCTCCTGGCGTTTCTGCTCCAGTTCCTCCGGCGTGTCGAAGGCGATGTATGCCTTGCCGTTGTCGAGCAGCTGCCGCACGTATTTTTTGTAGATGTCGCGGCGCTCGCTCTGACGGTACGGGCCTTTGTCGCCTCCGAAGCTGACACCTTCGTCAAACCGGATGCCGAGCCACTTGAAGCTTTCAATGATATACTCTTCAGCACCCGGCACGAAACGGTTGCTGTCGGTGTCCTCAATGCGGAACACCAGTTGGCCGCCATGCTGGCGGGCAAACAGATAATTATACAAGGCGGTTCGCACTCCGCCGATGTGCAATGCACCCGTAGGACTGGGTGCAAAACGTACTCTTACTTTTCTCTCTGACATTGTAAAAAGTCGTATTTCTTGATAATTTTGTGCAAAAGTACGATATTTTTTTGATATTTGGCGATTTTTTTTGTATTTTCGCACCCTAAAACGGAATATAGTTGTAATATTGCGCAAGAAAATGAGTAAAATCAAGTTCAGCGAAGACATTACATGGCACGACCTGCTGGTACGCATAGCCCTGGTGGTCATCAGCGTCATACTCATTGTGTGGGCCATGCCGCGCGACAGCCAGCTGACCTTCAAGGTTGAGAAGGGCAAGCCCTGGCGCTATGCCAACTTCACGGCCCCCTTCGATTTCCCCATCTACAAGTCGGACGCTGCCATTCAGGCAGAGCGCGACAGCATGATGCGGGAATATGAGCCCTACTACGAAATCAACAAAGAGGCGGAGACCCAGGCCATCAACAAGTTCACACAGGACTTCAGCCAGGGCATTCCCGGACTGCCGCCCGACTTTATCAGCATCATTGCCAACCGCCTGCACCAGTTCTACGACCAGGGCATCATGAGGGCCGAGCAGTATGACGGACTGACGAAGGACACGATGCAGATGATTCGCATTGTGAGCGGCAAGCAGGCCGTCAGCGTGCGCATGACCACCATCAACTCGCCCAAGTCGGCCTACGAGAAGCTGTTTCAGGACCCGTTGCTCAGCCAGCACCACGCGCTGTTGCAGCGTTGCAACCTGAACGACTACATTGTGCCGAACCTGATTTACGAAAAGGAGCGCAGCGAGTCGAGCCTGCGCGACCTGCAGGAGAGCATTCCTCTGGCCAGCGGCGTGGTGCAGCGCGGCCAGAAGGTGGTTGACCGCGGAGAAATTGTTGACGAAAAGACGGAACGCATCATCGAGTCGTTCATCAAGGAGACGGAACGCCGCCAGACCGACCAGTCGCGCTTCAGCGCCAAAATGCTGGGCGAGGCGCTCCTGGTGCTGCTGCTCATCGGCTGTTTCACCGTCTATCTGAGTCTTTACCGCAAGGACTACTTCGAGCGTTGGCGCTCCATTGCCATGGTGTATGCCATGGTGGTGCTCTTCGACATCATGGCGCTGACCATGGTGAGCCACAACGTGCTGCACGTCTATATCCTGCCGTTTGCCATGGTGCCCATCTTCGTGCGCGTCTTCATGGACTCACGAACGGCGTTCATGGCCCATGCCACCACCGTGCTCATTGCAGCCAGCGCCCTGCAGCACCCGCTCGACTTCATTATCATCGAGACAATAGCCGGCATCGTGGCCATCTTCACCCTGCGCGAACTGAGCAGCCGCTCACAGCTCTTCAAGACGGCCATCCTCGTCACCCTGGGCGGCATGGCCGCCAACCTGGCGCTGGACTGGAAGCTGGGCAGCGACATCAACGTCGTCGATTACAGCGAGTACAACTACTTAGCCATCAACGGCGCCCTGCTGTTCTGCTCCTACCCCCTGCTCTACCTCATCGAGAAGCTGTTCGGCTTCACGTCAAACATCACGCTCATTGAGCTGTCGGACATGAGCAAGGACGTGTTGCGCCGCATGAGCGAGGTGGCTCCCGGCACGTTCCAGCACTCCATACAGGTGGGCAACCTGGCTGCCGAGATAGCCAACAAGATTGGTGCCAAGCCGCAGCTGGTGCGTACCGGTGCCTTGTATCACGACATCGGAAAGATACAGAACCCCATCTACTTCACCGAGAACCAGTCGGGCTTTAACCCGCACGAGAACCTGTCGTACATTGACAGCGCACAGGTCATCATCAGTCACGTCACCGACGGACTGAAGCTGGCCGACAAGTACAACCTGCCCGACGTCATACGCGACTTCATTGCCACCCACCACGGACAGGGTAAGGCCAAGTATTTCTACGTGAAATACAAGAACGAGCACCCCGACGAGGACATTGACGAACTGCTGTTCACCTACCCGGGGCCGAACCCCTTTACCCGCGAGCAGGCCATCCTGATGATGGCCGATGCCGTGGAGGCTGCCTCGCGCTCGCTGCCCGACTACACCGAGCAGACCATCCGCGACCTGGTGAACCGCATACTCGACTCGCAGGTGGCCGAAGGCTACTTCCGCGAGTGCCCCATTACGTTCCGCGACATTCAGTATGCCAAGACGGTGCTCATTGAGAAGCTCAAAACAATTTACCATACCCGTATCAGTTATCCAGAACTTAAAAAAGAAGAATAATAATATGAAGCGAATCGTTTTTTTATTTTTTTACCTTTTTACCTTTAACAATAGATGCTGCTCCCGCTTGGCCCTTCCCCTTCAAGGTGAAGCAGCCCGACGGCACCGTGCTGACCGTACGGCTGCATGGCGACGAGCACTTCAACTGGGTGACCACCACCGACGACATTCTGCTGACCACGAAGGACAATGCCTACTACGTGGCTAAGATTGATGACGACGGACAGCTGAAGGCCACCACCCTGCTGGCCCACGACCAGCAGCAGCGCACCGCCGCCGAGCAGACCGCCATCAGGCAGCAGGCACCGCGACGCACGCTGTTTGCCGAGCGGGGCAACAAGACAATGGCTGCACGGCGGGCACCGCAGGTGACAAGCACCTCTTACTTCCCACATACGGGCAGCCCCCGCGTGCTGGTTATCCTGGCTGCCTTTAAGGACAAAGGTTTCACCCTGGGAGACCCGAAAAAATCGTTCGAACAATACCTCAACGGCAACACCAGAGAAGACTACGGCCATCGCGAAAATCTGAACTACTACAGCGTGGCAAAATATTTTGAAAGCGTCAGCCACGGACAGTTCAAGCCGCAGTTCGACATTGTGGGGCCCGTCATCCTGCCCCAAAACCTGGCCTACTACGGTGGTACCGACGGTTCAGGTAGTGACGAAAAGATGAAGGAGTTCTGCACGGATGCCGTTACCAAAGCCATGGAAGCATACCCCGACTTAGACCTTTCGAAATATGACAATGTCAACAACGACAAGGTTCTGGAACTGGTTTATATCATTCATGCCGGCTACGGGCAGAACACCTCCGGGCCGGCCAACACCATGTGGGCCAAGGTTTCTAACTTTTCATACGTCACCATCAAGGACGAATACAAGTTTGGTCGCGGAGGCTGCCAGAGCGAGCTGATGTTTAACGACAAGTATTACGAAGATTACGCAAAGAAATTTCCCGATGAAGCGAGCACCATGCCTTGGATTAACGGCATCGGCCCGTTCATCCATGAGTTCTCTCACGGCATGGGACTGCCCGACCTCTACGTCACCACGACGGGCGACGTGACCAAGTCCCACAACCAGAGTATGCAGGCATGGGATGTCATGGACTACGGCATTTACAACAACAATGGATACCGGCCAGCAGCCTATACCGCATGGGAGCAGGAGGCCATGGGCTGGATAACCATCGAAGAACTCAAGGAACCGACGCTCAACGTCAGCCTGACACCGGTTATTAACGGGGGAACGGCCTACAAAATACAAAACCCCAACAAGCCTAACGAATACATCGTTCTGGAGAACATTCAGTTGAGCGGAATTAACCGATATGCCTTTGGCCACGGACTATTGGCCTACCACGTTGACTACGCTAACGATGTCGTGAACATGGGCGACAACCCCAACAACACCGCCGGACACCCACGCGTGGCGGTCATTCCGTCAGGAGGAGACTCGTACCCCACGGCACTCACACATGCCGAGGACAAACCGGCAACAGCGGACAAGCCTTACTCTTATGACGAATGGAAGGCCATGCATGCTGCCACGCCTTTCCCTGGAACCCAAGACGTCAAGACGCTGACCGACGAACAGGCCCTGCCTAACTTCTGCTTCTACGCTGGCAACACTACCACCAAGAACCCCGTCGGCCATAGCCTCTATCGCATCAAGGAAGCAGAGAACGGCACCATCACATTCAACTACGACATGGAGGGAGCACTCACGCTGACCGACGGCGAGAGCATTACTGACCTGCTGCCATACGCCGGCCAGACGTGCGACATCATCTACAAGCGGACGTTCACCAAGGACAGGATGGCCACCATCTGCCTGCCCTTCGACTACAAGAAGCAGGCCGGCGAAACAATCTACACCTTCAAGGGCATTGAGAAGGAAGGCGACAAATATATTGCCACCATGCAGGAAGTGAACACCGAGACGTTGACGGCCAACACACCATATATGTACCTGCCCGCAGCAACAGGCGAAGTTGACTTCAGCGGTACCTACAACATACCGGCCACCATCGAGGCAGGCGAAACGACCGTGGGCGACTGGACCTTCAAGGGCACCGACAAGAAGCTGCAATGGATAGAAGCACCCGCCACCGACATCTACGGCTTCTCGGCACAGGATGTCAGCGAGCAGGGCATCAGCCAGGGACAGTTTGTAAAGGTGGGCGCCATGGTGGAGATACCCGCCCTGCGCTGCTACATCCAATACCAGGAGACCTCAGGCGCTCCCCTGATGAACCGCCGTGCTGACGACGAACTGCCCACCATCATCTACTTGCGCCTCTTGGATGTCAACGGTCAGGCTACCGCCATCGGTACCCTGCAGACAACAACCGGCGATGCAACAACCAACGGCTCTGCGTGGTATTCGCTCGACGGCACACGCCTTACAGGCAAGCCCACCCGGAAGGGTGTCTATATTCATCAGGGTAAAAAGACAATGATTAAATAACATTCACCAATGAAAGCCATCACGCCGAAAGGCCATAAGCGGACATACAACAAGCTCTCCATACAGGTGATGCAGCTGCAACACCAGACGCAGCTGCTTGCGGGCAGCGAAACAACCACCACGTTAGGCAGTGCCCCGACGCTGAACGGGGATGCTGCGACAAACACCTTCTACCGCCTGCAGTAAGCA
>JAGAYI010000004.1 GCA_017940545.1 Prevotella sp.
AATAAAAAAATAAAAAAATAAAAAAGGTTAATGGGGAGAAAAAACTTTAAGCTATAACCCCCATAACTCTAAACTTTATCGTATCTTTGTGGCCATTGTAACACCAATACACAAGAAAATTATGGAGACTTACAGACAACTGACACAAACCGAAATTGAAGTTTTAGAGAATAATGTTTGTTGGGCAGAAGACTGGCAGCGCGTCATGGTGGCTGACGGTTTCAAACCCTATAACTTCCACCGCGTCATGTTCTATGGTGACATACGACTTGGTGAGTTTAACAAGCAGGTGGAAGTGACAAAAGGTTTTCTCAAGCATTCCGGCATTAACGATGCCACCCTGCGCAACGTGACGGTGGGTAACGACTGCCTGATAGAGAAGGTGGGCAACTACATCAACAACTACACCATTGGCAACGACTGTTTCATTTCGAACATCTCGACCTTGGAGACGACGGACGATGCTACCTTTGGTGAGGGTTCCACCATTTCCGTGCTGAACGAGATGGGCGACGGCAACGTCACCATTTTCCGTAACCTGAATTCTCAGGTGGCCGCCCTGATGGTGAAATATTCGCAGGACAAGGTGCTCAAGCAGCGTTTCGCCCAGTTGGTCGAGGACGAGCTGCGGGTGACCCGTCCGGAACGCGGCGTGATAGGCAACAACGTGAAGATTATCAACACCAAGGATATTACGAACACCGTCATCAAGGGCGACTGCGAAATCAATGGAGCTGCCCGGCTTCTGGAGTGTACCATCATGTCGTCGCGTGATGCGTCGGTCTATATCGGCACGGGTGTCATTTGCGAGAACTCCATTATCTGCGACGGCTGCAGCATCAACAACTCCGTGAAAATGCAGGACTGTTTCGTGGGCGAGGCCTGCCAGATAACCAACGGCTTCACGGCAGAGGCCAGCCTGTTTTTTGCCAACTCGTTCATGGCCAACGGCGAGGCGTGTGCCGCCTTCTGCGGGCCCTTCTCGGCCAGCCACCACAAGTCGAGCCTGCTCATTGGCGGGCAGTTCTCGTTCTATAATGCCGGCTCGAACACCAACTTCTCCAACCATGCCTACAAGATGGGTCCCCTGCACTACGGCACCCTGGAGCGCGGCACGAAGACCGCCTCGGGAGCCTACGTGCTGATGCCCGCCACCATAGGAGCCTTCTCCGTCTGCTTCGGCAAGCTGATGAACCACCCCGACATGCGCAACCTGCCTTTCTCTTACCTGATGGCCTACGGCGAAACGATGTACATCGTGCCCGGGCGTAACATCACCACCGTGGGACTGTACCGCGACATCAAGAAGTGGCCCAAGCGCGACAAACGTTCCAAGCAGTCGCGTAAGTCCATCATCAACTTCGACTGGCTGTCGCCGTTCACCGTGGGCGAAATCATGGAAGGCATTAAGATTCTGAAAGCCCTGCGCGATGCGTCGGGCGACAATGTCTCTGCCTACAACTTCCATGAGTACGTCATCAATGCCTCTTCGCTGCGCAAGGGTCTGAAGTACTACGACATCGCCCTGCGCATCTATATGGGAGCCGTTCTGAAGCGTGCCCAGAAGGAAGGCTTCTTTGGCCGCCCGGCCAGCACGGTGGGCGAGGGCCGATGGATTGACCTGAGCGGACTGCTGATGCCAGAGAGCGAGGAGAAACGCATCGTTGCCGACATCAAGAGCGGAGCCATCGAGAACATCCAGGAGCTGCTTGACCGCTTTGTTGACGTCAACGACCATTATAGTGACTACCGCTGGGCATGGTCCTACCAGCTCATACTGGACTATTACCACCTCAACGAGCTGACGCCGGCCGACGTGGAGCGCATTCGTCAGGACTATGTGCATGCCCGCCGGGCCTGGATTGCCGAAATACGCAAGGATGCCGAAAAGGAGTACGCCATGGGTGACGTGGAGCCGGGTGTCTATGAGGAGTTCCTGCAGAAACTGGACCATGAGATTGACTACGAAAACTGATATAAAAAGTAAAAAGGTAAAAAAGTAAAAAGGTAAAAAAACGGAATGAGCGATAATGTTATTTATACATTAAGTAAGAAATTCGCCCTGCGTATTGTTAAGTTGTTAATTATTTGTACGAACAGAAAAAAGAATACGTTATGTCCAAACAACTTTACAGATGTGGGACAAGTATCGGTGCAAATCTCTCAGAAAGTATTTATGCTCAGAGTGAGGCAGACTATATCAGTAAACTAAAAATCGCATTAAAAGAAGCAAGTGAAACAAAATATTGGTTAGAATTGTTATTTGAAGCAAAATTACTCAAAAAGAATGAGTTTGACTCTTTAAATAATGATATAAATACAATTATTGGAACATTAGTTAATATAATCAATAAACTTATAAGGAAATGAAAAAGAAAATTAAATTAGGGTGGGTATTTTTTTTACCTTTTTACCTTTTTACCTTTTTACCTTTAACAGTAAGTGCGCAGTACAAGTATGAGACGGTTCCCGGCGACCCGATGCAGGCACGCATCTACACGCTGCCCAACGGCTTGAAGGTCTATCTGAGCGTCTATAAGGAAGTGCCGCGCATTCAGACCTACATTGCCGTACGTACCGGCGGTAAGAACGACCCCGCAGAGACCACCGGCCTGGCACACTATCTGGAGCACATCATGTTCAAGGGCACCAGGCAGTACGGCACCAACAACCCCGAGGCCGAAGCTCCCTTGCTCGACGAGATAGAGCAGCGATTCGAGGCCTACCGCAAGCTGACCGACCCCGCAGCCCGCAAGCAGGCTTACCACGAGATTGACTCCGTGAGCCAGTTGGCCGCCCGGTACTTCATTCCCAATGAGTACGACAAGCTGATGGCTGCCATTGGTGCTGAAGGAACCAACGCCTACACGTCGAACGACGTGACCTGCTACACCGAGGACATTCCCTCGAACGAGGTAGAGAATTGGGCAAAGATTCAGAGCGACCGCTTCCAGAACATGGTCATTCGCGGTTTCCACACTGAGTTGGAGGCCGTCTATGAAGAAAAGAACATCAACCTGACCCGCGATGCCCGCAAAATGTACGAGGCACTGCTGGCCAAGCTCTTCCCCAGCCACCCATACGGCCAGCAGAGCGTCATAGGCACCCAGGAGCACCTGAAGAACCCCTCCATCACCAACATCAAGGCCTACTTCAACAAGTGGTACGTGCCCAACAACGTTGCCATCTGCATGTCGGGCGACTTCGACCCCGACCAGGTCATCCGCATCATCGACAAGTACTTCGGCTCGTGGCAGGCAAGGCCCATCGACTATCCCGTATTCCCGAAAGAGCAGCCCATCACGGCACCCGTCGATTCCACCGTCTGGGGTAACGATGCCGAGAACATCATGTTAGGCTGGCGCTTCAAGGGAGCCGGTTCGGCACAGATGGACACGCTCAACATCATCAGCTCCATGCTTGCCAACGGCCGCGCCGGACTCTTCGAGCTGAACCTCGAACAGCCCATGAAGCTCATGTCAGCAGGTGCATACGTCTATGACCTGGCCGACTACTCGGCCTTCATCCTCAGCGGACGCCCCAAGGAAGGGCAGAAGCTTGAAGACGTGCGCAGCCTGCTGCTCAGCGAGATGGAAAACCTCAAGGCAGGAAAGTTCGATGACAGCCTGCTGCCCTCCGTCATCAACAACATCAAGCGCAGTCACTACCGCCTCATGGAGAGCAACTCCAGCCGTGCCGACATGTTCGTCAGTTCCTTCATCAACGGCACCCAGTGGGCCGATGAGGTGGGCTATCTCGACCGCGTGTCCAAGATGACCCGTCAGCAGATTATCGACTTCGCACGTCAGAACTTCGGCAACGACTATGTCTGCATCTACAAGCGCCAGGGCGTTGACTCCACCCAGAAGACCATCGAGAAGCCGCAGATAACCCCCATACCCACCAACCGCGACCAGAGCTCACAGTTCCTGCGCGACATTCAGGCATCGCACGTAGAGCCCATACAGCCGCGCTTCGTTGACTTCAAGAACGACCTGACCGTCACCGAGACCAAGAAGAAGATTCCCGTGCTCTACAAGCAGAACACCGAGAACGGGCTCTTCAGCCTCTCGTTCCACTACGAGTTTGGCGACGAGGACGACCCGCGCTATGAGATTGCCGCCGAGTACCTCATGGACTACCTTGGCACCAACAAGCAGACCGCTGCCCAGCTGAAGCAGGCCTTCTACGGTCTGGCCTGCGATGCCAACATCTCAACCGGCACCAACAGCATCAGCGTCAGCCTCTCCGGACTCAGCGAGAACATGGAGCAGGCACTCGCCCTGCTCGAAGACCGCATGCAGCATGCACAGGTCGATCGAGAGGCCTACCAGAAGTATGTCGATATCGTGCTGAAGGCACGTGCTGACCGCAAGAAGAACCAGCAGAGCAACTTCTCGGCCCTGCGCCGCTACGCCCAGTTCGGGCAGCACGCACCCATGATGACCAACGACCAACTGAAGGCTGCCGACCCGCAGGTGCTCATCGACCTCATCAAGGGCCTGAAGAACTACAAGCACACCATCTTCTACTACGGACCCGCTGAGCTCAAGCAGTTCCTTGCCGTCATGGACAAGCAGCACCACGTGGCCAAGACCCTGCGCGACGTTCCCGAAGGCCCCGTGGCCAAGCCCGTTGCCACACCGGCCGCCGACGTGTGGATGGCACCCTACGACGCCAAGAACATCTACATGGTCATGTATCACAACGAGAACCGCGAGTGGCACCCCGAGGAGGCTGCCCTGAAAGCCCTCTTCAACGAGTACTTCGGCGGTTCTATGAACGCCATCGTCTTCCAGGAGATGCGCGAGGCACGCGGCCTGGCCTATTCCGCCTCCGCCTATTACAGCACCCCCTACCGCCCCGGCTTCAACGAGAACTACTATACCTATATTATTACCCAGGCCGACAAGATGAAGGACTGCGTCACCCACTTCAACGAGATTCTTGACACTATACCCCAGTCAGAGGGCGCCTTCCGAATAGCCAAGGAAGCCCTGATGAAGCGGCTGGCCACCCAACGCACCACCAAGTCGGCCGTGCTCAACGCCTACTGGACGGCCAAGCAGCGCGGCATCGACTATGACGAAGACGAGAAGATTTACCGTGACCTGCCCGGTCTGACCTTGCAGGACATCGTCCGCTTCGAACAGCAACTCATGGCACGCAAGCCCTACCGCTACATCATCCTCGGCAATAAGGACATGCTCGACATGGACTTCCTGCGCACTCTGGGCACCGTCCGTGAACTGACCACCGACGAAATCTTCGGCTACTAAACACATATAACAGCATCCCTATGAGGACAAGGAAAATACAATTACGCAGTACGAAGGCCATCCGTGCCCTCCTGTTAGCAACAGTCATGTCGCTCGGTTTCGCAGCCTGCGCAGACAAAGATGATGCCACGGCACAGAATCCGCTCGGCGACAAGATAGTCGGCACGTTCTTTCAGTTGTACCATGCCACGGGAACGGTTGACCATGTGATAGACAAGTCAGACCCATTGAGTGAGAAAGAAATTTCTCGCGACTACACTCGCGTGGTCGAAGTCTATCAATTCCAGAACAACGGCACCGGACTGTGGAACCGCTACTTCCTTGACAACAAGAGCAGCGAGCCCTTTGCCGAGCTGGGACAAGGCAGCGGCCACCCGGGAAGCTTCGAATACACGACCCATGCCGACGGCACCGTCAGCCTGACACTCACCAGTCAGGATATTGCGAACCAGAAGGAGTACCAGCCACTCAGCCGACAGCTGACGATGGCCGACGGACGGCTCACCGCCACGGGCATCGACGGCCAGACACTCAGCATGGAAAAGGACGAGGGCGCCTGGGAAAACCTGTTCAGCCAGTGGAATTTGAAACTGCGTGGCGGAGCCGATGCCATCACCTACAACATCAACGACGCAGACTTCACCCCCGCCAACTGGCACGACGTGGAGGCCATCTACATCAACGACGGCTCGGTGAACATCACCACCAACAACATGAAAGACCCCGCCTCCTATAAGATTGTCAACCTGCCGTGGTACAGCGGCGTGGGCGACGTGGCAAGCAACCTGCCCGACGGCTTCTGCGACAACATCACCCCCGAGAACGGCTGGGCCCTCGTGCTCAACCGCTGCGGCAGCGTGTCGCCCATCAACGACAACTTCCTCGCCCTCTACCATGCCTACTCGGGCACCCTGCGCTTCTTCTACTACGTGCCCGACAACTTCCAGGCCGGCAACGACCACGTGTGGGAAGTGACACTGCCCGACGACATGGCCCAGCTCTCGCTCTGGGGCTACGGACTGCCCACCACGGCCACCATCAAGAAGAAAGAACTCATCAGCGCGGCGGGCTCAGGCACCATGGCCGACATCGTTACGGCATGGAGCGGCGACAAGCTCAGCAACGGACTGCTCACCCTGCGCACAGGCTGGTGGGCCTTCGACGTTGACCTGTCGCTCTACCGCCCTGACGGCATCGACTTCGAAAAAGACAAAATGAAACTGCAGATGTACTCGTGGGACAAGCACGACGTCTCGCTCTTCAGTACCATGGAAGCCGACATCGACGGCACCATCAAGGCCGACATGAAAGCCAAGGGAGGCAAGAAGAGCGTGTCCGTGGCGAAAGGCATACTCACCGGGCTGCAGGGAGCCCTCAGCCTGGCCAGCGGCATTGCCGGATTCATGGGAGGGAACCCAGCCATCGGTTTCGGCGGACTTTCTGGAGCCGCAGGTGCCGGTAGCTCAATAGCCGGCATGTTCGACAACGGTACAACCGTAGCGCTCGATGGCACCATCAGCCTCGGCATGGACGGAACCATCACTACCGAGGGCGTCATAGCCGGAGCAGCACCCAACATCGGCATAGCCTCGCCCACCATCAGCCTCAGGAACTTCAAGCGCGACAAGACACCCACCTTCGGCCAGGGCGTCTGGAACATCAAGAACCACCCCACCGTCTATGTCCTCAACAACTGGTGGTCCATCGGCGACGACTCAAGTCAACGCGGAAACATCCGCGCCAGCTACTACTTCTTCGACCCCAGCAGCATTGAGGTGCTACTGAACCCCACGCTCTTCCCCGAAAGCGACATTGAGTGGATGCAGGTAGATGCCACGTGCATAGGTACTAACCAGATGGGCATTGAGGGCACCGACAAATACCGTGAGGCATTCGGGCTGGCAGAGCGCTACTCCATAGAGCCCGACTACGACGTGTCAACCCACCACGAATACATCTTTAACGTTGCCGGGTTCAACCTTCCTGCCAACGCATGGGACAAACTGAGCATTCCCTTCGACTTCCTGAAATTCAGCGACGATAAGGGCGACATGAAATACCCCGTTACCATCTATACCGACGACGTAGGCGGCATCTTCGGACGCGGCTACGACAACAGCTATGCCATTGAGCCCACATACATCATCAGCAACGGAGCCTACCACCCCGTCGTCCCGGGTCTGGAGGTCGTCGTCATCGTCACCATAAAAAAGAAAGGCGTTGACAAACCATACGTCTATTCTCGCAACTATCTGCCTGAACTGCGGGGCATGAACAACTGGGATGCCAGTGACATTTACAAAAGCATCAAGAACCACCAGCTAAGCACCAAGCAGAAAGACCGCCATGCCAGCTACGACTACCAGCTGCGGCGCATCAAGGCACTTTTAAATAACATTAACTATATAGATGTTGACAGTTAATGATTATTCGGAAATAGCCAGGAAACCACAAGTTTTCAGCGCCCGCTGCTCTTAGTTTCAGCGGGCGCTCTTTGTTTCAGCGGCGCTGAGGCCTACAGTTTATGCCAAGGAACTCCATGTTCGGCATCGGCCCCGTCAGAAGCGGCGCGGCCCGCCGAAGCCTCTTCCGCCACCGCCGAAGCCGCCGCCTCCGAAGCCGCGTCCACCACGTCCGCCACCGCCGCGTCCGCCGAAGCCGTCGCCGCGGGGGCCGCCCTGCCTGCCACCAAAGATGTTGAGGCGGTAGATGACGTGGAGCATGGCGTACTGGTTGATAGAGTTGTACTCGGTGTCGCTGCGCATCATTTCGTTGATGGCGCTGGTGATGTTGGACTGACGGTGCAGCAGGTCGTAGAACTGCAGGCTGACGGTGAGTGCATTGCCGCGCAGGAAGCTGTGCGACACCTGTGCGTTCCAGATGAGCTCGTTGGTGTTCATGGACGTGTCGCTGAAGCCGCGGCGGCTGTTCATGTTCAGGTCGGTGGCCAGACGCGTGCCCCACGGCAGGGTGAGGTTGGCGTTGAACCCGTAGGAGAATATCCACGTGTCGAGGTTGGCGGTGGACTGCATGGTGTTGCGCGAGTGGGTGTAGCTGAGCGAGCCGTTGGGCTCAACCTCTATCCAGGAGTTGCGGTAGCTGGCGGCGAGTCGTTCTCCGACGGTGAACGAGCGTGTGGTGCTGCGCGTGGCATCGGCGCTTTTGTTCAGGTTGACGTAGCCCACGCGGTGGTTGTAGCCCAGGTTGGTGGAGGTGTTGATGTTGAAATAGCCTGTTGAGTCGATGGCGGTGTTGAACATGAAGAAGCCGTTGGTGTTCCAGTTGCCGTTGATGTTCTGCGGCTGCGAGATGCGTCCGCCGGTAGCGGCATCGTAGGTTATCTTGTTGGCTATGGCATTCCGGGTGGTCGAGAAGGTGACGTGGGCCATGATGGCGCGCATGTGGCTGGGAATGTAGTTGTTGTAGAACAGCCGGAAGTTGTTGGTGAACGAGGGCTTGAGGCCGGGGTTACCTTTGGTGATGTTCAGCGGGTTGCTGTTGTCGGTAATGTCGAGCAGGTCGGTCATGGACGGCTGGCCGGTTTGTCCGCGGTAGTTGATGCGCAGCTGGCTGACGTCGGAGATTTTCCAGCGGAAGTCGGCGGTTGGGGTGAAGTTGAAGACGGTGCGTGTGGTGTCGGTTGCCACGCCCTGGTAGCGCTGCACGAAGTGTGACTTCTGCGGGACGAGCTGCAGGCCGACGTTGAGGTTGTAGGCGGGACGTACGACGCGCAGCATGACTTCGGCCGTGTGGATGTAGTTCTTGTACTCTGAGAAGCGGCTCAGGGGCTGGCTGAGGTAGCTGTCCATGGGTTGTGTGAGCAGTGACAGGTAGCTGTCCCAGCCGCGGTAGGCGGCAGGAATCTGGCTGAAGTCGTAGTCGCGGCTGAAGTCGTAGGTGGAGCGGTCGCTCTTCTGGTATCGGTACTGGAACTCGTAGGTGAACTGCAGGTAGGTGCGTGGCAGCAGGGGCTCGCTGTAGGTTGCCTTCAGACTGTAGTTCCAGTTTTTGGTGGGTGTCAGGTTGTAGCGGTTTGTCTGGTAGGTGGAGTCCTTGCCCAGGTGGTTGACTATCTGGTAGAGGTGTACGGCGGTTGTCTGCAGGTTGCGTCCGTTGTTTTCGCCGTAGTTGCCGTTGAGCACCAAGGTCACGTTGCGGCCGTTGGAACTGAGTTTTCTGTTAAGCTGCAGCATGCCGCCCAGACTGTTCTGACGACTGTAGCTGATGCCTTGGCTGATGTTGCTGTTGACAACGTTGCGGGGGTCGGCGGCCAGCAGTGCCTGTATGCCGGCAGCGGTGAGTGGGTCGTCGGTATAGTCGTATGGGTTGACGGTGTAGGTTCCTGAGTTGCTTCCAGTCTGACCGTCGGTCAGGTTGTGGCTGAAGGTCGGGCGAAACATGATGTTGGTCATGGTGTCGGGCTGCCACTCTAAGCGCATTTGGATGTTCCAGCGGTTGCGGCGGCTGTAGTTCTGGTTGCGTGAGGCGGTGAAGGAGTTGTTCTCGCTGAAGAAGTTTTGTGTGGCCACCTTCGACGCTGCATCTACGTCGCTGTGGTTCCAGCGTACGCTGCCGTCCCACTTGAAGCGGCTGTTGGGCTCGTAGTTGATGTTCACACCGAGCATCTTGTTGGCGGTCAGTCCCTGCTGGCCCATGCCGCCTCGGAAGCCGCCGCCACCGCCGGGGAAGCCTCTGTCGTTGGTGTTGTTGGCATTGGCGAAGAGCATGACCTTCAGCTTGTCGTCGAACCGGGCTCCCATCAGTCGGTCGGAATAGCGGTGGTGGGTGCCCACGGCGAGGTCGGCATTGGCAAACATGCCGCGGTTCATGCCGGGCTTGACGCCGAAGTCGAGGACGGTCTCCTCGTTGCCGTCGTCGATGCCGCTGACGCGCGCCAGGTCGCTTTTCTCGTCGTAGGCCTTGATGCGGTCAACAATCGACGTGGGCAGGTTCTTCAGGGCGGTCTGCGTGTCGCCGGTCATGAACTCCTTGCCGTCAATTTTGATTTTCTTGACTTGCTTGCCGTTAATCTTGATGGTTCCGTCCTCGCTGACTTCTGCTCCGGGCAGTTTCTTGACCAGTTCCTCGATGGTGGAGCCTTCGGGGGTACGGAAGGCATTGGCGTTATAGACGAAGGTGTCTTTCTTGAGCGTCACCTTGGCAGCCTGGGCGGTGACGACGGCTTCGTCGAGCGTGATGGCATCGGCCTTGATTCCGATGGTGCCTAACGGCACGTCCTTGCCGCTGACGGTGACGCGTCTTGTGTAGTTCACATAGCCCACGTTGGTTATCTGTACTATATAGCGGCCGTCGGCGGGAGCCTCTATGCCGAAGTGTCCGTCGTCGTCGGTCAGTACGCCCTTCACCATCGTAGAGTCCTGTCTGAGCAGCTTCACGGTGGCGGCAGGCAGTGTCTCGCCCGACTGGTTGTCAACTACTTTTCCTGAGATTTTGTGTTGGGCCTGAGCGGCAATGGCCGCTGCAAGAATCATTGTCAATAAGAGAACTCGTTTCATCAATTTTGTTTTTTATGTTTACTTTGACGCACAAAAAACCGAAAGGTTTAAAAAACTATATGCTGAACCGGAACTCGAGTCCGCCTGCCGCGGGGGTGCTTACTGTGATGGTGCCGCCATGCAGCAGCACGGCGTTCTTGACTATGGAGAGGCCGAGCCCCGTACCGCCCATATCGCGGCTGCGGCCCTTGTCAATGCGGTAGAAACGCTCGAAGATGCGTGGCAGGTGCTCGGCGGGAATGCCGATGCCGTTGTCCTTGAAAGAGAACTGCCAGCGGTCTTCCTGCTGCTCGGCCGATACCTCGATGGTGGTTCCCTGGCCGGCATAGTTGACGGCGTTGTCTATCAGGTTGCGGAATATGCTGTAGAGCATGGAGTAGTTGCCTTTAACGATGATGCCCTGAGGCAGGTAGTTGCGCAGCGACATGTGACGCTGCCCGACGGCAATGGCTGTTTCCTGCACAATGTCGGCAAAGAGGGCAGACACATCGACACGCTCCATCGTCAGCAGGTCGGGGGCATAGTCCATCTTGTTGAGCGTGGAGATGTCTTGAAGAAGGGCAGTCAGCCGTTGGGCCTGCGTGTGGGTGCGCACGATGAACTGTTGGCGGGTATGATCGCTGATGGCGGGGTTGTCGAGGATGGTTTCCGTGTATCCGAGAATGCTGGCCACGGGTGTCTTCAGCTCGTGGGCAATGTTCTGCGTCAGTTCGCGCCGCATGCGGTTTTCCTTCTCGGCCTGTTCGCGGCTGATGCGCTCGTCCATGCGCCGCGCATAGCGATAGAGCAGGAAAGCGAGGCCGCCCATGACGACCAGCGAGAAGAGCAGCAGGTGCCAGTCGCTGACCTCGTTGAAGGGCATGATGAACTTCCGGTCATAGTCTTCAAAGAGTATGAAGATGGTGGCATAGGCCAGAAACACGGCCATGACGCTCAGCCACATTTTTCGTCCTTCTGACAGTTTCTTCATCGTTCGTTCTTTTCTTCTTCAAAGCAGTAGCCAAAACCCGTGCGCGACACTAAGCAGGAGGAGTAGCGGCCCAGCTTCTTGCGCAACCGGGCAATGTTCACATCGACCGTTCGCGGGGTGACGACCACGTCCTGCGGCCACACGCTGTCGAGCAGCTGCTGGCGGCTGAACACCTGTCCGCGATGGCCGAGCAGCAGGCTCAGCAGGTCGTACTCCGTGCGCGTCAGGCTCACGGGGTGTCCCTCCACGGTGACGCTCTTGCTGCCTGTTTCCACGACCAGTCCACCGTACTTCATGCTGTCTGCGTTTTGAGGGGGTCGGGGCATTGCTCCCCGACCCAGCACCGCCTTGACTCTTGCCATTACCTCCCGGACGGAAAAAGGTTTCGTCACGTAGTCGTCGGCTCCGAGCGAGAATCCTAACAGCGTGTCGTCCTCCGTGTCTTTCGCGGTTAAGAATATAATAGGTATATGCTGTGTCAGTTCGTCAGTCTTCAGCTGTCGCGCCAGGTCGTAGCCCGACATGCCCGGCATCATGACGTCAAGCAACAGCAGGTCGTACCCCTGGTGCACCACGGCGAGGGCCTCTTCTGCCGAATGTGCCGCCGCTGCCTGATAGCCTGCTGCAAGAAGGTTGAACAGCAGGATGTCACATAAGTCATGTTCGTCGTCAACTACCAATATGCGCTTTTGTTCCATTGCCAGAGTGCCGAAAAAAACAGAATTGAGCTATTGCTTCCGGAAACGGGCCTCGACGACGTTGACCACGTAGTCGCCCAGCTTCTCCAACTCATTGACCATGTCAACAAAAAGTGTGCCAACAGCGTAGTCGTACTCATGGTCGTTCACGGCACGCACGTTCTCGGCCTTCAGCTGCTGGCGCAACTGGTTGATGTCGTTCTCTATGCGGTAGGTCTCGCGAATGTCGTGCATTCCCGCTGACGCGCCTACCCGTTGCCTTTCTGAGCGGTGGCCGTGCATGACGGTCTGCATCTGGGTGAGGGCCTGGTCGCAAAGAGTCATCAAGGTCTGCAGCCGCTCGGCCTGGTGGGCGGTGAATGCCTTGCCCGACTCTTGCTTACGCTCCATTGTGCGTGCCAGTTTGTAGCAGGCATCGCCAATAGACTCCAGCTCGCTGATTTCGCGCAGCATCTGCCTGATTTTCTGCTTCGTGTCGTCGCTCAGATGACCGTCGCTCACCTGCTCCAGATAGCGTGCAATGCCTATTTCCATCTTGTCAGACAGGTCTTCCTCGTGCTCTATCTGGCGGAACAGCTCGGAAAAGTCCTTCGGGTCAGTCTCCTGGAACAGCGTGCGCACCATGCCGAACATGCTGCCTACGCGCTCGGCGAAGGCTGATGTTTCCTTCTGCGCCTGAAGGACGGCAATTTCCGGTGTCTGTATGAGGTTCGACTGAATATACTGCAGGTGGAACTCCTCTTCCTGCTGTGCTCCCTTCTCCTTTTCGGGCAGCAGCCAGCAGACCACACGTTCCATCTGCGGAACAAACCAAATAAGAATCAGCGTATTGATGATGTTGAAACAGGTGTGGAACATGGCCAATGCCACAGAGACGGAAGCAGAGGCCGTAGCCGAAGCGACACCCACACTCGCCGAGGGAGCTGGAGCCTTGTAACCCACAAGGCTGCACACCATGTCAACAAACGGATAGAACACGACGAGCACCCACACCACACCAAAGACATTGAACAGCAGATGCGCCAGCGCAGCACGCCGTGCCTGCGTGTTGGCTCCAAGAGCCACCAGATTGGCCGTTGCCGTCGTGCCGATGTTCTCGCCCATGACCAACGCAATGCCTAAATAAATGGGCAGCACGCCCGTCGAGCAAAGTAGGATGGTGATGGCCATGACCGCAGCCGACGACTGCACGATGCAGGTTATCAGCGTGCCTATGGCAAGGAAAGCCAGTATGGTGAGGTGACTCGACGTGTCGAACGAGGCGAAGAACGCTATCAGCGATTCGTTATGCTCCAGGTCCATCGACTTTCCCGTAGAACTCAGCATGACCAGCGAGAGGAACAGGAAGGCCGTGCCGAACAGAAAGTCGCCCAGGTAACGGTGGCGCTTCATGTAGATGAGTATTATTCCGAGCATGAACGACGGAAAGACCACATTGGTCAGATCGACATTGTAGCCTAACGACATAATCCACGCCGTGAGCGTCGTGCCGATGTTGGCACCCATAATGACGGAGATGGCCTGCGACAAGGTCAACAGCCCGGCCGACACGAACGACACGGTCATGACCGTGGTGGCCGACGACGACTGCACCGCACAGGTGACCAGCGTTCCCGTCAGCATGCCCGTCACGCGGTTGGTGGTCATCTTGGCCAGAATATGTCTCAACTGCGGGCCTGCCATTTTCTGCAGGGCGTCGCTCATCATTCGCATACCGTAAATCAGCAGGCCGAGCGCACCGAGCAGCTGCAGAGTCACCATCAGGTAATTAGGACTTGTTTCCATGTGATATAATCATTTTCGTGTGCAAAGATAGCACCTAACGCTGCATCTGCCAAGAATTTCGTGTTACGATAAGGTTACATTTTTTTATTCCTTTATTATTTATTTTTTTATTTTTTCCTTACCTTTGCAGCAGAATCCAAACAAAAACGAAACATGGAACCACAGAAGATATTTTTTGCAGAACAGCTGCCCCAGACGCTGGCCGAGGCCATGGCAGCCATCAGCTTCGACCGGCTCTTCGTGCTCTGCGACGAGCATACGCGCCAGTACTGCCTGCCCTTGGTGCAGGAAACACTCAGTTCGGTCAGTCCGGCACCGACACTCATCACCATCCCCGCCGGCGACACCCACAAGGACCTGGAATCCATCAGCCACGTGTGGCAGCAACTGCAGCAGGGCGGTGCCACACGCCACTCGCTGCTCGTCAACCTGGGCGGTGGCATGGTGACCGACCTGGGGGGCTTTGCAGCCTCAACGTTTAAGCGGGGACTGCACTTCATCAACATTCCCACCACGCTGCTGGCCATGGTCGATGCCTCGGTGGGCGGCAAGACGGGCATTAACTTCGGCGGACTGAAAAACGAGATTGGCGTATTCCGCAATGCCGACAGCGTCATACTCGACACCCTGTTCCTGAAAACCCTGGACACCGAGAACCTGCTTTCCGGATATGCGGAGATGCTGAAGCACGGTCTGATTGACTGCGAGGAGCACTGGGCAGAGCTGGTCTCAGAAGCTCACGACCTTACAATCTTACAACCAGGAAAACTGAAAAGAAGCGTGGCCGTCAAGCAGCGCATCGTGCTGGCCGACCCGACGGAACGGGGCATCCGCAAGGCACTGAACTTAGGACACACGGCGGGCCACGCCTTCGAGTCGTTCGCCATGCGCCGTCAGCCCGTACTGCATGGCTATGCCGTGGCCTGGGGCCTCATCGTCGAGCTGTATCTAAGCGTAGTGAAAACCGGTTTCCCCACCCATCGCATGCGCCAGACCGTCAGCTTCATCAACGAGCACTACGGCAAGCTCCCCTTCACGTGCAAGGACTACGCGGAACTGCTGGAGCTGATGCACCACGACAAGAAGAACGTGGGGCAGGACATTAACTTCACCCTTTTAGGTGACATCGGCGACATACGCATCAACCAGACGGCAACGGAAGAAGCAATCAAGGAAGCCCTCGACTTCTACCGCGAAGGCTGAGACAGCAGGGCTTCGGCCATGCGCCAGGCTTCGGCACGTGCAGGTTTGCCGGTAGCCGTCATGGGCAGCTGCCGTACTTGGAGCACGTGGCGTGGCTGCCAGTACTTGGGCAGCACACGGCGACAAACGTCCAAAGCTATAGCCCCCCCTACGGCTCCTCCTTCGACCAGCAGCACGACCACTTCGCCGAATTTCTCGTCGCGTGCGCGCGTAATAAGATAAGGAACTGAGAGGTGGGGACGCAACAGGCGCTCCACCTCTTCTATTTGTATCTTCAAGCCACCCGAGCAAATGACGTTGTCCTTCCGCCCAAGAATCTTAAACATCACTCCCCCCTTCCTGCAAGAGGGACGGGGAGAGAGGCTTGCCATGTCGTTGGTCACCAGAGGGCCGTCATGAACGGCAGGAGCATCAATGACAAGACACCCGTCAGCATTGAGCGACACCGTAACGCCCTCGAAGGGAGTGTAATATTCCGAAGCATCAGGGCCGTTGAGCCGGCGCAGGGCAATGTGCGACAGCGTCTCCGTCATGCCGTAGGTGCTCCACACGTTGTGGGGAAAGTCTTTGAGCCGTTCCTGCAATGCCTCGTCAATGGCGCCGCCGCCAATGATGAGGTGGCGAATCTGGCGCAGGCGTTCCAGCCCCGCCGTGTCGTGCAGCAGGTTCCACACCTGCAGTGGAACCATAGCCGCAAAGTCTATGCGGCCGGCATCCCAGCACGGCGTGCCGCTGGCTTCCGTCGTCAGCAGGCGCAACCCGCAGGTTAGCGCACGCACCACCATCATTTTTCCGGCAATATAGTCAAGGGGCAGGCAGAGCAAAGCCGTGTCGCCCCGCTTCAGTCCCAGGAAGTTGCACGTAATTCTGGCCGACGCCTCCATGCGCCGTTTCTCTGCGAGCATTGGCTTGGGCTTGCCCGTTGACCCGCTGGTGTGTACCAGGACGGTAGGCGAGGAGTCGCGCCACTCGTCTAAGAATGTTTCGAGATCCATAGTTCGTCGCCGCGCACCTCAAGCGGCATGCTGATATTATCGGTAAACAACTGTCCGGTGCCCAGGCCTTGCGGCCGGACGATGTGCGTCCCATACACGCTGCTGCACAACTCGGCCACGGCCATCAGTCCTACGTTGCTTTCGAGTGCCGACGTTATCCACGAGCCTATCTGCATGTCGCGGCCCAGTTCTATCCACTCGCGCGTGCCGGCCATGCCGCCGTGCAGCGAAGGTTTCAGCACGATGTACTGCGGCTTGATGATGTTCAGCATCTGCCGTTTCTGGTCGGGGTCGTTAATGCCGATGAGCTCTTCGTCGAGGGCTATGGGCAGCGGCGACTCCCGGCAAAGCTCGGCCATGAACGACCACTGGCCCTGCCTGATGGGCTGCTCAATGCTGTGTATGTTGTACTGTGAAAGAAGCTCAAGCTTGTAGAGTGCCTCGTCGAAGGGGAAGGCTCCGTTGGCATCGAGCCGCAGCTCTACCTCGTGGTGAGAGAAACGCTGGCGAATGCGCTTCACCAGGTCCAGCTCGCGGTCAAAGTCGATAGCCCCTATCTTCAGCTTTACACAGCGGAAGCCCAGCTCTAACTTCTGCTCCATGCGACGGAGCATCTCGTCGTAGGTGCCCATCCATACCAGCCCATTGATGGGTATGCCCACATCGCCGCGCGTAAAAGCATTGTCGGGCGAGGGCAGCAGCGCCGTCTCCAGTCCGAAGAGCATGGAAGGGTAGTCGCGCAGCTCGTCGTAGGGAATCATGCCCGTGCGCTCCACGTCGTCGCAGAAATGCCGAAGCACCTCAGCATAGTTGGGAATATCGTCGCAGCTGAGCCGGGGAAGCGGGGCACACTCGCCCACCTTGACGGAAGAACCGTCACTGACCGTCACGAACCATGAGCGCCGCTCGGTATAGATGCCGCGGCTGGTGCCAGCCGGCTGTTTGAAATGGAGCACGCGCTCCTCAATGTCTATCTTCATGGAATCTTCGGATATTGTTCAAAGTCTGGTTTCCGCTTCTCCAGGAAAGCCTTGCCACCCTCCTGCGCCTCGTCTAAGAAGTAGTAGAGCATGGTAGCATCGCCGGCCAGCTGCTGTATGCCCGCCTGTCCGTCCAGTTCGGCATTCAGTCCGGCCTTAATCATCCGTAGGGCAATGGGCGAGCGCTCCATCATCTCCTCGGCCCAGCTGACGCACTCGTCCTCCAGTTCGCTGAGCGGCACCACCTTGTTGACAAGTCCCATGTCGAGGGCCTCTTGAGCAGAATATTGACGGCAGAGGAACCATATCTCACGCGCCTTTTTCTGACCGACGATGCGGGCCAGGTAGCTCGAGCCGAAGCCTGCATCGAACGAGCCTACCTTCGGTCCCGTCTGTCCGAAGATGGCATTCTCGCTGGCAATGGTCAGGTCGCACACCAAGTGCAGCACGTGGCCGCCGCCGATGGCATATCCGTTGACCATGGCAATGACGGGTTTCGGCAGCCGGCGTATCTGCATCTGCACGTCGAGCACCGAGAGGCGGGGCACGCCCTCGTCGTCAATGTAGCCGCCACGTCCCTTCACGTGCATGTCGCCGCCCGAACAGAAGGCGTGCTTCACGTCCTCCGGCCGCTGGCCCTCGGGCACTTCCGACATGGCCCCCGTCAGCAGCACCACGCGAATGTGCTGCAGCTCGCGGCACTGGGCAAAAGCCTGGCTCAGCTCCAGCGTCGTCTTCGGCGTAAACGCATTTCTATACTGCGGGCGGTTAATGGTAATCTTCGCAATACCATGAAACTCCTCGAAAAGGATTTCCTCGAAATCCCTGATTTTCTTCCACTGTCTCTCCATAACTTTCCTTGTGTTTTTATTTTATTGACGGCAAAGGTAGTGCAAACCGAGCGGAATGCAAAATAAATTCCGATTTATTTTCATTTGTATAAAAAAGTCACGAAATGTTTGGAGGTCTCAAAGTAATATTGTAACTTTGCAGAAAGCAAAAGTGAAGAACATAGCCAACCAAGAAGGGACGACACCGTCCGATGACAGACTTAGCAGCGCCCGCTACCATATCTGGCAGCGGGCGCTGCCAGATGTGGCACCGCCCGCAAAATCCCGGCTACCCCGGCAGAAACTCCCCGTTTCCCCCTACCTTTCTCCCCCGTACCCCGGCAGTTTCTCCCAGAGAGGTAGTACTGCTTCGAGACAAACTTTTTTCACCAAAAGTTTTGGTGTTTCAACAATTTCTTCGTATCTTTGCATTATCGCTTGTCAGCCTTAGTGGGCAAGGCGGGCGGTCTTATATATGAGAAAGACGTTTTCCAACGTCTGTCGTTGTGGACTACGAACTTCGCAAACTCGTCCAATTCCCGCAACAGACAGATGACAACGAAACGTCTGCGTGGTGCGTTTCTATATACATTATTATATATAGTTCGTGCTGGCGTGGGCTGATGAGCGTTGTCTATCCTGTGTGGGAAGGGCAATGCGAAGGCCTGTAGTCCCAGGATGGGCAGAAGAACATACACCTACGCCTTTTTTGTGTATCTGTGAGAAACCAAGACAATTTGATTAATTGCTGAGCCAGGGGTGTGAGGAGGCGTGAATTTAGAAGGTTTGATCCGTATGTACCAGCTAATGACATGTATATAGGCTATTCCATTGTCGCTCAATGGAAATTTATATTATGAAATTAGAATTTCTTAATTTATAAAGTATGATAAACATTGGACAAAATATAAAAGATGAACTTTATAGTCAAGAACGCTCAGTCAGTTGGTTAGCAAAGAAACTAAATTGCACGCGCGGAAGCGTTTACAGACTGTTCGAAAAGAATAGTATTGATACAAACTTACTGCTAAATATATCTATTATCCTAAATCGAAATTTTTTTAAGGAACTAAATTTGGAATTTTGTGAAAAACAGCGTCTGTCTCAAAAATGAAACAATTATGTAGCAATGTGAATACGCGCATTCTTTGGTTTACATCATGATTATGCTTAATTTTGCAAAAAGTTAATTTTAAAAACATTTATTTACAATGAAAAAGTTATTATTAGTTTGTATTGCTATCTTAGCTGGTTCAACATGCTTTGGACAAAAAATCAATTTCCAACAGGCGCAAACACGTGTCATTGAACCCATGCAGGATGTTTATGTTCGTCCTTTAGTTGCAGATTTAGAGATACTTAAAGGAGGACAACGTCAAAAATACATGAGATCCCCACAATTCACTGAAAAGAAATTTTCCGAAATTACTGTTGCAGATTTGGAGGATGCTAAAATTCTTGCAACTTATGCGGCCGCTGTTCAAGATGATGCTGATGTTATCGTAGGTGCCACTTATAAAGTGACAAATCATATTGATGAAAAAGGTAAACCATCAGAATATGGTATAGATATTGTCGTTAGTGGCTATCCTGCAAGATATACGAACTGGCATAAAATGGGGGATGATCCCAAGGATGAAAAGTGGGTACCCCGATTGTTTGACGGTCAGTCTTCACGTAGAGTTGGAGGAGTTACTAAAACAGATGCAGTAAAAGCTAAATAAATATTAACATTAAAATTAAAAGTATGAAGAAGTTATTTTTGGTCGCCATTTTGGCTGTTTTAACATCATCTGTTTATGCACAGTTGTTAACATCAACTCGTGTAAGTCGCAGTGAAAGAGCGCATAACGTTTGGGTTGATTTGGGCGCTGGTGCATATACAGGTGATTATGAAAATGGAGGTTTGGGCCTTAATCTTGGCCTTCGATGGAACAAGATGTTCAATCAGTATGTTGGATGGGATATTATTAAAGTAGCTGCACAAGCTGACACAAAAGATTTTGGTAGCTCAATTAGTGCAGAAGCATTAACTGGTATCCGTGGTGCTTCTCCAGTCTTGTTTGGTAATTCTACTGCCTATGCCAATTTTGCAGGTGGCTATCTTTATAATTTTGATTCCAAAGAAGGTGCTTTTGTATGGGAGATAGGCGCTGGTCTTAATGTTACTCCCCGATTTAGTGTAGGTGTAGCTTATGATAGTTGGAGTAAAAACAGTTTTACAACAGGTTTTGTTAACCTTAGACTTGGAGTAGCTTTGTAATTTTATTAATTTAAAGAGTGACAGCCTCCTAAAAAGGGGCTGCCATTTGTTTTGACAAAGAAACTATGAATAAGAAGTTAGTCATATCATGCACGTTGTTGCTGTTTACTGTAGCAGTAACTGCACAGGTAAACTTTGATGTCACCATTGCAGAAAAGAAACGTATTGTTCAAGGCTCTGAAATCTTCCAGAAATCAGATGATGAAATATTTGCAAATGCCATGTTGTGGGCTATTAATGAGGGACCTGTACGTAAAGAGGAAATACTTGATTTTGACTTTACTAAGCATGAACTTGCGATGATTTATAATCTGAAAAAGGATGGAGATGTGGCTTATTCCTGCCGCCTTACATTAAGAGCCTCTTCTGGCAGGTTATTTTTCTTGGTAAATGAAATAAAGATCCAAGGTGGTTTTTTCGGTTCTTTCCAAAATTTTGACAAGTTAAATCCTGAAAAGAAAGCTAAGCATAAGGATATTATAAATGAATTTGAGCGACTTAATAATTTGAAGATACAAGAGCTCTTTGAATATGTCTCAAATAATAATCCGAAAATAACAAATTGGCGAAATGTTTGCTTGGGCAAAATAGATAAAGGTATGTCTGTTGATGAAGCTATATTAGTATATGGAAAGCCAATTAATGTGCAAAGTGAAGGAAATAAAGAGCAGTACATGTTTAGCAGTTTTGTTTACGTTTATATTGAAGACGGATTAATAACTGCTTATGTCAATTAACGTATTTTGTTTTGTGCAAAAGTCTTTTTTGTTCTTGATGAATAATTATTACATGAAGATAGCAGAAATTTTGGTTTCTCAACAATAGCGAAAGTATCATGACCATTATGTACCTAACGTTTGGTAATAATACGGAATATCACGTTCAAGCCTATCTTTCCATACTTTCGTCTCTCAAACAGATGAAAGCAAATGATCGCATAGTAATGGTGACTACAGTTCCAGAACTTTACAAAAGGGTTGCCTCTTGGATTGACATTGTAAGTATTGATGAGCAGCAAGTCAAAGAGTGGAAAGGCAAGTATCAATTTATGTTCCGTGCCAAGACGATGATTCTCAAACAAATGGTGTCGCACTATGCCAATGACCATTTGCTGTTTCTGGATACTGATACTTTTTTATATGGAAGTCTTGACGAAATAAGAGGTTTACTCGATAATGGGCAGGCACTCATGCACAAGGACGAAGGGCGAATTAACCAAATGCAAGGTTCTTCATTACAGATGTGGAAGACTGTTGCAGGAAAAAAATATGCAGGCATAGAAATAAAGGAAGAGCACCATATGTGGAATTCTGGTGTTATTGGAATACCGTGCCAAAAGATGCAGAAAATTTTTGATGATGCGTTGTTGATTCTTGATGGTATGTTAGATGAAGGGGTGAAAAGTTTTACTGTTGAACAGTATGCAATGTCCGTAAACATGCTTACACATGCCCAAGTTGTAGAGGGGGACAAATATGTGGGACATTACTGGGGGAATAAACAGGAATGGCAACAGTTCGCATGTAGTTTTTTACTGGAATCCTATATGAGAAACCGTACCATTGAGGAAGATTTGGAACAAATTGTCGACTCGCTATGGTCATCAGTCCCGATTTTCAGGCATCGTTCAAATACTGCACGGCATCTAAAAGACCTCATAGGCAAGGTTTTTCCCGATCGTAACATTCATTATGTCAAGAAGGGTTAAAGGAATGTTATGCCATACGAGACTATATATATAAGTTCTATCGTGATGCCAAGCGGTTTCGTGGACTTTCTTTTGTAGAATCTGAAATAGGGGAAACCGGAAAAAGAAAATCAGCAATTCTAACTTTTAAACAACGAAACAATTATGAAGACAAGAAAAATTTTTTGGGGGGTGTTCCTATTGATATTCCTCTCAGGCCTCGCCGGGTGTAGTAGCGAAAAATACGATGACACACAGTTGTGGAACAAAGTGAACGATCTTGACCGGCGTGTAAGTACCATCGAAAGTACATTGAGTCGTATGAACAACGACATCAATGCCATCAATGTACTGGTCAACGCTATGCAGACGAATCTGTATGTGACCAGTGTCGTGGAAACGGTGACAGGCTACCAGATTATGTTCTCAGATAACAGTGTCATTAATCTTTATAATGATAAGGACGGCAAGAACGGTCTTACACCAACCATCGGCGATAATGGCAACTGGTGGATTGGCGATACGGACACGGGCGTGCGAGCTGCCGGGCGCGATGGCCGTGACGGCATCAACGGCGTTACTCCCCATATCGGTGACAACGGTAACTGGTGGTTGGGTGATACCGACACCGGCGTATCGGCCAAAGGCATCGATGGTAAGGACGGCGAGACACCGCGCATCGGAGGAAACGGCAACTGGTGGGTGGGCGATACCGACACCGGCATCTCGGCCTTGGGCAAGGATGGTCTTACTCCATTCATTGGCGTGAACGGTAATTGGTGGATTGGCGACAAGGACACGGGGGTGCCGGCCCGGGGCGAAAACGGCCAGAACGGGCAAAACGGTATGATGGGCACGTCTGATACGCCCTACATCAGCATTGCTTTGTATGAGGGTGACTATTACTGGGTACAAATTGTGAACAACGTGAAGACCTTTATCCTCGACTCCAACGGCAATAAGATTCGCGTAACTTGGGTACAACCCATTATCAAGGTAGATGTGAACAACTACTGGACCATCAGCTTTGATGGAGGCATCACCTTCATATACATCGTGGACAACGACGGCAATCCCATGAGCGCTGGCAATAGTGAGTGCAAGAGTTTCTTCAAGAGCGTAGAGATGAAGAACGACTACCTCATAGTGGTGCTTATGGACGACACGGTAATCCGCTTCTACGTGGGACGTGGTATTTGTGAAGACTATCCCAACCTGGGCATTCCCTACGAGTATCACCGCAACCCCTATCTTCACAACGAGAACATTACCATCCCAGGAAGTGTAACAATCGGTTTTGGCAAGGATGCAGCAACGGGTTCTGTTTATGGACGCTTAGAGTTGCCAGGCATTGCTGTACCTGTCGTCGATAGCCATACAGGCAACACCGTATATGAGTATCTCGAACTTGTGGGCACCGACCGTACCGGCCATAATGTATGGGTGGAATTGGACGATGAACCGCGAGGTAATATTGTATCAGAACCGACCGAGACAAATACCATGAAGATTGACATAGTGTTTGTTGTTGATAACTCGGGTAGTATGAACGAGGAGGCTGATGTGGTGGCACGCGATATCATTCAGTGGGCCAACAGTCTCGTCTCTGCCGGCATCGACGCGCGTTTCGGCTGTGTAGGCTATTCGGTAAGTGGCACTATTAATGGTGCTATTGACATGACCAACTCCACGGCACTCTCAGCATGGCTCAACCAGGGCAATGGCACCTCACGTACTGTTGGTTTTGCTACAACAGCCCTGCAGAATGCGGCCAACACATCGACTTATAAATTGTCAGCCGAATGCGGTGCCATGGCTATCCTTTTTGCCGACAGAAATTTCAATTTCCGTACAGGCGTGAACCGCGTCTATGTGAACTTCACCGACGAACCCAACCAGCCTAATGGCAATAGTACATACTCTGTAGAATACTTCAGGAACTACTGGTCGAATTCGAAAGGTACCGTCTATACTGTATATAGTGGCTCTACCACCTATTCGTGGGAGACTGGTAAAAATGAGAAACCCTGGCTCATCTCTGAATACACAGGCGGCACTACGTTCTACACCAACGGTAATTTCACGGGCGTTTCGCTGGCAGACCTGCCCGTTACGGGAGCTATGACCCACTCTAACTTCATCTATTTTACTGATGTGAGCCACATCTTTGATGGCAAGCCGCACAAGATAAAACTGACAATCTTCCAGCCTGACGGCAGCATACAGGGCGAAAAGATTTTCTATGGAACTGTCCAGTAGATAGAGAGATCGTGGGGCTGAACCTCAGCTGAAATCGTGGGGACAGATTGAATGAATTCGTGGAATTCACTTCAAACAACCTGTCCCTACGATTACCACAAATGCAGCTACCAAATGCAGCCACATTCTTGCGTCCCTTTGGTAGCAAGCGTCTCCTTCGTCACCGAGCGGCAAATGCGGCTGAACGAAATAAAGCCCGTCGGGAATACGAGAAAGGGGAAACGATTTCATGTAGTACCCCTGAAGAAATGAAGCGCGATATCGATAGTCTATGATTTATAACAAATTGTTCTTCAAAAGATTAAACATGAAAAAGGAAAGAAATCCGAGGAATTACTCAACTAACAGTCCTTCCGCTCTTCTGTCTCTGCGCGATTCGGTGTATCAAAATGCTGGAGATGGATAGTAAAAGTGGCCACTTTTTAGATACCAAGTCAAGCATTTTGACTTACTAAGTCATGCATTTTGACACATTAAGTCATGCATTTTAATATGCCAATCACGTCGTTTTTTGCACTTTTAACGGCAAAGCGCATCAACTTTGCAAAAAAAATTGTAACTTTGACCCCGTAATTCAAAAAATGATGTCGCACATGCGCAAAAAGAGTATATGACATTAACTGAAACAAATAATAAAAAAAACGACGATTATGGCACAACCAGTAGATTTTAAGTATGCACCGATGTTCCAGACGGGCGAAGACAAGACGGAATACCGACTGCTCACAAAGGACGGCGTAAGCACGGCCGAGTTTGAAGGACACGAGATTGTAAAAGTTACGAAGGAGGCACTGACGCTGCTGGCGCAGCAGGCATTCCACGACGTGGAGTTCATGCTCCGTCGTGAGCACAACCTGCAGGTGGCAGCCATCCTCAATGACCCCGAGGCTTCGGAGAATGACAAATATGTTGCCCTGCAGTTCCTGCGCAATGCGGAGACGGCAGCCAAGGGCATCCTGCCTTTCTGTCAGGACACGGGCACGGCGATTATCCACGGTGAGAAGGGCCAGCAGGTGTGGACCGGCTTCGAGGACGAGGAGGCGCTGTCGCGTGGTGTCTATAACACCTTCACACAGGACAACCTGCGCTATTCGCAGAACGCTCCGCTGAACATGTACGACGAGGTGAACACCCGTTGCAACCTGCCTGCACAGATTGACATCGAGGCCGTCGAGGGTGCTGAGTACCGCTTCGTGATGGTTGCCAAGGGTGGCGGCAGTGCCAACAAGACCTATTTCTACCCCATGACCAAGGCCACCATCCAGAACGAGGGCACACTCATTCCGTTCCTCGTGGAGAAGATGAAGAGCCTCGGCACAGCGGCTTGTCCGCCGTACCACATCGCGTTCGTCATCGGCGGCACCTCTGCCGAGAAGAACCTGCTGACGGTGAAGCTCGCCAGCATCAAGTTCTATGACAATCTGCCCACGACGGGCGACGAGACGGGCCGTGCCTTCCGCGACATCGACCTGGAGAAGAAACTGCTGGAAGAGGCTCATAAGATAGGTCTGGGTGCACAGTTCGGCGGTAAGTACATGGCGCACGACATCCGTGTCGTCCGTCTGCCGCGTCATGGTGCATCATGCCCCATCGGTATGGGTGTCTCGTGTTCGGCCGACCGTAACATCAAGGCGAAGATTAACCGCGACGGCATCTGGTTGGAGAAGATGGATGCCAACCCCGCTGAACTGATTCCTGCCGAGTATGCCAAGGCTGGCGAGGGACAGAACAGCATCGTCATTGACCTGAACCAGGGCATTGACAAGGTGCGTCAGGAACTGACCAAGTATCCTGTTTCTACCCGCGTATCGTTGAAGGGTACCATCATCGTGGCTCGTGACATTGCACATGCCAAGCTGAAGGCTCGTCTGGATGCCGGTGAGGGCATGCCTGAATACTTCAAGAAGTATCCCGTACTCTATGCCGGACCGGCAAAGACTCCCGAGGGCTATCCCTGTGGCTCCATGGGACCGACGACAGCCAACCGCATGGACCCGTATGTCGATGAGTTCCAGGATAACGGTGCCTCGCTCGTCATGATTGCCAAGGGCAACCGAAGCGATGTCGTAACCGAAGCCTGCAAGAAGCACGGCGGTTTCTACTTGGGTACCATCGGTGGCGTGGCTGCCGTGCTGTCGCAGTCGAGCATCAAGAGCATCGAGTGTGTGGAGTATCCGGAGTTGGGTATGGAAGCCATCTGGAAGATTGAGGTCGAGGACTTCCCCGCCTTCATCCTCGTCGATGACAAGGGCAATGACTTCTTCAAGCAGCTGAAGCCGTGGTGTCCTTCATGCAAGTAATAAACGATTTGTAATGATCATGGCGTGCTCGTTATTAAAATGAGCACGCCTTTTTTCTGGCTATTTATTTGGTTTTTCGATATTATTTTTGTATCTTTGCAAAAAGATTAATTATCAGTTGTTTACTGATAGTAAAAACCGAAAAAGGGATTGACTCGTCCGTGATAGACAATTTCCACGCCCGCGATAAACAATTATCATGGGCGTGTTAATTATTTATCACGCCCGCGGAGTTCCAGTTTCCCCGTATGAAACTCCCTCGTACCCCGGCAGAATCTACCTCGTACCCAGGCAGTTTCTCCCAGTCTTATGCATCTAAAGTTTTTTCTTCAACATCGAAAGGATGCGAAAGGCACTAATGTTCGCAAGAAATCGTTGTGCTTACAATCCATGTTCCGTGATTCCTTAGTGTGTCAAAAATGCCAAAGTGTATTTTGTAATTAATTCGTTTTCTGTATATTACGTTTTTCTTTTGTGTCAGTATGCTCTGTCCCCTTGCATGGAACGAGAAAAAACACTAATTTTGCAAGCAGAAACAAAGAATAACAAGATGAAGAAGAAAGCAAAACTATTATTAAATGTAATGACGAACCTAAAGACATCCTTCTTTATTATAGTTCTACTGGTAATGACATCGTGCCAGAAAACGATTATAAAGAAAGACATTTACGGAGTTTGGACATTAGTGAACAACGTGGATTTCCGTGGAAATGCGTGGGGAAAACTGGAGATAAGAAACAACAGCAACATCTGGATAGACCCTTGTATCAACGATACGATGTATCATTATAGCCGCATGGATATTAAGGGTGATTCACTGATACTAACTGATTACCTGGACCACCAGTTCATTTACACCATTCAAAAATTACAAGACAGCACATTGGTAATTACTAATTTCAAAGATGCCAGCTGCGATTTACAATTCAAAAAGATTTATTCGTATTCCACATCCTCAGAAGGAGTCAGCTTTCTACCGATGATATCATATTCTGCAAAAGATCTTCCACAAGACTCGTTAGATGTTATTATAAAAACAGCCGATATAGTATATCGTGAATATGAAGACGACAGCGCAAAGACAGCCTATATTCTAAACCATGCGGAAATGGAAAAGGCACGCGGTTTATTGGATTCATATATAACGAATAAAGAATATTTGAACGATGGTAGCTTGTGGACGGAAGACCGCTATCCTCTTCCGTTTAATGAATATGTCAGGCAATATATGGCATACAAACAAAACGGTCATCTTATCGTCCATGTGAATTTAATGGCAGACTGGGTTTCTGACCCTTCATGTTTATATTACACCTCATTGAAGAAAGATATGTGGTGCGTGCATGATGGCGGGCCAAGATATGCGTCTGCAGAGATAGACTTGACAAAGGAAAAAGTCATCTTCTTTATGACGAATGGTGTAGCATAAGTAAACCAGGGGACTCTGGTTTAGAATTATTTAAGACAGAAGATGATGTTATATTCGAATAATGTTGTGAGATCGGCGGGACGGTTCCGGTGAGCACTTTTCAAGATAAACGGGATGGGATCGGCGGGATGGCTCTTTGACCTGAAGGTACAAAGATGCTCGCTGTCCCGGTTCTGGTGAGCACTTTTTCAAATTAAAACATAAAGAGAAATTTATATGTATTTACAACGGCGGGGAAGTAGATGCTTCCTCGTTGTTGTGATTACTTATTCCGAGCCGTAGTGAGGTGGGGTGCTTGGTTACTTAGTGCCGTACTAACTGGTACTTTCTGCCGTAGAAACTACCACTTTGGGTTATGGAAACCTATGGTTTGGGTTACTTAAAATGGTCAATTAGTTGTCATCAATGCTCAGGTGCCACTTCACCGAGGTTCAGATGCCACTTGAAGCACCTTTAGGTGGCACCTTAGTATCAGAAGGAAGAGATAAGATGCAAAAAATGGTTATAAGCAAGAATTTGTGAGAAAAAAGTTGTAACTTTGCAGAGGAAAACAAAAAATTATGTTTTTACGTAGAACATTGAGCAGCGTGCTGCTGCTGTTTTTCATGTTGACGGCATCGGCACAGGATATGATGGTACGAACGGGATGCCGCAGGGGAACGCCAAGGCCGGAAGGCCTGGTGATGCGCCGCGGTGCCCCCGACAGTCAGCCCAAACAGGTAGGAGGCGACTTCTACCACGGCGAGCGGCACCAGCTGGTGGTGCTCGCCGCGTTCAGCGACTGTCATTTCGAGGGCGACGAGTCGGCCACGCTGTCGTTGTGGAACAAGATATTCAACCGCGAGGGGCTTGACGAGGAACCGTTTGCGGGCTCTGTGCGCGACTACTTTCTCGACCAGAGCTACGGACGGTTCGGCCTGACCTTCGACCTGCAGTATGTGCAACTGAAGGACCCCATGGCGAAGTATGGCAGCACAAGGGCTGACGACGAGAACTCGCAATTTCTGGTGCAGGACGTGGTGGCAGCGCTGGCGGAACGCGACATTGACTGGGGACTGTACGACTGGAATGGCGATGGCTACGTGAACCAGCTGCTCATTGTCTATGCCGGCAAGGGCAGCAGCTATGGCGGCTTCGGTGGCGGCTACGATGCCATTTGGCCGCACCAGTGGTGGCTGACTGACCACCGGAACCCCACCACGCTGGAGTATTGCAGCGCTGAAACGGTGGTCAGCGACGGAAAAAACTTTCTCGTTGACAGCTATTGTGCCGTGCAGGAGCTGACAGACAAAGGCACTTACGGCACCTTCGGCACCATTTGTCATGAGTACTCACATTGCTTCGGGTTCCCTGACTTCTACTATGGGATGACGAAAAGTGTAGGCAGCTGGGACCTGATGGACGATGGCAATAAAAACAGCGGGGGCTTTTGTCCGCCAGGCTATTCGGCCCATGAGCGATGGCACATGGGGTGGCTGGAGCCTGTCGAGCTGACTGCTCCGACGACTGTCAGCAGCATGCCCGCCCTCGGTGACGAGCCGCAGGCGTACTTGATTCGCAACGACGGGCATCATGACGAGTACTACCTGGTTGAGAACCGCCAGCAGCAGGGCTGGGACGCGTCGCTGCCGGGCAGCGGCATAGTGGTGTTCCACGTTGATTTTGACGAGCGTGTATGGCTGACAGATTATCCTAACGGCACTACGAAGAGATACAGCATTATTCCAGCCAATAACAGTCTTTACTATCAGGAATATACGTGCAAGAACTGGGCTTACCCCTACAACGGAAATAACCAGCTGACGAACGACTCGAAGCCTGCGGCCACGCTGTTGCACGCCAATGCCGACGGCACGCTGTTGATGAACAAGTCGCTCACCAATATGAGTGTTTCGGCGGGGCTTGCCTCGTTTGACTTCATGGGGGGCGGAGCGTCTGCTATTACTGACATTTCGGACAGCAGTTCGCCAAACGCTGACGTGGTCTATGACCTGCAGGGGCACCGCCTTTCCCGACGGTTGAACGAACTGCCCCCCGGCATATATATTGTGGGAGGGAAGAAAGCCATAATAAATTGAGTTTTTTTAGTGGAGATTTTTTAGTGGAAATTTTAGAGTGTAGAGTTTGCTACCGCCCATGAACAGGAGCGGACAAACTCAAACGGTGAGCGGTAGCAAACTCTACACTAAAATAGTTTAGTTCCTGAACACCAGTCCGTCACCGAACTCGTCGATGATGATGGGCTTGTCGCGGTTCACCTCGTCGGCCAGGATCTTGCGCGAGAGGTCATTGAGCACCAGTTGCTGGATGGCACGCTTGACGGGACGGGCACCGAAGTCGGGGTCGTAGCCCTCTTGTGCCAGGAACTGAATGGCAGCGTCGGTGGTCTCTAAGCGGATGCCCTGCGGCTCCAGCATGTCGGTAACGCGTTTCATCTGCAGGCGTACCACGTCGGCAATCTGCTCCTTCGTCAGCTGCTGGAAGGTGATGATCTCGTCGATACGGTTGAGGAATTCCGGGCGCATCGTCATGCGCAGCTGTTCGCGCGTGGCGTTGCTGGTCATGATGATGATGGTGTTCTTGAAGTTCGCCGTGCGTCCCTTATTGTCGGTCAGTCGTCCGTCGTCCAGCACCTGTAGCAGGATGTTGAACACGTCGGGGTGCGCCTTCTCAATCTCGTCGAACAGCAGCACCGAGTAGGGCTTGCGGCGCACGGCCTCCGTCAGCTGTCCACCCTCGTCGTAGCCGACGTAGCCCGGGGGAGCACCAATCAGACGGCTGACGGTGTGCTTCTCCTGATATTCGGACATGTCGATACGTGTCATCATGCTTTCGTCGTTGAACAGGTACTCTGCCAGTGCCTTTGCCAGTTCCGTCTTACCCACACCCGTGGTGCCGAGGAAGATGAACGAGGCAATGGGGCGCTTCGGGTCTTGCAGTCCGGCACGCGAGCGGCGCACGGCATCAGAGACGGCCGTGATGGCCTCGTCCTGACCGATGACACGACGGTGCAGCTCTTCCTCGAGGTGCAGCAGCTTTTCGCGTTCGCTCTGCAGCATGCGCGTAACGGGAATGCCCGTCCAGCGGCTTACCACCTCGGCAATGTCGTCGGCGGTGACCTCCTCGCGCACCATTGCGTTACCGTCCTGGGCGCTGGCCAGCTGGTTCTGAATCTGCCTGATGTCATCCTCCAGCGCCTTCAGTTTTGAGTAGCGTATCTCTGCCACGCGCTCATAGTTGCCTTCACGCTCTGCCCTCTCGGCCTCGAATCGCAGGCTCTCCATTTCCTGTTTGTCCTGCTGGATTTTGTTCACCAGCTGGCGTTCGCCTTCCCACTTGGCACGGAACTGCGTCTCCTGTTCCTTCAGCTCGGCAATCTCCTTGTCCAGCTGCTGAATCTTGGGCTCGTCGCCCTCCCGCTTGATGGCTTCCCGCTCAATCTCCAACTGTGCCAGTCGGCGCATGATCTCGTCCAGTTCCTCGGGCACCGAGTCGCGCTCCATGCGCAGTTTTGCGGCTGCCTCGTCCATCAAGTCGATGGCCTTGTCGGGCAGGAACCGCTCAGAGATGTACCGTTCCGACAGCTGTACGGCGGCAATGCAGGCATCGTCCTGAATGCGCACCTTGTGGTGGTTCTCGTAGCGTTCCTTCAGGCCACGCAGAATGCTGATGGCCGACAGCTCGTCGGGCTCGTCAACCATGACGGTCTGGAAACGGCGTTCCAGGGCTTTGTCCTTCTCAAAGTACTTCTGGTATTCGTTCAGCGTTGTAGCACCGATGGCTCGCAGCTCGCCACGCGCCAGAGCCGGCTTCAGAATGTTGGCAGCATCCATGGCACCTTCGCCGCCGCCGGCCCCTACCAGGGTGTGAATCTCGTCGATGAAGAGAATGATACGGCCCTCGGCCTTGGTCACCTCGTTGATGACGCTCTTCAGACGTTCCTCAAACTCGCCCTTGTACTTCGCACCGGCAACCAGCGCACCCATGTCGAGTGAGAAGAGCTGCTTGTCCTTCAGGTTCTCGGGCACGTCGCCACGTACTATTCGCCCTGCCAGACCTTCCACGATGGCCGTCTTACCCGTACCCGGCTCACCAATCAGTATCGGGTTGTTCTTGGTACGGCGAGAAAGAATCTGCAGCATGCGGCGTATCTCGTCGTCGCGGCCGATGACGGGGTCCAGCTTGCCCTGGCGTGCCATATCGACGAGGTTCTTGGCATATTTCTCTAATGCCTGGAAGTTCTCGTCGCCGCTCTGGCTCTGCACCTTCTGGCCCTGTCGCAGTTCCTTGATGGCTGCCTCCATGTCACGCTCCGTGCAGCCGGCATCCTTCATGATGCGGCTGGCGGTGGAGTTGACGGTCAATAGAGCCCACAGGATGGGCTCACACGAGACGAACTCGTCGCCCATCTTCTTTGCCAGGTCTTCGGCCTTCAGCAGAACGCTGTTGGTCTCGCTGCTCAGGTAGGGCTGTCCACCCTGTACGCGGGGCAGGTGCTGCAGCTCCTGATTGACGAGCATGCCGATTTGCTGTCCGTTGACGCCTAACTTCTGGAAGATGAAGTTCGTCACGTCCTTGCCTTTCTCCATGATGCCCTTCAGCAGGTGCACCGGCTCGATGGTCTGCTGCTGGGCCCGTTGCGCAGTATTGACGGCTTCCTGAACCGCCTCCTGCGCCTTGATGGTCAGTTTGTCTAAAGTCATTGTTTACTCCTTTCTTTTTCTTGGTTTCTTTCTGCCTGCTGATGCACAAACTCCGTGCCCAGTGGGTTTGGAGTGACAAAATGTCAGTTTTTCTGCTGAATTCATGGTCGGTTGAAAAATATTTCTTATTTTTGCAACACAATAACGAAAACCCTAAACTGTTGAGTGATGAGAAGAATCGTCTTTTTGTGGCTTTGCCTGGTGGAGAGCCTCTACATGCCGACGGCGAATGCCACCACCTTTCTGAAGATTACCGATACTCCAGCCACCGGATGGTTTCCCCTGGGCAGTGCTGCCATTTATACTGACGAGAGCGACTTCCGCGTGGTGCAGATAGCCGCAGGGATGTTGGCTGACGATGTGGAGCGCGTTACGGGACAGCGGCCTGTGCAGCAGACGGTGAAGAAACTGCCTAAGGGCATTGCCGTAGTGGCTGGCACACTGGGGAAGAGTCCGTTGACTGACCAGTTGGTAAAAAAGCTGAAGATAGATGTGGGCAACATTCGCGGACGGTGGGAGTCGTACATCGTCACCACCGCTCAGCACCCAAAGACACAGACACCGCTGCTCCTGATTATTGGCAGCGACCGGCGCGGCACGGCCTTCGGACTGATGTCGCTCTCAGAGGCCATCGGCGTGTCGCCGTGGTACTGGTGGGCCGACGTGACACCAGCCCACAAGGATGCGCTTTACGTAGAGCCGGGCCGTTCCTGTCAGGGAGAGCCGTCGGTGCAGTACCGGGGCATCTTCATCAATGACGAGCGCTTCGGCGGATGGGCGCGGTGGGCCGAGCGTAGGCACGGCAAGGTTGGCCCCGAAACCTACCGGAAGGTGTTTGAACTGCTGTTGCGCCTGAAGGCCAACTACCTGTGGCCTGCCATGCACCCTGGCACGCAGGCATTTAATGATGACCCGGAGAATGCCCGTCTGGCTGACGACTATGCCATTGTGATGGGGTCTTCACACTGCGAACAGATGTTGCGTAACAATGAGGGCGAGTGGAAGGCGAAAGGCATTTATGGCGACTTCAACTATATGACCAACCGCAAGACCATGCAGAACTACTGGGAAGAGCGTGTACGTACCAATGGCAGGTATGAGAATACCTACACCCTCGGTCTCAGGGGTATTCATGACTATCCTATGGAGGGAGCCAATTCTACCACTGAGCGTGTGAAACTGATGCAACAAGCCATTGACGACCAGCGCGACATGCTGCGCAGGCACATTAAGCAGCCCGTGGAGAATATTCCGCAGGTGCTCTGTACATACGAGGAGGTGCTCGATGCCTACCATAACGGTCTGAAAGTGCCTGACGACGTGACCCTGCTGTGGAGTGACGACAAGCATGGCTACTGCCGTAACCTGTGTAACCCGGAGGAACAGAAACGAAAGGGTGGGGCAGGCATCTACTACCACCTCTCTTATCATGGTGACCCGGCCAGCTGGATATGGCTCTCGCCACTTTCGCCAGCCTTCCTCAGCACGGAACTGACCAAGGCCTATACCTTCGGGGCACGTAAGATATGGGTGTTTAATGTGGGCGACATCAAACCGGCCGAGAAGGAAATATCGTTCGTCATGGAACTGGCGTGGGACGTGAACCGGTGGACACCTGCCGAGGCACACAACTACATGCAATATTGGGCTGAAAAGACTTTCAACCGCGAAGTGGCGCAGGAAGTGGCCGACATGCAGGACGCATACTACTGCCTGCAGGCTGCCGGCAAGGATGCGCACGTTTGGTTTGTCAACTACAGCGGGGAACAGATAGCCACCCGTCTGGCACATTGGCGGGCCTTGGCGGCACATGCCGACGACCTGGCTACCCGTATTCCCGAACGGCTGAAGGCAGCCTACTTTGAACTGGTGCATTACCCCATACGTGGGGCAGCCATGATTAACGAGTACCAGTTGCTGGCACGCCGCAGCATGGTGCGTGGTGCTGAGGGCGACCGCACGGGTGCCTTGGCCGATGCCGACTGTGTCAAGGAGATGTTTGACAAACTGAATGCCTGGACCAACCGCTATAATAACGAACTGGCAGGAGGAAAGTGGGCTGACTTCTTCAGTTGGCAGCCTTACCATTGGTTCCGTTCTGAGCAGATAGAACAGCCTTATTGTACCCCCGAAATGTTTGAACAGGCCAAGAACGGCCCCCGGCCACGCTTCCTTGACGTGACTGATGCCCTCAGTACCGATGGTGTCAACATAGCGTGCGACGAGGATGGCGAGGTGCCGCTCTGGATAGAAGCGTTGACACCCATTCGGAACTTCTCCAAGGAACCTGAGGACAACGTGTTCTGCCGCGTCATGACAACACATTCGGCACCTGGTGTCTCGCCAACGGCTACCCGCAATTTCGTAGCCTCTGCCACACCTATTAATAATGTATGGCATGCACCATACGTCGGTCCGATGTGGAGCAAGGTCGGAAAGCTGCACTTGAAGAAGGGCAGCAACCGTCTGACCATTGCCGAACTGAAGCCCGATGCCCGCATTGACAAGATTTACATAGGACTCTGTCCGCCCTTCGAAGAGGAGCCACGCCTTCGCATTCCCGCTTCACAGTTCCAGTGTAAGCAGGGCAACGTCGTGCGCGTCAAGGGACTGGGATATACCGACGGCGTGCTCGTGCAGCCGTTTGACACACCGTCGTACCAGCAGGTGAGCGAAGCCCCATACGTGGAGTATGACGTTGACATGGCACCCGACGGTGGCACCATAGAAATACGTACACTACCCACCTTGCATGTCTATGAGGGCCGCGATGCCCGCTATGCCGTACAGTTGGCCGACGGTGAGCCTCAGGTGTTCTCCATTCATGCCGATGACTTCACGGCAGAGTGGCGCTGGAACGTGCTGCGTGGCTATGCCTCGCGGACCATTCGTGTGCAGGGTGACTGCCTTGGCCGTCAGCGGTTACGCATCTACTTCCTCGACCCCGGCATTGTGCTGCAAGAGGTGCTGGTGCGATAGTGGCAACATAAAATACAGTATAATACGTTAAGATTGACGTGGAACCGACAAAGAATAGTGTTTGGAGTATAGTGGCCATTCCCACCTTGCAACATTTTCTGGTGGATGCGCTGTGCGTGTGCTGCTTGTACATGCTGCTGGCTGCTGACCCGTTCACCAATCTGCTCATCACCTTTATAATGTATAACGTGCTGGCCTTCCTGACGCAACCGTTGACGGGATGGCTGACCGACCGCATTGCGCACAAACACTGGCTACTCTTAGCCTCGATGCTGCTGCTGACATTAGCCGTCGCCCTGTTTATTTTCCTCTCTCTACAGGGTGGGGAGACTGGCGGACCGACTGTAGGGGCTGTCTTCGTGGCCTTGCTCTTAGGTATGGGAAATAGTTTTTTCCACGTGTGGGGCGGTCAGCAGGTTGCTGTTCTTACTCAGAACGATATGCGTGCCATGGGTGTCTATGTTTCTACAGGTGCTTTCGGCTTAGCCGTGGGAGCTGTGTTTGCCTCTTGGTGGCTGTTGTTAGCATTACTGGTGGGATATTTGGCATGCTTTGCAGTAGTATTGCATCCGTCATCCGTTGGTCGGCATGCGAAGTGGGAAACGCATACCATGGAGCCTGAAAACACAAAAGGGAAAGGCCTGCAGTCACATTCCCCATACCGTTGGTTCTTCCTCCTCCTCATTCTTGCTTTCGTTGCTTTCCGCAGCAAGGCCGGCATTACTTTTTCGGCAGGTTTGGAACAGACGCAGCAAATGGTGCTGATGTTGGGATTCGTGGCCATGGCGGGTAAGGCATTTGGCGGTTTCCTTTGCCGCTGGACAGGATTGTGGCGCGGCGTGGCTGCCATGCTCATCGTCACGGCTACAGCATATATCCTTCCACTTTTCTCCTCCCTCGACCTTTCCCCCTTCTTGGGACTTTTCGCCATCAACTGTACCATGCCCGTCACGCTATATCTGGCTAACAAGTTGTTGCCCGGACATGAAGGACTCTCCTTCGGTCTTTTGGCAGCAGCCCTTATGCCTGCCTATTTGTTGAAAATCCTACCTCATCAGGTTGTTGCAGAGGTGTCAGTATCCTTCCTGCTTCCACTTGTTGCCACCATCGTCATAGAATGGCTTGTGCTTTGGGCTTTGTACGAACGAAGGCGCTCGGTCATACTCTCGTCGGTTGCCATCAATGTGCTGACCAATGTGCCGCTCAATCTGCTCATTCAGGCCAGCTGGCTCGACGGTCTCACCCAGCTCGTTGTGGCCGAAGGTGTCATTGTGCTGGTAGAGGCTCTGTGGTATTTCTGCTTTGTGCGTAACAAGCGGCAGTCATTCGCCTATAGTGCATTGTGCAACGCCATCAGTTTCCTTGTAGGACTACTGTTTCAGTTTCTATATGTGTATTTCTATTACTAACCCTTTAAATATTACTAAGATGCAGTTATTCAATTTATTGTTAGACGTTGCCCCTTATCCCCGAGAGCGGTTCATTCGTTACGATACGGTCAGGGGACAGGTGCCTGGTATGGTGAAACCAGAATCGACCGACACCATTCGTAATGCAGCTGACACGGCTTCTGCCAGTCAGGACTTGTTGGTTGGTGCATCAGGAAACGGTGACGACATGACCATGCTTTTTGTAGCTGTTGGCGTGGTGTTCATGGCCTTGGCTCTTTGCCTTTATTTCGTTTATTCCTATCGTCGCTCGTATCAGTTGAGACTCAAGTAGCATAGGCTGGCAGGCTTAAAACGAGAAAGCGGACTGCAATCAACGTGCAGCCCGCTTTCTCGTTTTGGTTCTTGATGAAAAAATTACATGGTAACTTCCACAACATGCTTGCCGGCAGCGTAGGGGACAATGGTGCCGTCGATAGGCTTGCCATCGAGGGTGATGCTCTTTACGCCTTTCTGACTGCCATTTGGATGAATCGTAATTTCGTAATCTGCCTCACGGAACTTACGGCTAACGGTGTAGTCGCCGGCTGTCTCGGGCAGGCAGGGGTCGATGCGGATGCCGTCGTAGTCGGGCTTGATGCCGAGGATGAACTCCGAGACGGTGTACCACATCCATGCAGCGGTGCCCGTCAGCCATGAGTTCTTGCCCTCACCGGGCTTGTAGGCATCCTTTCCGGCTACCATCTGGCAGTTGACGTAGGGCTCCACCTTATGCAAAGTCTGATACTTCTCTTCAACGTACGAGGGGAGTATCTTGGCGTAGTGGCTCCAGGCATCATTGCCGCGTCCGGCGAGACACTCACCGATGATGACCCAGGGATTGTTGTGGCAGAAGATTCCGGCATTCTCCTTGTAGCCCTCAGGGTAACTGGATATTTCGCCATACTCGTAGATGTACTTGGTGAAGGCGGGATTGTTGAGCACCATGCCATGTTCACATTCCAAGTATTTCTTACAGGAGTCGAGCGCCTTGCCGACCATGCCTTCCTCAGCACCAATCTCGGCCATCGTACACCAGCCCTGGCTCTCGATGAAAATCTTAGCCTCGTCGCACTCGTTGGAACCGATTTTGCGGCCGAAGTAGTCGTACGCACGCAGGTACCACTCGCCGTCCCAGCCATCCTTCTTCACAGCGGCTATCATGGCATCGACAGCCTGCTGCATGCGGTCGGCTTCAGCCGAAAAATTGAAAGATTGAAGAGTTGAAGAATTGAAGTTTTCAATTTTTCCATTTTTCAATTCTTCAATTTTATTACAGAGGGCAACATAGTCCTTGCCTGTGACGACGAAGAGTCCGGCAATCATCAGCGACTCGGCCTTGCTTCCCTCGCTCTTGTTCTCGGTGGTCTGGAACGACTCGTTGGGGTCCCACGAGAAGCAGTTGAGGTTGAGGCAGTCGTTCCAGTCGGCACGGCCGATGAGCGGCAGCAGGTGAGGACCGAGGTTGGACGTGACATGATCCATGGACACCTTCAGGTGCTCGAAGAGTGTCACCTCCGAGCCCGGCTGATTGTCGAAGGGCACCATCTCGTCGAGGATGGAGAAGTCACCCGTCTCCTTGATGTAAGCCACGGTGCCGAAGATGAGCCAGCAGGGATCGTCGTTGAAACCACCACCGATGTCGTTGTTGCCGCGCTTGGTGAGGGGCTGGTACTGGTGGTAGCAGCCACCGTCGGGGAACTGTGTGGAGGCGATGTCGATGATGCGCTGTCGGGCACGTGACGGTATCTGGTGAACGAAGCCTACGAGGTCCTGGTTGCTGTCGCGGAAGCCCATGCCACGGCCGATGCCGCTTTCGAAGAAGCTGGCACTACGTGAGAAGTTGAACGTCACCATGCACTGGTACTGGTTCCAGATGTTCACCATGCGGTCGAGTTTCTCATTGCCGGTGCGTACATTATAGATATTAAGCAGACGGTCCCAGTAGTCCTTCAGCTGAGCAAAGGCAGCGTCAACCTTAGCCGTCGTGTTGAGCTTGTCGATGATGGCGTAGGCACGCTCCTTGTTAATCACCTTCGGTGCCACGAACTTCTCCTCCTGCGGGTTCTCCACGTAGCCAAGCAGGAAGATGTAGTCCTTCGACTCGCCAGGCTGCAGAGTTACCTCAATGTAGTGCGATGCTATGGGACTCCAGCCGTGAGCATGGCTGTTGCGGGGCTTACCCTCCATGACGGCATCTGGTTCGTTGAAGCCGTTGTAGAGGCCCACGAAGGTCTCGCGGTCAGTGTCGAAGCCCTGTATCTCGGTGTTGACATGGTAGAATGCATAGTGGTTGCGGCGCTCGCGGTACTCGGTCTTGTGGTAGATGGTAGAGCCCTCAATCTCTACCTCGCCGGTAGAGAAATTACGCTGGAAATTCTCCATGTCGGTGGCAGCATTCCACAGACACCACTCCTCGAAGGAGAAGAGCTTGAGCGTCTTCACCTCGTTCGTAGTGTTGGTGAGCGTCAGCTTCTGCACCTCGGCCCAGGTCTTCAGGGGCACGAAGAAGAGTACGCTGGCCTCTACGCCGTTCTTGCGGCCGGTAATGCGGGTGTAGCCCATGCCGTGACGGCACTCGTAGAAGTCGAGCGGTGTCTTCATGGGTTTCCAGCCCGGCGACCACACCGTTTCGCCATCCTTGATGTAGAAGTAGCGTCCGCCATTGTCCATGGGCACGTTGTTGTAGCGGTAGCGGGTGATGCGGCGGAACTTGGCGTCCTTGTAGAAGGAGTAGCCGCCGGCGGTGTTAGAGATGAGTGAGAAGAAATCCTCGTTGCCCAGGTAGTTGATCCAGGGCCATGGTGTGCGCGGGTCGGTGATGACGTACTCGCGCTGTTGGTCGTCGAAGTGACCGTAACGTTTGTTTTCCATTTTTTTTTGTTATAGTTATGATAGTTGTTATAGTGTCTATAGATATTATAGATGTTCCTTCAGGAACAGGAGGGCGCGTTGCTGTGCCTTTTTGGGACACTCGTGGCCCATGTCCCACAGCTCGGTTTGCAGTTGCTGGTCGGCCCCCTGACTCTGCCACACGTCGTGCAGGATGCGGAAAGCCTTTTCCACACCGGGTACATGGAACAGCTTGTCCTGGCTGCCGTTGATAAAGAGCATGGCGTTGGGACAGGCCAGCGAGGCGATGTGCGGGTAGTCCAGCCAGCGGCGCAGGCCGGGCAGACAGTTGGCAAAGCCGCCGTTCTCCGTGCGCTGGTAGCGGAAGGAGAGCTGGTCGTCGGTAGTGGTCATCCAGCAGATGGCCACGGTGGCCTTGATGTGGGGGCTCAGGGCGGCCAGCATCCAGGCGCGGTAGGCCCCCATGGAGAAGCCCATGCAGCCTATGCGCTCCTTATCGACGCAGGGCAGCGAGGCCAACCAGTCGGTGGCGTTCAGGTCGTCGTAGGTCATGTAGGCCGAGAGGTCAATGCCGTACATCATCATGTTGCCGGCTATCATGTCGTACTTCTCGCGTCGCGGTCCCTCCTCTTGTCCGCGTTCTCCCCACAGGGGTGCGTCGGTAGAGAGCACCACGTAGCCGTGCTGTGCCAGGTAGTCGCCCACGAACTGTCCGTCGTAGAGCTTGCGTACCCATGCGTCAGCGTCAGCCCTCACCGTGTCTTCCTCGCAAGCCAGTGGACGTATCATTTTCTCCTTGCCGATGAAGAGGTGTCCCCCGTGGTCGTGCAACAGGTTGACGGCAGGAAACGGCCCCTCTCCGTCGGGCACAAGCAGGTAGGCCGGTACGGTGTAGTATCGGGATAGTGGCAGATAGATTTTATAGACGGTATAGGAGGAACGGTGCTCCATGCAGGAGTCCGTAGGTAAGCCTCCCCATCGGGTGGATTTAGGTGGGGCTGGGGGTGTCAGCATACACTCCAGCACCTTGCTTCTGGCAGCAGTTTTCCACTCGCGGAAGTCGGTGATGTCGCTGTTGCCCCAGGCCAAAGGGTAGGTGAGGTCCTTCAGCAGCGAGTCGGCATAGACCGGCAGGTTGCGGCGGAACTCATACTTCTGCCGGCGCTGGGCGTGCAGCGCCGTGAGACAGAGAACGGCCAAGAGGCAGCAGAGCAGTCGTTTCATGGTGTTGGCGCTCAGTTGGTATAGATGGACTTCAGCTGTTTGAGGCCGTCAATCTTGTAGGTGTCGCCACTTTTGACGACCGTCAGTTGCACCTCATACTCGTAGCCTTCGTACTTGAAGTTGACGTTGATGTGGTTCTCGTCGGCAATGCTGAAGGTCGTTGAGGTCAGCCCCATCGTGTCGCCGCCGCCCTCGTAGTAGAACATCCAGCCGGCAAAACACTCGCCGTCGCAGTCATAGTCGAAATTGTCCTTGAGCTGCTGCTGCGCATTCTTGGTGGTGTGGCGCTTGATGAAGGCATAGTCTGATATGCCCTCCTCCTGCTCTTCCCATTCGCCATAGAACTTCTCCACGAAGGCCATTTTGGCCCTTGCTTCGTCAAGGTTCACGTCTTGTGCAGCCGCCGTCAGTGGCAGCATGAGCATTAATAGTGCGAATAACTTCTTCATCCATTCTTCAGTTTTTAGTCGTTATTGATGCAAAGATACGACGAAGCAAGGATAAAACAAAGGAAAGCACCGAAATTTAATGCTTTTTTCACACTACGGCCGTCCCTTTACAGTTTTAGATTCAGACCTACGTAGTAGGTGCGGGGCAGTGCGGGGCCATAGATGTAGGCCGCGTCGCGGTTCATGCCCCGGTCCAGGTCGGGCTGGTAGTCGTCCAGAATGTTCTTCACACCTGCGTTCAGCTCCAGCGTGTAGTGCTTGTAAAGGTGAAACTCGTAGGCTGCCTTGAAGCCCAGCTCGAAGAAGTTCTCGGTCAGTGTCTCGCAGTCTTCGGGCACGTAGCCTGCGTAGTGTTGTACGAGCATGCTGCCCGTCGCCTTTCCGTCGAGCGAGAAAGTCAGCGGGTGTACGGGGTTGTAGGTCAGTAGGAAGTAACCGTAGCTGTCTGGTGTGCGGAACATGCGTCGCTGTGGTTTAATGTTGGTGTTCTCGCTCCAGATGAAGTCCTCCGTGTAGCGGCTGCGCTGCAGCGTATAGCCACCTTGAAGCATGAGTAGCCGGCGGTAGCCCACCTTGGCCTCCATGTTCACGCCAGCCACGTAGGCACCGGCCGAATTGATGCGGGTGAGCAGCAGGTTGCCCTGTGCGTCGTGTCCGCTCTCCTTGAGGGCAAACACGTCGTTCAGCCGGGTATAGAAACCTTCGAGTGTCAAGTTGGCTTCCCACTCCCCGAATCGTTGGTACAAATCGGCGCTGCCGCTGATGCTGTGCGAGTATTCTGGCTTCAGGTCGGGTGCCAGTGTAATGAGTGACACCTCGCCGCCCACGGCTCCTACGTGCAGGTCTTCGTCGTAGGCCTGCGGCGCACGGTAACCGCTGGAGTAGGAGAGTCGGAAGATGATGTCCTCCACGGGTGTGTAGCGAATGTTGGCACGTGGCGAGAAGACCACGTTTCTCAACAGGTTGTGCTTTTCTATCCTGGCACCGAAGAGCAGGCTCCACAAGCGGTTCTTCCATTCGTTCTGTACGTAACCGCCCACGATGCTCACGTTCTGCCGCATGTCGCGTCCGTAGCCCAGCATGCGGTCGTGCAGGCGGTTATGGGTATATTCCGCCCCGACGCTCAGGTCGCCCGTCAGGGTGTTGACGAAGGGGTATGAGCATCGGTACTGTCCGCCACTCACCACGGTAATATCGCTTGTACGTCCGTAGGCGTTGGGGTTCTTGCCAGTGCCGAAATAGCTCTCGCGGCTGGTGTTCTGCACACTGCTGTAGAGCGAAAGGTAGTGCTTCTGGTTGTCGGAGTACCAGTCCCACCGCAGTGAGCCGGCATCAATGCTGTGGCGCAGCTGTTCGGCCAGGTCGGTCTCGTGGGGTGGCTGATCAACGTCACAGCCTCCCCGGCGATACTCGCCCACGTGGTGGTACTCGGCGGTCAGTCGGCTGTAGTCAGAGGTCTTGAAGAAACTGCGGAATCCTGCCGTCGTGCTGTTCAGCAGCGGTATGTCTGAGAACCCATCGTCGTCGCGGTCGTACTGCTTGCGGTTACGCTGTACGGCAAAAACGAAAAGCCCCATGGTGCGGTTTTCGGTCACTACCGAGGCGTTGAAGGCCGTATTGATGTCGTAGCCGTTCTTCTCGAGGTACGACGAGTTATGCTGCACGTTGACGAAGTTGCGTGTCGGTTCCTTGGTAATGATGTTTACTACGCCGCCAATGGCATTGGCACCGTAGAGAGCCGAGCCACCGCCACGCACAATCTCCACACGATCGACCATGCCCGCCGGTACCTGCTCCAGACCATAGACCGAAGCCAGCGACGAGAAGATGGGACGCGAGTCCATGAGAATCTGCGAGTACTGACCCTCCAAACCGTTGATGCGCAGCTGGGGCACGCCGCAGTTGGAGCAAGTCTGCTCCACACGCAGTCCTGTCTGATAGTTCAACACGTCGGCCATGCAGTGGGCGTTGGTCGTCTCAAAGAGCACAGGCGACACCACGTTGACGATGCTCGCCGACTCCTTGCGCTTGGTCTGGTATTTGTTGGCGGTCACCACCACGTTATCTACAATGAACGATTCCTCCTCGAGTGTGACGTTCAGTTCCAGCATCTGGTCGTGCTGCAGGCTGACGTTACGTTCTGTTCCCAAATAACCTATGCAACTGAATACCAGCGTATGCTCACCCACGGGCAGGTCTTTCAAGAAGTAATGACCTGTAGCATCGGTCATGCCGTTATATTGGGTTCCTTTCACCAGAACACTGACAAAGGGAATATTCTCACCTTCCTTACTGACAACGTGGCCCATGATGTGGGCATCCTGACCTTGTACTTCTGCTATTGACAGCAGGGAGGTCAGCAATAAAAAGAAAAATCTCATTACATTTTATGATGTTACCTTAAAAGAAGGCGCAAAGGTACGAAAAAAAAGCGAAAAAATAGCAGAACAGTTTGTACGTACCGCCAAAATACCTACTTTTAGGTAGGCCGACGTCAGTCATTCTCCATCAGAAAACGTATATATTTCCTCACGTAAACGGCATATTGAGCAACTGGATGTACCGCTTTTATCAACAGGAAGTGCCGTGTTTGCAACCTCAAAGCGGCACTTCAGCATGATTTCCCACCGTGGGAATAAAGAGTTAAACGGCATCAAAGGGGTGGTTACTCTCCACCAGGATGCGGGCATCCACTGCCACAATGTCGTCACCGTCGGCCAAGAGCGGGTTGATGTCCATCTCCTTGATTTCAGTGGCAAAGCGCAGCAGGGTAGAGAGACGCACAATAATCTCGGCATACTTTTTCTCGTTGATGCCTGCCTGTCCGCGGGTGCCCTTCAGAATCTTGTAGCCCCGCAGCGAGTGAATCATGGAGTAGGCCTCGCCATAGCTCAGCGGTGCCAGTCCTGACTGCACGTCCTTCAGCACCTCGACGAAGATGCCGCCCAGTCCGCAGAGCACCACATGGCCGAAACGCTCCTCGTACTTTGCCCCGATAAACAGTTCGGTGCCGCGTAGCATCTTTTGTACCATGACGCCCTTGGCGTCGTCGATTTTCATCATGCGGTCAAATTCCAGCGCCAGGTGTTCGGGGGTGCGGATGTTAAGCGTCACACCACCCACGTCGCTCTTGTGGACAGGTCCCACCACCTTTGCCACCACGGGGAATCCCACCTTCTGGGCGAAGGTGATAAGCTCTTCTTTCTGTTCGCTCACCAGCTCGGGAACCATGGGAATGCCGGCACAGGAGAGAATGGCCCGCACGGTCTGAGGCGGTACGTAACCGTTCTCCTTGATGCTCATGATAATCTTTTGGAGTTCGGGAATGTCGATGCCGTAGAGCTGCACTTCGGGCGGAGCGGGCATGGGTGTCCGCATGATTTGGCTGAGGGCCGTGGCCAGCGTCACCTCGTCGCTGAAGTTCACATGCCCCTTGGCCAGGAACTCCGCCACCTCGGGACCTGCGGTGTGCAGGCTGGGTAGGATGGGGAAGATGGGTTTCTTGCATTCCAATATTTTCTTGTGTAGCGTGTCGTAGGCTTCGTACAGCGTGGTGAGTCCCGGCGTGCCATAGATGACGGCAATGGCATCGATGTTGTCAAACTTATGTTCGCAGTAGTCGATGGCGGTTCCCAACTGCTCGGCCGTACCTGTTGCCAGGATGTCGATGGGGTTGGCAACGGCTGATCCGGGGAAGAGCTGTTCCTTGAGTTCGTCCGCCAGCGTACCTTCTATCTTCGGTACGTTCAGCCCGCCCTTGCTGAGGGCGTCGGTGAGCATGACACCAGGACCGCCGGCATGGGTGACGATGGCGAAGTTGCGCCCTTTCAGGGGTGGCAAGGTGAAGATACAGCCCACGGTCGTCAGTTCCTCACGGGAGAAGCAGCGTACGATGCCTGCCTTGCGGAAGAGCGCCTCTACCGCCCCGTCCGACGAGGCAATGGCTCCTGTATGGCTGCTGGCGGCACGGCTGCCGCTCTCTGACGCGCCTGCCTTGATGGCAGCGATGCGACAACCCTTCTTGATGAGGTTGGAAGCATGGAACAGCAGTTTGTCGGGGTCGGAAATGTTCTCGATGTACAGCAGCTTCACCAGCGAGTCCTTCTCGGGGTCGAAGTGGTCGTCCATGTATTGCAGCACGTCCTCAATGCCTATCTGCTTGCCGTTGCCGATGCTCCAGACGCTGTTGAACTGCAGCCCCTTGATGACGGCACTCTCCAGGATGAACACCGCCGTGGCACCAGAGCCTGAGATGAAGTCAACGCCCTTCGCGTCGAGTTTCGGGATAGGCTGTGTGAACACCGAGTGGTGTTGACGGTTCATCAGACCGATGCAGTTCGGACCAATAAGGGCGGCACCATACTGTTCGCAGGTGTCAAGGATGCGCTGCTCCAGTGCAGCGCCAGCCTTTGTCTCCTCGCCGAAGCCAGCCGAGATGATGATGAATGCCCGTACCCCCTTGTCGCGTGCCAGCAGTTCTGCCGTGTCGGGGCAGAACTTGGCAGGTATGACGAGGATTGCCAGTTCGGTAGGCGGCAGCTCCTTTATGTCGTGAAACACCTTGATGCCCTGAACTACGTCCTCTTTGGGGTTGACGATGCGTAGTGTGCCGTTATATCCGCCTTGCAGCAGGTTGCGTACAATGGCACCTCCAGGCTTGTGCTGATTGTTGGAACCGCCGACAATGACGATTGACTGCGGGTCGAGAAGTTCTTTGTTAATCATAGACAGTATTCTATTTCCGTGCAAAAATACAAAATAATGCTGACACACGAAAGCGATTTTGGAAGATTAACGCAGTTCGCCCGATAAATAAAGGCAATTCGAGGAAAATTGGGGAAAGTCCGCAAAGTGCCACTAAGCAAATCGAGGCAGATTGCGGAATGAATTAGGTTTCCAATTCGGACTCGGCTTTGCCGCTTCGCTCGTCGAAGAACCCCCGATAGCCTTATATCGGATAGTTAAACTTTCTTAACGACCTGCGCAAATCAAGGCATTTCCCGGCAGTTCGAACCGTTTTCACATTTCGTGTTTTTCTTTCCTAAATCTGCCGTGATTTGCATGGCAATTTATCCCCAGAATGGTATTACTTTTGCAGCCCGAATTTTAAAACGAATTAGAAGATGAGTAGAAGCACTTTTTCGGTATTGTTCTACGTGAACAAGGGTAAGGTCAAGAACGGCATCGTGCCAGTGATAAAGAAACTTACCAAAAAATATACGGATATGAAAATTTATTTGTACCTTTGCATCTGGAACCAAATATAATGCCGTATGTGTAAGAAATGTATCTGTCTAATTCGTGTGAGTACCCTTCAGCAAGATTTTGAAGCACAGAAAAAGGAGGTTGTCCGTGTTGCAAAGGCTGACGGGTACAAGGATAGTGAAATCGCCATTGTTGAGGGCAAGGAAAGTGCCATAAAACTAAAAGAGGAGCAGAGAGAGACCATTTCAGAAATGAAAGAAATCATAAATGAAAATCCTTCCATTGAAAGCGTTTATGTCTTCGCTGTTGACAGACTTGCAAGGCGTGTGTCTGTTGTTATTAGTGTAAAAGATTACCTTCTTGATAAAGGCATAAATCTTGTTTTTCTTAATCCGCACAAAATGGCCACAATGCGGAAAGATACAAAGACGGGGAAAATGGTCGAGGATGAATTAACCGCACTTGTTCTAATGTTCTTGGCTTATGGTGCAGAAATGGAAATGAAGTTAAAAAATATACGTTTTGAAGTAGCAAAATCCGCATTAAAAAGAAACGGGAAATTGTATGGTGGGATTCCTTTGTATGGCTATGTCAAGGCTGAGGACAAATCCATTATTCCTGATGAAGATAATGGAACGGCAAATGTTGTCAGAAGGATTTTTACAGATTACGTGAATAAGGAAAAATCACTAATTGTGATATTCAACGAACTTGTACAGGAGGGCATTTTTAAGAGTGCGAAGCCGGGTACAGGAAAGTGCAGAATACACAAAATAATCATCAATCCTGCATATAGCGGAAGGAAACCAATAAAAGGCGAAAACGTATATCCGGCTATTGTGTCAGAAGAATTGCAGGACGCCGCAATAATCAAGTGCCACGATTCCCGAATGAAACCTAAAACAACACAGAAAACCGTATACTACGGGAAAGGCATTGTTAGGAATATGGCAACAGGTCACATAATGACTGGTACCCGAAACATTATTGCATATCGAGATTTTGAAAGTCGGTTGGTTGTCAATGTAAATGTAATTGACAGCATACTTTGGTATGAGGCTGTCGAACTAAAAAAGATAGACTTAGCATATCATTGGGAAGCCAATAAAAAAGGATATCAGTCTGAAATAGAAAAGAACAGCATAAAAATAGAAACGATAAATGGCCTGTTGTCAGAAATTAAGAGCCGGCAGTCACTCGCATTTAGGTTACTGATGCAGGGCAAGGTGAGTGAAGATGTATATGACGAACAGATGAAAGAAGTTGAGACTGATGCAAAGAAATGGGAAAAACAACTGGCCCAATTAAACTCTATCAATGAACAATATACTATGATGCTGAATAATATTCAAGAGACAAACTACAATGATATATCAGTAAAAGACGTAACGGATGACGAAGAAAGAAAGAAGATAATCCAATCTGTTATTGAGGAGGTACAGGTTACACCTCTCTATGACAAAAACAAGTCATTGAAGATACAGATAGTTAGAATTCCACTTTTGAAAAATCCACACGAAGATAGTGAGTATTACATCTATTGGGTACGTGGAGGGGTTGTACACTTAGAATGGCATCAGCCTTTGAAGGGGCGAATAGTAGATATAAGCCATTCCTATACAAAGAGACTGAAAAAGTACAAATATTCGCAAGGAATAGCGAAAAAATGAGCCTCAACAAAAAACATTTTCTCAATTCTGAATAAGTTTGAGATATTTTTTAGTACCTTTGCATCGTCAAATTTAAAATGTCTGCCTATGATATAAAAAACAAATAAAGACAAATAGAAAAGATGCGTTAGCAAATATTCTTACTTCTGAAAATCGGGAAAATTTAAAGAAGCAGTCAAGAGTAGATGTTAATGCTCACGTCACGACGTGGGCTTTTAACTCGTATAAGACTGCAAGGTTTATTTCCCGATACCTCAGAAGTTTAGACGTAGCGACTGGTCCACGTTTTTCTTTTCTGTCTAACCTCAGCACCTGGGCCACTCTATTATTGCAATAATTAAAAATCGGGAAAAAATGAAATTATTTAAAGTAACTTTTATATTGTTGGCTATGATGGTTACGGCCATAACCTTCACAGCCTGTGGTAGTGATGACGATGAAGATAACATCGTTTCAAGTTCAGAATTAGTCGGTACGTGGGATATGCTTACTATTACCTCCTATTACTCCGGGGAAAGTCCCGAAGTTGAGAATGTAAGTGATGCTTATTGGGTTTTTACTGCTGATAAATTAACCGTACACGACAAAACGGACTTAGCAAATGGAAAGAGTGTTAGTTATACCTATAACGGAAACTCTAAGGAACTAAGCATTATTGGCTATCCTCTATACACGGTAACAGAATTGTCTAAATCGACATTGGTTATTCGCTCTGAAGAAATGTTTGGCAGTTATGAAGTTATTAAATTCAAAAAAAGATAACAAACAATGAGACAAGTTAGAATAACCCTATATGCGATACTGACTTTCTGTTTGGTAGTCGTAATTCAAAGTTGTGCAAACGGCAATAAATCAGGAGCAGATGAAAATTCTGTTGAGGGTGCTAAAATGGAAATTGTATTGTATAATGACGATACCGGCTCTATTTTAGACGAAAACAAACAAAGAATCTGCGGTTTTGAGTTATCGGGTGGACGTACTGGAACCATTACCGTCCGCACCTCTACAGACATAGATTTGTTTGGTACAAACACACATCGTTTCTATATTCAAGGTAACTATGTTTATGCCGAATATGGGGATGCTATTAGAGACCGAACGGAAAACGGAATTCCCGTCAAGAAAATAGAACAAGGTAGCGAGATTCATTTCTATCTTATTCCGGGTACTGACGTAGCAAATACACCGAAAGTAACTGAAAAGAAAGAAGAAAGAAAAACGGAAACAACCGAGCGCGAAGTTACAACCTCTACTAACACTTGGACGGGGGCATCTTCTATGGACGAATTAAAGCAGAAACTTGATGGAACATATTGGCATTTGAACGACCGGGGAATGATGCGTAAATTTCATTTCGCAAATGGTGGCTTAACAATGTACAGCGGATTGGCTAATCGCGGGCAATGGACTGACCAACATTCCTATTCGTCTTATGATGTCAAAATGCACCGTGATACAGATGGAAACAATTTTGTTGCCGTCTCTTTTGGTGGTGAAGATGAAAAGATAGAACACCGGGGCTTTTCAATGGCATTTGCTAAAAAATGTATGATAGTTGTCTTATTCCAATTTGGAAATCCCGTAGGACAACTAAAGTATGGAGATTATAATTGGAGTGATGAACTATAACGTTGAGAGGGGTTGCGATTGCAACCCTTCTTAGTTATCCCTTGATATAAGCCTTTTCACGCTCTCTGCTGAATGACTTCCACCCCTTGAAGTCTTATAGCCGTGTTCGTTCAAATAACGTGCAATCTGCGAATAATTAGACCATCCCTCCTTCTGCAATTGCCGGATGATTGCAAGGCTCTGAATGTTGTTTGTGTTTGTCTGGGCCTTCCGTTTAATAGTGGACGTAGCCTTTTCAATTTCTGCCGTTGTGAAAGTATGTGGATTGCCGAGGCTATACCCTTGGGCTTTCTTGGCAGCAAGGGCGGCTTTTGTGCGTTTGGAAATTAGGAGGCGTTCCTGCTCTGCGAGACCCGAATATATGGCAAGTGTTAGCACATCATTAACCATTGGCATATCGAGCGCACGAAACTTGATGCTGTTTTCACGCAAGGCGAAAATAAATGATACCTTACGACTGAGGCGGTCAAGTTTCGCAAGAAGCAATACCGCATTTTCGTGCTTACAGGCATAGAGTGCCTTCTCAAGTTCCGGTCGTGCATCGTTCTTACCGGATTCCTGCTCTTGATATTCGGCTATCAGTTCAGCATCAGCCTCAGCCTTGATAAAATTGTGAACGGCCTCAGCCTGTGCCTCAAGTCCGAGATTCTGACGCTTGGTAGATGTGCGATAATATGCGATGTACTTTGTCATAACTTTAAACTAATTGATTTTTCTGATGCAAAGGTACGAATAAAATTTGATTTCACAAAACCTAAACGTTCATTTAATATTTGTGAAGCGTATTTTTAACATTATTTATACCCCATCCCCTTAAACATATGTGATAGAAAATTCATAAATGGCTTGAATAACCTACTAACCTCTGCTATTTATAATGTAAAAGGGTATATTAGCCCTGTATTAATATAATGACAAATATAAAATACAGATTTAGGATTGACCGCTTAGAGGTCAGTTACACAGCATCGGAGGACATACTTGAGTCGCTGTCAGAATTGGCAGAAGGTTGTTTCGGAGAAGAATATCAAGATAACGTAAAACTTGTTAGGGTAGATAGCCGGAACTATAAGAATGAATTTGAGGTGTACACCATTAGCGAAACCGGATGGAAGGCTTATGGACTTTTGCAGTTTGGAAGTCCTAACCCACATCGCCAATATGTATATCTGTCTGTCTTGAATGAAAGGTTATATGACGGTGGGCTGCACCTGCTGATGTACGTTGAAAGCGTGTTGCATCTATCGTTTCTAAGGGTGTCGAAACTTGATATTGCCTTAGATGCTAATTGGAACTTGGTACGCTGTTTTTATCGGCTATGGCGAAATCCTGATTATGCTTTTGTACTCCTGGGCCATCGTACCATTGAGGGTATAACAGAGAATGTAAGTGAAATGATACACATTAGTACAGGAACACGAAAAAACATTAGCAAAAACCGCTCTTTCAGCCTTTCTAACAGCGAAAACAGCCTCAGCCTTACAGGATATAACAAAAGCAACGAAATTGTAGCGACAATGAAAAAGTACATAGCAGATGCTACGGAGTTTAAGAAGATTTACCGGCTTGAAGTACGAATGTCAAGTTACAAGGAGATTAGAAAAACACTTGGTACATTGCCGATGAATGATGAAGAACTATATTGCAGGCTGACAGATGAAAATACATTGTTGATGCTGTTTGTCACTTGCTTGTCCCGATTGATAAGAGTTAAGCAAGGGCGCAAGGCTTATGGTTTGTTGGAGTGTTTGATATAAAAGTCAAGTTGAAAGCAAAAGAATTGATACTACTTCCCCCTTGAACGGGGGATTTTCTTTTCCTGCCCTGCATTTTCAGTCTATTGGTTAATTGGCTGAGGCTGCCCGTTTTTTTGCATAATACTCTTTTAGAGACTTTGAAATCTTCTCCTTTGTCTCGTCGCTAACCGGGTGGTTTTGCATAGACCTGCTAATGTGCCATTTGTGGGTGGCTGTTTTGTTCCGGTGTAGGAGCCTCATTGATATTCTCCGCTTAGTGTCACTATTCATTACAGAAATTGTTATATCTATAAATATGGCAGTAACAGGATAGTAAGTCCATGTTTGGCAGAAAATTTTTGCCGGAAAAAATCCGGAGCAATCCGTGTTATAGTATTTAGGTTAGGAGGCTCACGTACTCAATCTGAGAGCGAGAATACCTTGGTAGCCAATTAGATACATCTGATATGATATTAAAAATGCTACTGAAAGTTATAATATGAGCAAAGGGAAATAAGCCGTATATTAAAAAGTTGAGTTTATTATGGGCAGAATCACCATCAACGGAACTCAAAGCCAGTTCAGTTGCAAGCGGAGCATCCCACTGTCGTTGTTGGACGCGAAGGGCCACTCGAACTTGTTCGCTTTGCCAAGCAAAGAACTGTGCCAAGGGCAGAAGCAGGGAGGCTCTTAATCTGAACCGTGACCTAGACCGCTCGGCTTTGCCGCTCTTACCTTTGCATCGGATTATAGATAATGTTCTAAATGTCCGATGTTAAACATCGTATAATTTTTAGTTCATGCGGCAACAATTTTGTAGTTTTGCTAAAGATTGTGGCCGTGGAGGGTAAGATAATTTGCCGCTAGGT